>NZ_JBSGTS010000033.1:0-60790 GCF_053607525.1 Kribbella sp. NPDC055110
TGCGTCCGCGCGCCCCGTGCCACCGAGCGCCCCCGCGCCGCGCGCCACCCGCGCCGCGCACCGCCGACGGGCGCATGCGCCACCTGCGTCCGCGCGCCCGTGCCACCCCCTGCCCCTGCGCCGCGGGCCACCCGCGCCCGCGCGGCCCGACGCCCTCGCGTCACCTGCGGCCTCACGCCCGCACCACCCGCGCCACGCGTCCCGCGCCACCCGCGCCACCCGCGGCCCTGCGCCACGTGCCACCTGCGCCCCGCCACCCGCGCCCGGCGCCACGCGCCACCTGCGGCCTCACGCCCGCACCACCCGCGCCACGCGTCCCGAGCCACCCGCGTCCCGCGCCCCCGCCACCCGCGCGCACCTACCCACTCGCCTGCGTGCGTGTTGTGGGAGGCAGCGGATGGGTGGGGTTGGGGAGGGTTCCTTCCCGATCCGGGTAGAAAACCCTCCCCAACCCCACCTCCAACTGTGCCAGGAAGAGTCCGGTGGACTCCGCATCCAGGGGAGGCGCTGAAACCCTCCCACCAAGCGAGTCAGGCCACCACGGGTTCAGTCACACGAGTGGATATCCCCTGGTGTGGTGGGTTCTCTGCTGGTGTACGAGGGGAGAACCCCCAACACGAGGGGATATCCACTCGTGTATTCGTCGACGGCGCGGGCAGGTGACGCGAGCGCGCGCATGAAGGGGAGTGCGCGGATGGACGAGCGCGGCGTGGGCGAGCGCTGGCGCGTGAGCGCGGGTGGGTGAGCGCGCGGGATGTGTGGCGCGGGTGAGTGCGGGCTGTGTGCGCGGGTGAGTGGGCGCGCGGGATGTGTGTGGCGTGGGTGAGTGCGGGTGGATTGCACAGGTGGCGCGGGCGGTGGCCGCAGGTGACGCGAGGGCGTCGGGCCGCGGGGCGCGGGTGGCGCGCGGCGCGGGGGCGCTCGGTGGCACGGGGCGCGCGGACGCAGGTGGCGCATGCGTCGGCGGCGCGGGGGGCGGGCGGCGCGGGGGTGCTGGGTGGCGCGGGTGGGTGCGCGGGATGTGTGTGGCTGGGGTGTGGGTTGGTTAGGGGTGGGGGGGTGGGGTGGGTTTGGCGGGGGGGACTGTTTGGGCCCAGTTGGCCCAGTCGGCTAGGGCCGTGTAGAGGCGGATGCCTGCTTCGATGGTTACGCGCATGGACTGGGTTTGTTCGCTGTAGCCGAATTCGCCGCGGTCTTTGCGGGCGGCGTAGTCGCGGTACTGGTCGGCCAACTGGCGGTAGTACTGCGCTTCCGACTCGAGGTGGCGTTGCAGTTCGTCGGTGTCCATCATCCAGAAGAACAGTGACCGCAGCAGCGGTTGGAGCCGCATGGTGTGGTCGACGTCGACCTCGGTCAGCCAGCGCCTCACCTCGGCCACTCCGGTGTCGGTGATCCGGTACGCCTTCCGCCGCCGCGGCCCCTCGCTCTCGACCTCGACCAGCCCCTCGGCGGCGAGCTTGTTCAGCTCGGCGTAGATCTTCGGGTGCTGCGCCGGCCAGATCGAACCGAGGACCTCGGTGAACCGCCGGGCCAGGTCGTACCCGCTGGCCGGCCCCTCGGCGAGCAGCCCGAGCAGCCCGTGCCGCAACGACATACCGCCTCCTCGCTGACGTCGTACGCCATCTTGACATGTCCCCACGGACACGTGCATGCTCGCATATGTCCCAAGGGACATGTCCTGGAGAACATCTCAAGGGAGTCGATATGACGCAAGGACGGGTGGTTCTCGTCACCGGATCGACCGGCGGCATCGGTACGGCGACGGTCGAGCTGCTGCGACGCCGAGGATTCACGGTGTACGCCGGGGCGCGCGGACGGGCCGATTTCGGGCCGGAGGTGCGCGTGCTGCCGCTGGATGTGACGGATCCGGAGAGTGTCGCGGCGGCGGCCAAGCGGGTCGCGGGTGAGGTCGACGGGCTGTGGGCGGTGATCAACAACGCCGGCGTGATCGTGCAGGGCCCAGTCGAACTGGTACCGGCAGACGAGTGGCGGCGGCAGTTGGAGGTGAACACTCTCGGCCCAGCCTCAGTAATCCGCGAGTTCCTACCCCTCCTCCGCGCGGGTTCCGCGACGGACGGTTCGTCACTCCGCACGGAGACGGCGGCGGACGGATCGCCATCCCAGGCTGGGGCGGTAGCGGACGGTTCGTCACCGCGCACGGCGGCGGATGGAGCGGCATCCCGCGCTGGGGCGGGAGTGGGCAGTTCCTCATCCGGGGCGGCGGACGGTTCATTACTCCGTGAGGGGGCGGGGGCGCGCCGGGCGGTTGTGGGGCGGATTGTGAATGTTGGTGCTCCGACGGGGCGGGTGGCGATGCCTTTGCTTGGGGCGTTGTCGGCGAGCAAGGCTGGGCTGGAGGCGATGTCGAATGCGCTTCGGTTGGAGCTGGCGGCGTGGAAGATCCCGGTCGTGGTGATCGAGCCCGGGACGACCGAGACGGAGATCTTCGCGCGTGCCGGCGCTGCTGCGGACGCCGCGATGCAGTACGCCGACCGGGACCGAATCAGCCTGTATCAGCCGCACCTGGCCGCCTACGAGAAGGCGATGGCCCGCTTCAAGCCCGGTCCGGTGGACAAGGTCGCCGAGGTCATCGTCCGGGCGGTCGAAGCGCGCCGCCCCAAGCGCCGGTACGCCGTCGCCGAGGCCCGCACCCTCGGTGCAATCCTCCCCAAACTCCCGGCCGCCCTCCGCGACCGCATCCTCACCAACGCCGTCGGCCTGAACGGCATCAAACCGTGAGCACGGTGGCGCCGGGCGGAACCGTGCCGGGATCTGTCGCGCGGCTGTGGGTGGGCCGAGACGGAGCGATGGGTCGCGTGCGCAGAACCGCGCCCGGAGCTGCGGCGCGCGTCGGTGGCGGGGGTGAGTTGTGAGCACGGTTGTCGTGGTGGGGGCTACTTCGGGGATTGGGCGGCGGGTTGCTGAGGGGTTGGCTGAGGGTGGGCATCGGCTGGTTCTGGTGGGGCGGGATGCGGGGCGGGCGGCGGCACTTCGGGAGCGGTTGCCGGAGGCGACGGTGATTGTGGCGGATGTGTCGGCGAAGGCTGGTGTCGAGCGGGTCGCGGCCGGGGTGGCGGACGTCGGGCGGGTCGACGTGCTGATCAACAACGCGGGTGTGATGACGCCGACGCGGCAGGAGAGTGCGGACGGGGTCGAGCTCAATCTCGCCGTACATCATCTGGCGCCGTGGTCGACGCTAGCGTTGCTAGCGCCGCTGATTCCGGCCGGCGGGCGGGTCGTGAACGTGAATTCCGAGGGGCACCGTTCGCCGATGCGCGGTGGGACGGTACGGGTCGATCCGGAGCGGTTGGCGGACGGGCCTGAGGCGTTCGACCCGTTCCTGACCTACAGCCGGAGCAAGCTCGCCAACCTCTTGTTCACGTACGAGCTGCAGCGTCGACGACCCGACTGGAACGTCGTCGCCGTACATCCCGGCGTCGTGCGAACGGACCTCGGGCGCCAGTTCCCGCGCTGGCAGGTCGCGGCGATCACCGCGTTCGCGCTTCCCGCGCGGAAGGGCGCCGAGCCGATCGTCCGACTGGCGATCGGCGAGGAAGCGCCGACGGGGTACTACGACCGGTTCAGCAAGGTGCGGTCGTCGCCGATCTCGTACGACGAGGAGCTGGCGCGGCGGGTGTGGGCGGCGACCGAGGAGCTCGCGGGCGTCCGGATCATGGACACCGGGAAGTAAGTGTAGTGAGTTAGTCTAGTTTCGAGGGCGTGGAACCTGTCGCGCGTCGTTCGCCGTCTCGCTCACGGGACACTGCTGGGCGGGGCGGCGACCGAGCCGCGTTCGATCAGGGTCGGCGTGAGCGTGGTCCGGCGGACGCGGCGGTTGGTGTCGACGGCGGACGTGACGCGGGAGACGACGTGGCTGACCAGCTCGTCGAGCGGCCAGTGGAACGTCGACAGCGGCGGCGTGAGCAGCTGGGACATCGGCTGGTCGTCGTAGCCGAGCAGGGACAGGTCTTCCGGGATTCGCAGGCCGAGCTCGCGGGAGGCGGCGTACACGCCGAAGGCCATCGAGTCGGCGAGTGCGAGGATGCCGGTCGGGCGCCCCGTGCCGGACAGCAGCGTCCGGGCGACGGCGGTCGCGCCGGCCAGGTCGTGCGGGCATTTCAGCAGGCGGATCTTCAGGCCGAGGTCGGCCGCGACGCGTTGTGCGATCTCCTCGGCGGGGCGCTCCACTTCGAGGCGACGGGTCGCGCTCAGTACGGCGATGTCCCGGTGGCCGGCGTCGGACAGGCGGCGCAGCGCCGTACTCACGCCGGTCTCGTTGTCGAGGATCACCTCGGACTTCGCCTTCGCGCCGGGCAGCGCGTCGCCGATCGCGATCACCGGAGCCTGCTGGGCGATCGCGGCCCAGGCCTTCGCGGCCGGGTCGATCGGGATCACCACGATCGCGTCGGCGCGGTGGTCGACCAGGTGCTGGGCGAGCTCGAGTTGGCGGTCGGCGTCGCCGGCCGAGTCGATGATCCAGGCGTTCCGGTCCGGGGCCAGGAGCTCGCGGCCGAGCGCGGCGGCGACGCGTTGCTGCCAGAGGTCCTCGAGCGAGGCGCACAGCACGCCGATGGATCCGCTCCGGCCGGAGGCGAGCGCGCGGGCGACCGGATCGGCCTGGTAGCCGAGGCGCTCGGCGGCGTCCTGGACGCGCTGCCTGGTCTCGGGCGTGCCGTGCAGACCGCGCAGTGCGTACGACACGGCGGCCATCGAGAGCCCGGTCTCGGCGGCGATGTCCTTGAGGGTCGGCCTCCGGCTGGTTCCGGACATGTCCATGACCCTAGCCCGAGCCTCGGACAGAAACTTGACACCAGGCCGTTTGAAGCGCTTCACTCTAAACATCCTGAAGCGCTTCAATCTGATCAAACGGGCGAGAGGAGGAGCCGATGATCGACGTCCACCAGCATCTGTGGCCGGAAGCTTTCGTCGACCGGCTCCGGGCCCGCCGCGAGCCGCCGTACTTGGACGGCTGGACGCTGCACACCACGTGCGAAGCGCCGTACGACGTGGATCCGGCGGCGCACGAGCTCGGTAAGCGGGTCGCGCTGGAGCAGGACTCCGGTACGACGCTGGCCGCCGTGTCGCTGTCGAGTCCGCTCGGCGTCGAGGAACTCGGGGACGCGGAGCTGCTCGCCGCCTGGCACGACGGGGCCGCGGAGTTCCCGAAGCCGTTCCGGGCGTGGGCTTCCGTCGACCTGCTCGAGCCTGATGTCACCGGGCTGGAATCCCTTCTGAACAAGGGGTTTCTGGGACTGCAGTTGCCGGCGCACGTCCTCGGCACACCGAAAGGTTGGGAGGCGCAGGCGGAACTGCTGCGCGTCGCCGAGCGAGCCAGTCGGCCGATCCTGGTGCACCCCGGTACGGCGCGACCGGCCGAGGCACCGGGCTGGTGGGCGCCTGTCGTCGATTACACGGCACAGTTGCAGGCGGCCTGGTGGGCGTGGCATGCCTTCGGCGGGCGACGCTCGTACCCGAATCTCCGGTTGTGCTTCGTTGCCGCCGCCGGTCTCGCGCCGGTGCACCACGAGCGGCTGGCCGCGCGCGGCGGGCGGCTCGGGACCATCGACCCGAATCTGTACGTCGACACGTCGAGCTACGGCCCGCAAGGGATCGACGCGGTCGCGCGGGTGCTCGGCATCGACCAGGTCGTGCACGGCACCGACCGGCCGTACGCCGACAGCACCGAACTCCGCCAGGGCGACGCCGCGACCGCGGTGATCCGCCACGACAATCCACACCGGCTGCTGTTCGGCTCCGGTACATCTACTCCTGAGAGGGGAGTGCAGTGACTGCTCAGCCAATCGACGTACCCAACGTCCCGGCTCGCCAGGCCAGCCGGCTCGTGGAGCTCAACAACTGTCTGTCCCTCGACGACCTTCCGGGACGTGATCTCACCCCTGACGAGCTGGCCGAGCTGGCCGGCGGCCTCGCTGCGCAGCCGCACCTGTGGGAGGACAAGGTCGCCTACAGCGACGACGAGCGCGTCTTCGCCTCGCTGCACCGCGACGCCAACGTCGACGTCTGGCTGATCTGCTGGACCCCGGTCAACGACACCGGCTGGCACGACCACGACGTCTCCTCCGGCGCCGTCGCGGTCGCCCGCGGGAAGCTCGTCGAGCACAACCTGGCCATCGGCGTCGAGTCGGTCGAGACCGAGATCGAGGCCGGCGACGTGTACGGCTTCGGCCCGGACCACATCCACCGCGTTGTCGGCCTGGACAAGGGGAGCGTCACCGTCCACGCCTACAGCCCGCCTCTGTGGCGCATGGGTCAGTACTCGGTCAAGGACGGCGTACTCCGCCGAGTCTCCGTCTCGTACGCCGACGAACTCCGCCCGCTCGACTGACGCCGAGGGAGCGGGGAGTTCTACTGGCCTTCGCAGGTGGGTAGAGCTCCCCGGTCCCCGTCTACGGCTTGCGGAGTTGGCCCAGGAGGCCGTGGGATTCGTCGTCGGGGCCGGCGGAGAACCACAGGACGTCGGTGCCGCCGGTGGTGGCGGTGCCTTGGAGCAGGGCCCAGAGGCCGTCGATCGCCAGGATCCTGCCTGACGGTGTGCGGAGCAGGCCGGCGAAGCTGTAGCCGCCGTACCGCTTCGGGTGGAAGACGCTGATGTGCCCGTCGCCGAAGTTGCCGACGAACAGCGTGCCGGCCGGCTGGCCCCACGCGGCGGGGGCGAGGGCGAGGCCCCACGGGGCGTTCAGCGTGCCGCGCGATGCGACGCGGGTGACGAGCTTGCCGTCGGCGGTGTACTCGTCGACGAACCCGCGACCTGGGCCGGCGATCTCGTCGTTGGTCTTCGGATCGAGCAAGGCGTAGGCGACGAAGATCCGGTCGTCCAGGGTCTGCACGTTGAAGGGTGCGTAGCCCTTCGGCAGCCTGGTGTCCCGGAACGCCCAGCGCGGCAGCTTCACCGGCTGGAACGAGCTGTCGAACACGTCGATCCGACGTTGGGCGAAGTTGGCGGCGTACAGCTGGTTTCCGGCCAGCGCCAGTCCCTTGTACACGGCACCGGGCGTCGTGGCCTTGATCTCGGCCGGACCGATCAGCGCGTCGACCTGCGGACTCCAGGCGGCGATCTGGCCGGTCTCGGTGGCGAAGATGAACCGGGCCGGAGCGCTGACGGTTCCGTTGCTGAGCACGAACCCGCTGCCGCCGTTGGCCACCTGACCGGTCGGCGCCGGCAGGGTCACCCGGACCGTCGGCACCTTCGTGGCGGTGCCCGAACCGGGCGCGGACGAGTACAGCGTCGACGTCGACGTACCGTTGTTGGACGACCACAGCGGGGTGGTGGCGCCGAGCGACAGACCCCACGGATTCACCAGGTCCGGATCCTGGAGTGCAGCCTTCCCTGGTTGGTCGGAGACCAGGTTGACCTGCTGTACGGCGAGTGGCGGACGGGACCGGTGTGCGTCAGCGGTGGCCGGAGCGATCAGCGCCAGACTGGTGGCCAGTGTGGTCGCGACTGCGAGTGGACGGCCCTTCGAACGCAAAGACATGACGTTTCCCCCTCGATCGGGATGTCGGACACCCTCGACACGGGCCGTTCGGCCGGGTGGTTCAAGGCCACTGGCGACGAAAGTGGATATGGAACCGGTCCACGGCGGTCGTTAGCGTCGAGCCATGAGGATTCGGGTAGTCGACGCGTTCGCCCAGCAGGCCTTCACCGGGAATCCGGCCGGAGTGTGCATCCTCGACGCGGGTGCCTGGCCGGACGAGGGCTGGATGCAGAGCGTGGCCGCGGAGATGCAGCACGCGGAGACGGCGTTCGCGCGGCCGTCCGAGGCTGAGGATGCAGACTGGGACCTGCGGTGGTTCACGCCGGTCGTCGAGGTGGACATGTGCGGGCACGCGACGCTCGCGACCACGCACGCCCTGGTCGCCGACAGTCTCGTCACCGATCGGGTCCGCTTCAGCACCCGGAGCGGGATCCTCTCGGCCTCGGTGGACGAGGGCCGAATCATCTTGGACTTCCCGATCTCTCCGGTCGCGCCGATCGACGTACCGGACGGGCTCGTCGAGGCCCTCGGCACCAAGCCGGAGGAGGTCTGCAGCACTGGGCCGTTGACCGATGTGCTGGTCGTGCTCGCGGACGAGGCTGCGGTGCGGGCGGTTGCTCCGGACCTGACCCAGCTGGAGAAGATCAACCGGCGCGACCACAACCGGGGCACGATCGTGACGGCACCGGCCGACGGCGAGTACGACTTCGTCTCGCGGTTCTTCGCGCCGGTGGCCGGCATCCCCGAGGACCCGGTGTGCGGGAGTGCGCACACCGCGCTGGCGTCGTACTGGTCGGCGCGCCTCGGGCGGGACGCGCTGGTCGGCTACCAGGCGTCCGCCCGCGGCGGAGTACTTCAGATCACCGTCGCCGGCGACCGCGTCAACCTCGGCGGTACGGCGGTCACCATCCTGGACGGAGAGCTGCTCGTCTAGGTCCTGTCTGGCAATCCATCGCCTACTGCGGGGCACTCGGCACGGCACCTCGCCGCACGGGTGCAAAGGGAACGATGCTCCGCATCGACCCCTTCGCCCCCGCACGCCGATGCACCGCACCGAGCACCTCCTCGCTACGGCGCTGGATTACCAGACAGGACCTAGGCCCAGGTCTCGGCGTGGGTGGCGACGCCGTTCGGGGCGATGAGTTCGGTGACGACGTCCTCGGCGTCCGCGTCGAGCGGCTCGAAGGGCGGCTCGGGTACGACGTACGCGCGGGCGCCGGCCACCATCTCGATACCGGGCAGCTCGAACCACGCCTCGCCGACCTCACGGCTGATCTCGTAGATCGCCTGCTCGGCGGAGTCCACCGGGTCACGGTCACCGGACTCGTCCAGTTCGGCCGGGTGCCGCTCCTGCGCCGCGCGTCCGGCCTCGAGCAGGGCGTCCAGGTCGTACACGCGCAGGTCGAACCGCGACACCACGCTGATCACCTGGTCCTCCTCGACGTCTTCGTCCTCCTCGTCGTCGACCGCGTCGTCCAGCAGCAACGGCGACGTACCGGTGTGTTCGAAGACCGCGTCGTTCCAGTCCTCGACCACGCCTTCGAGCGCGGCGTTGTGCTCGAACAGCGTGGTGTGATCCTCGTCGCCCGTCATCGCGAGCAGGGCGTCGGTGTGCGCCTGGAGCCGCTCGGCGAGCTTGCGGCTCGCCTCGGCCAGGGCGGTCCGGGTCTCCGCGGAGAAGAACTGCTCGGCGGGGGCGGTGCTGTCCAGTTCAGTCACGTGCGTGTTCTTCCCTTATCTGTTGGCTGGGTTTGCCAGGCGTAAGTATGTGAGAAGCCTGTGAGAGCTGTGTCGGCGGGTGTGAGAGGCCTGCGAGAACCCTCCTGACCGGGCAGTCAACGGTGTGCAGTGAAGGCATGTGCACTTTCGTTGTGGCTGAGGGTCGTCGTGTCTGACGTTATCTATCTCGCCGTCACCGTCGTCGTCTTCGCGGCCGTCTGGCTCGCGTTGCGTGGAGTGGAGAAGTTGTGAGCGCCGAGAACATCGCCGGCCTGGTCGTGGCCGCTGCTCTGGTCCTCTATCTGATCGCCGCCCTGGTCTTTCCCGAGAGGTTCTGATGTCCGACACCGCAGCCGGCCTGTTGCAGGTCGGCCTTCTCCTCGCGTGCCTGGCGGCGGTCTACCGTCCGTTCGGTGGGTACATGGCCCGGGTCTACACGTCCGACAAGGACCTGCGGATCGAGCGCGCGACGTACAAACTGTTCGGCGTCGACTCGAAGGCCGATCAGACCTGGGCAGTCTATGCCCGCTCGCTGCTCGCGTTCTCCGCGCTCAGTGTCGTCCTGCTGTACTCGCTCCAGCGGCTGCAGCACTGGCTGCCGCTCTCGCTCGGCCTGCCGAACGTGGAGTCGGGGCTGGCGTTCAACACCGCCGCCTCGTTCGTGTCGAACACGGACTGGCAGAGCTACGTGCCCGAGGCGGTCATGGGCCACCTGGTCCAGTTCGCCGGTCTCGCGGTGCAGAACTTCCTGTCCGCGGCCGTCGGCATCGTCGTCGCGATCGCCCTGATCCGCGGCTTCTCCCGGTCGAAGACGGATCGGCTCGGCAACTTCTGGGTGGACCTGACCCGGACCGTACTGCGGGTGTTGCTACCGATCGCCGTGATCGGGACCGTGGCGCTGGTCGCGATGGGCGTCGTACAGAACTTCTCCGGCGCTCACGAGGTCACCTCGGTGGTCGGCCAGACGCAGACCCTTCCGGGCGGCACCGTCGCCAGCCAGGAGGTCATCAAGGAGCTGGGCACCAACGGCGGCGGCTACTACAACGCCAACTCCGCACACCCGTTCGAGAACCCGAACCCGTTGTCCAACCTGTTCGAGATCTTCTTGCTGCTGGTCATCCCGGTGTGCCTGACCCGGACATTCGGCGTGATGGTCAAGGACAAGCGGCAGGGGTACGCGATCCTCGGCGTGATGGCGACCATCTGGTCCGCTTTCGTCGTACTCGCGACGCTCTTCGAGCTCCAGGGCGCGGGCTCCGCGACCCAGGCCGCCGGGGCCGCGATGGAGGGCAAGGAGACCCGCTTCGGTGAGTGGGCGTCGACCCTGTTCGCGGTCTCCACGACGGGTACGTCGACCGGCGCCGTGAACTCGATGCACGACTCGTTCACGCCGCTCGGCGGTGGCGTGCCGCTGTTCCACATGATGCTGGGCGAAGTGACACCAGGTGGTACCGGGACCGGGCTGTACGGCATGTTGATCCTGGCCGTACTCGCGGTGTTCGTCGCGGGCCTGATGGTCGGCCGTACGCCGGAGTACCTGAAGAAGAAGATCACCGCGCGCGAGATGAAGCTGGTCTCGCTCTACATCCTCACCACGCCGACCCTGGTCCTCGTCGGGACCTCGATCGCGATGGGCCTGGCGACGGCGCGTGCCTCGATCCTCAATACCGACAGCCCGCACGGGTTCTCGGAGGTGCTGTACGCCTTCACGTCGGCCGGCAACAACAACGGCAGCGCGTTCGCCGGGATCAGCGCGAACATCCCCTTCTACAACACGGCTCTCGGGCTGGTGATGCTCCTCGGCCGGTTCGTACCGATCGTGTTCGCGCTCGCCCTCGCCGGATCGCTCGCGCGGCAGCACCCGGTCCCGGTGACCCAGGGCACGCTGCCCACTCACAAGGCCCTGTTCGTCACGATGCTCGTCGGTGTCGTCCTGATCGTGACCGGGCTGACCTACTTCCCCGCACTGACTCTCGGACCCCTCGCGGAGGGACTGTGACCACGCTGACCAAGCCGCCCGTTCAAGCATCGGCGGCACCTTCGAAGAAGACGTCGTCGGGTCTGTTCGACCCGAAGATGTTGCTCACGTCGCTGCCGGACGCGCTGCGCAAGCTCGATCCGCGGGTGATGTGGAAGAACCCGGTCATGTTCGTGGTCGAGGTGGGTGCGGCCGGATCCACGATCCTGGCCTTCACCGACTCGAGCGTGTTCGTCTGGTGGATCGTGGTCTGGCTCTGGCTGACGGTGATCTTCGCGAACCTCGCGGAGGCCGTCGCCGAAGGCCGGGGCAAGGCCCAGGCCGAGACGCTGCGCCGCGCCAAGACCGAGACCACCGCGCGCCGGCTGACCGCGAGCGGCGACGAGGAAGCGGTTCCCGCCACCCAACTGCGGCTCGGCGACCTGGTCGTCGTCGAGGCCGGACAGATCATCCCCGGCGACGGTGACGTCGTCGAGGGCGTCGCGAGCGTCGACGAGTCGGCGATCACCGGCGAGTCGGCCCCGGTCATCCGCGAGTCCGGCGGCGACCGCAGTGCGGTCACCGGCGGTACGAAGGTGCTGTCCGACCGGATCGTCGTGAAGATCACCACCAAGCCCGGTGAGAGCTTCATCGACCGGATGATCGCGCTGGTCGAGGGCGCCTCGCGGCAGAAGACGCCGAACGAGATCGCGCTGAACATCCTGCTGGCGAGCCTGACGATCGTGTTCCTGATCGCGACGGTCACGCTGCCGACGTTCGCGGCGTACGCGCACACGAACCTGAGCATCGTGATCCTGGTGGCCCTGCTGGTCTGCCTGATCCCGACCACGATCGGTGCGCTGCTGTCCGCGATCGGTATCGCCGGCATGGACCGGCTGGTGCAGCGCAACGTGCTCGCGATGTCCGGCCGCGCGGTCGAGGCCGCGGGCGACGTGAACACCCTGCTGCTGGACAAGACCGGCACCATCACGCTGGGCAACCGGCAGGCGTCGGAGTTCATCCCGGTCCAGGGCGTCAGCGACACCGAACTCGCGGACGCGGCGCAGCTGTCCAGCCTCGCCGACGAGACGCCGGAGGGCCGGTCGATCGTCGTACTGGCGAAGAACGGCTACGGGCTGCGCGAGCGGCACACCGGAGAGTTGCCGCACGCAACGTTCGTGGAGTTCACCGCGCAGACCCGGATGAGTGGCGTGGACGTCGACAACCGGCAGGTCCGCAAGGGCGCAGCGGGTGCGGTGAACGCGTGGATCGGCGAGCACGGCGGTACGACGGACGCTCGGCTCGGTGAGATCGTCGACGGGATCTCGGCCTCCGGCGGTACGCCGCTGGTCGTTGCCGAGAGCATCGACGGTACGGCGCGCGCGCTCGGGGTGATCCACCTCAAGGACGTGGTCAAGGCGGGGATGCGGGAACGGTTCGACCAGATGCGCGCGATGGGCATCCGGACCGTGATGATCACCGGCGACAACGCGCTGACCGCGAAGGCGATCGCCGACGAGGCCGGGGTCGACGACTTCCTGGCCGAGGCGACGCCCGAGGACAAGATGGCGCTGATCAAGAAGGAGCAGGAGGGCGGCCGGCTGGTCGCGATGACCGGCGACGGCACCAACGACGCTCCGGCGCTGGCGCAGGCCGATGTCGGCGTGGCGATGAACAGCGGGACGTCGGCCGCCAAGGAGGCCGGCAACATGGTCGACCTCGACTCCAACCCGACCAAGCTGATCGAGATCGTCGAGATCGGCAAGCAGTTGCTGATCACCCGCGGTTCGCTGACCACGTTCTCGATCGCCAACGACGTGGCGAAGTACTTCGCGATCCTGCCGGCGTTGTTCGCGGCGGCGTACCCGGGTCTGGACAAGCTGAACATCATGGGGCTGCACTCGCCGGAGTCGGCGATCGTGTCCGCCATCGTGTTCAACGCGCTCGTCATCGTGGCGCTCGTGCCGCTGGCGCTGCGGGGCGTCCGGTACAAGCCGTCGTCGGCGTCGGCGATGTTGCGGCGCAACCTGCTCGTGTACGGCGTCGGCGGTCTGATCACCCCGTTCGTCGGAATCAAGCTCCTCGACCTGGTGATCTCGTTGATCCCTGGGCTGCGGTAGAGAGAGGTAGTTGTCAATGGCAAGCAACCTGCCCGGCTCGGTCCGGCAGTTCGGAGTGGCGCTCAGGGCGCTGCTCGTCTTCACGGCGATCCTCGGGATCGTCTACCCGCTGGTGATGACCGGCGTCGCCCAGGCTTTGTTCCACGGCAACGCGAACGGGTCGATCATCAAGGTGAACGGCAAGGAGGTCGCCTCCGACCTGATCGGCCAGGCGTACACGATGGACAGCGGCAAGTTGGACTCCGACGGCAAGGCGATCATGGTCGCCGACCCCAAGTGGTTCCAGACCCGCCCGTCCGCGAGCGACTACGACGCGAAGGCCAGCGGCGGCTCGAACCTCGGGCCGAACAACGCCGACCTGGTGGCCGCGATCGACGAGCGGCGCAAGACGGTCGCGGCGCTCGAGGGCGTCGCCCCGTCCCAGGTCCCGCCGGACGCGGTCACCGCCAGCGGTAGCGGTCTCGATCCGAACATCAGCCCGGCCTACGCCGCTCTGCAGGTCAACCGGGTCGCCCGTGAGCGGGGCCTGAGCGTCGCGCAGGTCCAGAAGCTGGTGAAGGACAGCACCGAGGGCCGGACCCTGGGCTTCCTCGGGGAGCCCCGGGTGAACGTGGTCAAGCTCAACGCCTCCCTGGCTGCGCTGGGCTGAGCTGGGAGCATGGGTGTATGAGTAATCGCGGCCGCGGGCATCTGCGGATCTATCTGGGGGCCGCGCCCGGCGTGGGGAAGACCTACAAGATGCTGAGCGAGGGCCGCCGTCGGCGCGCCCGGGGAACCGACATCGCGGTCGGTTTCGTGGAGACCCACGGCCGCAAGTACACCGGCGAGATGCTCGACGGCCTGGAGACGGTGCCGCGGCGGATCGTCGACTACCGCGGCGCCAGCTTCACCGAGATGGACCTCGACGCGGTCCTGGCCCGGCGGCCGGACGTCGCGCTGATCGACGAGATGGCGCACACCAACGTGCCGGGCAGCCGACACGAGAAGCGCTGGCAGGACATCGACGAGCTGCTGAACGCCGGGATCGACGTGATCTCGACGTTGAACATCCAGCACCTCGAGTCGATCAACGACGTGGTCGAGAAGATCACCGGCGTACCGCAGCAGGAGACGGTCCCGGACCGGGTGGTGCGGGCCGCGGACCAGATCGAACTCGTCGACATGACGCCGGAGGCACTGCGCCGGCGGATGGCCCACGGGAACGTGTACGCCGCCGACAAGATCGACGCTGCCCTGGGCAACTATTTCCGGGTCGGCAACCTGTCGGCGCTGCGGGAGCTCGCGCTGCTCTGGCTGGCGGACCGGGTGGACGCCGGTCTGCAGCAGTACCGCGCGGAGCACGACATCGACTCGACGTGGGAGGCCCGGGAGCGCGTGGTGGTCGCGCTGACCGGCGGTCCCGAGGGCGAGACGCTGATCCGGCGTGCGGCGCGGATCGCGGCGCGGTCGTCCGGCGGCGATCTGCTCGCGGTGCATGTGGCGCGGTCCGACGGACTGACCGGCGCGAACCCGAGCAAGCTCGCCCAGCAGCGGAACCTGGTCGAGAAGCTTGGCGGCACCTACCACCAGGTCGTCGGCGACGACATACCCACCGCGCTGCTGACCTTCGCGCGGGCCGAGAACGCCACTCAGCTCGTCCTCGGCGGCTCGCGCCGGAGCAGGCTGTCGACATTGCTCAGCGGGCCGGGCATCGGGTCCACGACGATCCGTGACTCCGGCGATATCGACGTACACCTCGTCACACACTCGTTGATGGGCCGCGGCAGGTTGCCCAGGATCCGGGGCAGTGTGTCCCGGAAACGGAAGATCCAGGGCTTCGTGCTGGCCGTCGTTCTGCCGCCGGTGCTCGCGCTGGTCCTCGGGCTCGGCGGCGACACGCTCAACCTGACCAGCAACGTGCTGGCGTTCCTGTTCGCGGTCGTCGTGGTGGCGCTGGTCGGCGGGATGTGGCCGGCGATGGTGACCGCGATCGCGGGCTCGCTGGTGCTGAACTGGTTCTTCACCCCGCCGAAGCGGACGTTCACGATCGCGGAGCTGAACAACGCGTTGGCGTTGCTGATCTTCATCCTGGTCGCGGCCATGGTCAGTACGGTCGTCGACCGCGCGGCCCGCCGTACCAGACAAGCGGCCCGGGCGGCCGCGGAATCGGAGACGTTGGCGACCCTGGCCGGATCGGTACTGCGGGGCGAGACGGCGTTGCCCGCCCTGCTGGAGCGGGTGCGCGAGGCGTTCGGGATGACCGGGGCGTGCCTGATGGAGCGCGTGGACGACGATGAGCTGACCGAGGTATGGCGACCGGTGGCCTCGGCCGGGTCGCTCACCTGCACCCGGCCCGAGGAGGCCGACGCGGAGATCCCGGCCCGCGACGACCTCGTGCTGGTGCTGCAAGGGCATCAGCTGGAGGCGGACGAGCGGCGGCTGGTCGGGGCGTTCGCGGCGCACGCGGCGGCGCTGGTCGATCGGGCCCGGTTGAGTGAGGCGGCCGCCGAGGCGAAGCCGCTCGCCGAGGCCGACAAGCTGCGTACGGCGCTGCTTCGGGCCGTCGGTCATGACCTGAGATCCCCGTTGGCGTCGGCGAAGGCGTCGGTGACTTCGCTGCGCAGCGACGATGTGGAGTGGAGCGAATCCGAGCGGGCCGAGCTGCTGGAGACCGCGGACGAGTCACTAGACCGGCTGTCGCGGCTGGTGGACAACCTGCTCGACCTCAGTCGCCTGCAGGCCGGCGTACTCCCCGTCTTCACGCGCCCGATGGCGCTCGACGAGATCCTCCCCGGCGCACTGTCCGAGCTCGGGGACGACGCCGATCGGGTCACGGTCGACATCCCACACACGCTGCCGCTGGTCGAGGCGGATCCGACGCTGCTGGAGCGCGTGGTCGCGAACCTGCTGGCGAACGCGATCCGCTACTCGCCGGACGGCCGGGCGCCGCTGGTCACCGGGAGCGCGCTCGGCGACACCGTGGAGATCCGGGTGATCGACCGCGGGCCCGGCATCCCGCGGCAGCATCGGGACCGGGTGTTCGCGCCGTTCCAGCGGCTCGGCGACACCGACAACACGGTCGGCGTCGGGCTCGGACTCGCCCTGGCCCGAGGACTCGCCGAGGCGATGCACGGCACTTTGCAGCCCGAGGACACCCCAGGTGGTGGACTGACCATGGTGGTGGCGATCCCGACCGCCCCCACTGATACGCCGGTCCCCGGCACCCGCGAACGATCGGAGCAACGTGACTCGGGTATTGGTGGTTGATGACGAGCCGCAGATCGTGCGGGCGTTGCAGATCAACCTGAAGGCGCGCGGGTACGAGGTGCATCTGGCCGGCACCGGTACGTCGGCGTTGAAGGTCGCCGCGCAGCATCCGCCGGAGCTGGTGATCCTCGACCTCGGGCTGCCGGACTTCGACGGCGTGGACGTGATCCGCGGACTGCGCGGCTGGACCGACGCGCCGATCCTGGTGCTGTCCGGGCGCACCGACCAGACCGACAAGGTCGAGGCGCTGGACGCCGGCGCGGACGACTACGTGACGAAGCCGTTCGGGATCGACGAGCTGCTGGCCCGGATGCGCGCCGTACTCCGGCGCAGCAACATCGCTCAGGACCAGCCGGTCGTGACCGTCGGCGGCGCCGTCGTCGACCTCGCCGCCAAGCGTGTCACCCTGGAGAACGGCGAGGACATCCGCCTGACGCCGACCGAGTGGCACCTGCTGGAGGTCCTGGTCCGCAACCCCGGCAAGCTGATGTCCCAGCGCCAGCTCCTCACCGAGGTCTGGGGCCCCGGCTACGAGACCGCCAGCGGCAACCTCCGCTTCTACATGGGCCAGCTCCGCCGCAAACTCGAACCCGACCCCGCCCGCCCGAAACACCTCCTCACCGAACCGGGCATGGGTTACCGCTTCGAGCCGTGAAGCCTGTCCGATTCGTTCAAGACTTGTCGGTGGAGATGGGTAAGGGTGGGGGCATGGACATCTTCACGGCAGGGCGGGACTTTGTACGGCGGGACGCTCGGGTGCTCGAGCGGCGGCTCTTCGGGACGGTTTTCGAGGGGGCTGATCCGCAGGGCGTGATCGACGCGCTGCGTGGGTTCCAGAACGCCGACGGCGGGTTCGGGCAGGGGCTGGAGCCGGACAAGCGGTGTCCAGACAGTCTGCCGCTGGACGTCGAGGTCGCGTTCGACACGATGCTCGCGGCCGGCGCTCGGGACGAAGAGATGATCCGGCGGGCGGCGGACTGGCTCGACCAGACCGCGACGGCCGACGGTGCCGTGCCGTTGTGCGGCCCGGCCGTGGAGGGCTACCCACGCGCCGAGCACATCTCTGAGTGGACCTACCAACCCGGCATCAACCCGACTGCGGGCCTGGTCGGCCGGCTGCACAAGCTCGGCATCGAGCACCCGTGGCGCGACCGCGCCGCCGTGTGGTGCGCTACGCAGTTGGCTGAGGGTTTCCCGGAGGACGCGCACGGCATGCTCGAGGCGCTCACGTTCCTGGAGCACTCGGACGGCGTCGACTTCGACCGCATCCGCGAGTGGCTCCCCAAGCTCGGGCACTACCGTGCCGATGTCGCGGACCCGACGTACGGCGTGACTCCGCTGCAGTTCGCGCCGGCTCCGGACAGCTTCTGGCGCCCGCTCTTCACCGACGCCCAGCTCGACGCGCACCTCGACCGCCTGATCGAGGACCAGCAAGACGACGGCGGCTGGGCGATCAGGTGGGAACCGCCCGGCCCGGCCGCCACCCTCGAGTACCGCGGCATCGTCACAGTCGGCGCCCTCCGCACGTTGAAGGCCTACAACCGGCTCTGATCGATCAGCTGGTCGGCCAGGGGAGTCCGCGCATACAGGACGACTCGGCCGGCCCGGGAGCGCGAGACCAGACCGACGGCCAGGAGAGCGGTCAGGTGCTGGGAGATGGCGCTGGGGGAGACCGCACGCCGTCGGGCGAGTTCCCGGGTGGAGGTCGGGGCAGCGAGATCGGTCAGCAGGGACGCCCGCGGTCTACCCAGCAGGACTTCCAGCGCGCGGGACGTCGGTGCGCTCTGCGGCGACCAGAGGGTGCCGATGCCGCGCGCCGGGTACGCGACGGTCGGAGGCTCGGACGGGTCGACCGGACTGATCGCGTGCTTCGCGAACAGCGTCGGCACCAGCCAGAAGCCCCGGCCGCGTACGTCGGTGTCGTAGTCGAGCCGGTACGACGAGACTCGCAGCCGCAGTACGCCGTCGGACCACTGTGCTGATGGATCCAACCCGGTCAGCACTGCGGCCGCACCGTCGCGGGCGAGCAGTTGTGCGCGGTGGATCATGTCGGCTTCGAGCAGCATCCGCATCCGGGGCCAATGCGGCTCCACGGCGAGTTCCCAGTACGACGCGATCGCCGTACCGATCCGATCGCGGAGCCGGCGCGGGGTCTCGCACAGCTGCTCGAGGACGGGCGGGAGGCGGCGACCGTCGTACGCGCGGATCACGTCGGCCACCGCGCGGCGCGGCGGGGTCGCGCGGACCTTCGCGAGCTCCTCCTCGACGTCCGGCAGCGGTGAGGAGGGTCGTGGCGTGATGAAGTCGGGCAGCCAGTGAACCTCCGGAGCGACCAGCGTCATCAGCAGTTCGCGCTCCGGGTGGTTGTGCAGCAGCGCGCTCGTCCGGCGGATCCAGGGCAGGTGTACGACGTGACTGGACGGCTCGGTCAGCGCCCACAGGCTGGTCGCGGTCTCGAGCAGCGGCGAGCACGCGAAGCGCATGTCGGCGAGGTCGTCGACGCCGAGCCGGTAGCTGATCATTAAGCACTACGCTAACTCTCTGGTGGCGCCACCGTCGGCTGATCTTGGATGACCTGATGCGAGAGATCCAGCTGATCGGCCGTCCCGACGGCGTCCCTACCGCCGACCTCTTCGCGTCGGTGCAGTCACCGCCGCTCATCGCCCGGCCAGGCACTGCTTTGGTCGAGAACCTTTGGCTGTCGGTCGATCCGTACATGCGCCAACTGATGGACGTCGACGAGTTGTGGCCGCTGAACACCCCGGGCGAAGGTCGAGCTCTTGGGCGGGTCGTCCAGAGCGAAACCCCGGAGTACACCGTCGGCGACATCGTGTTTCACGGGCAAGGCTGGCGCACACACGCAGTCGTCACTCCCGAGGCGAGTCGCCGGATCGACGAGACTCCCGGCGTACCGCTGTCTGCACATCTCGGGATCCTAGGTGGCACCGGGCTGAGCGCGTACGTCGGCCTCAAGCGCGTCCTGAACCTTCAGCCTGGCGAGACGTTCCTGGTGTCGGCAGCCGCCGGCGGAGTCGGTACGGCGGCGGCGCGGATCGCGAAACTGCTCGGCGCCGGCCGCGTGATCGGTACGACCGGGTCGGACGAGAAGGCGAAGCACCTGGTCGCCGAGGTCGGGTTCGACGCGGCGATCAACTACCGGAACGGTGATCTGGTCGAGCAGTTGGCCGCCGCCGCACCGGACGGTGTCGACGCGTATCTCGACAACGTCGGCGGTGAGCACCTGGCCGCGGCGATCGACGTACTGAAGCAGAACGGCCGGATCGCGTGGTGCGGTGCGGTGTCGACATACAACCATCAGGCCGAGGTCGCGCCGCGGAACCTGTACGACATCGTCGAGAAGGAGCTGCGGCTGGAAGGGTTCCTGGTCCGCAACAACCTCGATCTGCGCCCCGAGCTGATCGACCTTCTGACGCCGCATCTGCAGTCGGGTGCTGTGGTCTCCGACGAGACCGTCGTCCACGGGATCGACCAAATGGTCGACGCTTTCCTAGCAATGCTACGCGGCCAGAACGTCGGCAAGATGCTCGTCCGTCTTTAGCCCGATTCGGCGGGATGTTCGACCTGGCGGTCGCCCCATTGGGTGAGGACGCCGCGGGCGATCTCCAGGTCTTCGCGGAGCGATCGGTCGGCGAGGTCGTCGGGCAGGGTCGCGAGGGCATCCGTCAGCCACGGACCTACGGCCGCCGGGGCGAGATCGTTGGGAGTCAGGCCGGCCAGGCGGATCGCGCGGACGGCGGTCACGAGCTCGCTGGCGAGGACTTCGCGGAGGGCGTCGAGGAGTTGCTTCGTCAGTACGGCGGCTTGCGGCGCGAAGCTGGCGTGCAACTCGGCGCCGCGGGACAGCGTCGCGGTACCGAGAGTCGCGGGCTGCGCGGCCGACCGAACCGCGGCGAGCGCGTCATGGGCGACGTACTCGATCATCATCACGCCCGAGCTCGCCTCGGCGCCGCTGGCCAGGAACCGGCTGAGGCCGGTGTAGTCCGGGTCGACCAGGTTCGCCACGCGGGTGGTCGAGAGGGTCGCGACGCTGTGCAGGCTGAGGCGCAGCGAGTCGAGTGCGAGCGCGATCGGCATCGCGTGCCAGTTGCCGTTGTGCAGCACGGTGCCGCCGCTCACCAGCGGGTTCTCCGCGGCCGCGTTGATGTCGATCCGCACACTGTTGCCCAAGGCATCGGCATGGTCGACGGCGGGCCCGAGGACCTGCGCGAAAGCCCTTAATCCGAACGGATCCTGCACCCGGGCGGGACGGAGCGGTAGCTCGTCGAGCAGGTCCCGCATCCGACGGGCGACCCGGACTTGCCCCGGCTGCGGACGGGCCTCGTGGACGCGCACGTCGTACACCTCGGCGTTGCCGCGGAGCGCGACGTGCGAGAGGGCGCCGACCAGCGGTACGACATTGATCAGTGTGGCGGCCTCGACGTACGCGAGGCAGCACTCGGCAAGCGTGAACGCATTGCTGGACAGCAGCGGGAGCGCACTGGTTCCGTCGATGACGTCGCCGAGCGCGAGCCCGAGTTCGGCGAGCGGACCGAGGTCGCCGGTGCCGATCGCGCCGCCACGGTGCAGGTCGGGCAGGTCGTCGTCGTTGAGCAGACCAACGATCGCGTCGGCCACCGCCGGGTCGAGCCCGGACCCGCCCGCCGCGAGCTGGTTGACCCGGATCAGCAGCCCGAGCCGTACGACGTCCTTCGGGAACGACGTCGTACCGGTCGTGGAATGCGATGCGAGCAGTCGCGCGCCGTGCTCCGGGTCGGACGTCAGTACGTCACGGTTCGCCCCGACGCCCGTGGTCCGCCCGTACACCGGCCGCCGGCTAGCGACCTCGGCCACCACCTGCGCCGACTCGTACATCCGCTTCCGCGCGTCGTCGCTCAACCGCACCGCCGTACGCCGCTGCCCGAGCGCCACCGCCTCCAACGGCGACAGCCCCGCGCCCGTGAGTTCAACCGGCTCCATGCGCACAGTGTGATCCGCCCCACCCGCTCACACCCAGCACCCCACGCCCCTTCGCGTCTCGAATCCGAGACAGACCGTCTTTGTGCACCGGATCCGTACTCGAACGGCCGCCGGACACATATGTGGTGCACAAAGTCGGCTCCCGGGACATGCGAAACGGCCCGCTCGAGGACTCGAGCGGGCCGTTGGGGTACGGCGTTACTTCTGGCCGTAGCGCTTGCGGAACTTCTCCACGCGGCCCTGGGTGTCCATCACGCGCTGCTGACCCGTGTAGAACGGGTGGCTCGCGGACGAGATCTCGACGTCGACGACCGGGTAGGTATTCCCGTCGTGCCACTCGATGGTCTCGTTGCTCTCGCGGGTCGAACCGGTGAGGAAGCTGAAGTTGCCGGACTTGTCCCGGAAGACGACCCGGCGGTAATCGGGATGGATGTCCTTCTTCATGCTGCTGTACTTCCTTCCAAGTAGGGGGCGAACGGATCGGTCAGTGGATGAACCGCTTCGTCCGCACGGAGGACACAACCATCGAGGCGCTCGCGTAATTCCCGGACGTCCAGGTCGACACCGGTCAGTGAGAGGTACGACGCGCGGTCGCCGTACTCGGGATGCCATTCGAGGGCCGACCGCGCCTGGTGCTGCTGCCCGACGGCACTCCAGCGATCGGCGGGGAGGTCGGCCAGCCACGGACCGAGGACGCCGATCGACACGTTCGTGCCGAAGCTGTCCCAGCTGAGCCGGTTGCGGTGCTGGGTCGCGATCCAGAGCGTGCCGCGGCCGCGGGCCGTGCCGGCGACCAGCTCCTCGAGGGCGTCGTACAGCCTCTCGGGGTGGAACGGGCGACCCGACTGCCAGACGAAGGTGCGTTCTGACGGTGCCGCGATCGAGCCGGGTTCGACGGTGGCGCCCGGAACATGCAGCCGTACGCCGAGCAGGCCGGACGGACTGGTCTTGATCAGGAGCCTCGGGTTGATCGCCTGGACGAGCGCGCGGGTGGTGTCGTCGTCGGTGGTGAGAACGGCTGCGTCGGCGTACTCGAGCTTCCTGATTGCGACCTCGGCGATTGCGCGACCGTCCTCGGCTGCGGTCGGGATGCCGCGCTCGCGGATCAGCTCCTCGCCGGTGAGGTCGGCGATCGCGGTGCTCGTGTCGACGGTGGTGATGACCGTGTCGACGCGGAGGTCGGTGTGGTGGTCGATCTCGGTCGCGATCGCGTGCGTGTCGCCGGCGGTCGGTACGTCGACGAGCGCGACGTCGTACCGCTCGACCGCCGCGATGCTCGCCAGCAGCTGGACCAGCGATCCGCGCATCGCGCAGGAGACGCACGGGTGCTCCATCGTGATCACCTCGCGGTCGATCACGCCGGTGGCGGTGCGCGCGATCCGCACGACGGAGCCGGCGCTCAGGGTGCTCACGTCGTACTCCACGAGAACGCCCCGCGGGCCGGCGGCGGCCAGCAGATTCCCCGCGACGGCGCCGCGGAACCCGTCGTCGAGCCCCGTCAGCAAGGTCACCGGAATCATCTGCTCTCCTGTCTTGTTGAAAACGATAACCAGTACAAAGTACCCTATGGGTCACCGGTGAGAGACGAGGACAGCATGGCCAAGCACAACGAACTCCGCCCCATCATCAAGCTCCGCAGCACGGCGGGTACCGGCTTCACCTATGTAACGCGCAAGAACCGCCGGAACAATCCCGACCGCCTGGTAATCCGCAAGTACGACCCCAAGCTCCGCGCCCACGTCGACTTCCGCGAAGAGCGCTAAATGGCCACCACGGCGAAGATCGCCCGCAACAACCACTGCCGCCGGACCGTCGCCCGCTACTCCGAGCGACGGGCCGTGTTGAAGGCGATCATCGCCGACCCGGGTACGTCGGCCGCCCTCGCGGCTACATCGGCAAAGCCGGCCTCTCCCGAATCCACTTCCGAGAACTAGCCCACCAAGGCCAACTCCCCGGCATCACCAAGTCCTCCTGGTAGTCCGGTGAGGTGTTCAGCCGTGGAGGCGGCGGGTTAGGGCTTTGGCTGCTTGGCGGATTTTGTGGGCGAGGTGGGGGCGGTCGGTGGTGGGGACTGCGTCGGTGCGGAAGGTGACGCTGATGGCGGCTACCGGGTGGCCGGCGTGGTCTACGGCGGCGCTGGCTACGGAGGCGACGCCGGGGGTGATGAAGGAGTCCTCTACGGCGAAGCCCTGGCGTTTCTCCTCGGCGAGGATGCGGCGCAGTTGGGTGAGCGTCTGCGGTCCGAGATCGGTTCGCCGTACGAAGGACTCCGGCGCCGGGAACAACGCCCGTACCTGAGCCGGCGGCAGCTCGGCCAGCAACGCGCGACCGGACGCCGTGAGCGTGGCGGGCAGTCGTACGCCGACATCGGTCACCAATGTGACGGGCCGCGGTGGCTGCTCCTTCAGCAGATACACCAGCTCCCGCCCATGCAGTACGCCGAGATGCGCCGTCTGACCCACCTCGTGCACGAGCTGCGCGAGCAGCGGCCGCGCCAACCGCTCGAGCGGATCGTGCCGCAGGTACGCGGACCCGATCTCGAAGGCCGCCACCCCGAGCCCGTACCGCTTCTCCTCGGGCAGATGGACGACGAATCCCTCGTCGATCATTGCCCGCAGCAAGTGGTACGTCGACGAGCGCGGCAACCCGACCGCGGAGGCGATGCGCTCCATCGGTACGGGACCGGGCTGCGTGGCCAGGAACGTCAGGACCCGCAGGGTACGGGTCGAGGCGGGAACGTTGCCGCTCACAACCGCACTGTAACCCGCCGCCTCGTTACGTCCGAACAACTGGCGAGACGTTCCGCCGGTTCTTCGGACGTAGCAGGAGGGCTCAGATCCCGGAGGATTGGTGTTTCTTCGCGCGGCTCCGGTGCAGCCAGAAGCGGAAGCCTTCACCGGCGACCGCGACCGCGAACAGCCCGCCCGCCACACCCCAGTCCATGAACGACGACCCGGACAGCACGTACCCGATGACGAGCGACAGCACCAGGAAGAACGTCAGCGAGATCGCGAGCCGCTTCACAGGTCCTTCTCCGCGGTCCACGCGCCTCCGGTCTCCCGGTAGCCGAGCCACCGGTTGACCGCGAGCATCGGCTCGTTCGCCGCGTCGTTCCCGGTCGACGCGACCGTGAACCCGGCATCCCGGGCGCGAGCGAGCGCCACGGACTTCACCACCTTCGCCAGCCCGCGGCCGCGCGCCGAGGGGATCGTCCCGGTCAGGTTCGACCAGATCAGCTTCCTGTCCGGGTCCGCGGTCGTGGTCACGAACGACAGCACCCGGTCCCCGTCCAGTACGGCGACACTCAGGTCGTACCGGTTGTCCGGGTTCGACCACGACGTACGCACCCATTCGTCGTACTCCGGTCCGCCCGACAGCCCGCTGGGGTCGTCGTCGCGCACCTGGACCTCGGCGTCGTACAGCTGTCGCGGATCCAGTTCGTCGTACGTCGCCACGCGCAGACCCTCCGGCGGCGCGACTGGCTCGCGCGCCGCGGTCAGGTCGGCCGCGGAGTGCGACATCCGCCGCCCGATCGTGAACCCGCGCTTGGTCGCGAACGTCTGCGAGTCGTCACCCACGACCACCAGCAACCGCCCGGCGCCGAGCTCCACGCAACGCTCTGTGATCGCGGTCGTCAACGCACTCCCGATCCCGCGCCCGCGGTACTCCGGCGGCACCTGGATCGTGACCCGCACCCGCGGCGCCTCGGCGTCCGGCGGCGGGAGGTAGATGTTCGCGTACCCGACCACGTCCGCGCCGTCGACGGCGATCAGCACCTCCTGGCTCTGACCGTGCTTCAGCTGCAGCTCGATGGCCCGCGCGGTCTTCACCAGTTGTGGCATCGCCGCGGCCCAGACCCGGGCGATCCCCACCGCATCCTCCGGACGCGCCGTCCGGATCTCGAAGACCATGGCAGGACTCTACGGCTACCGAGGGTCGCGACGGTTGTCTCAGATTCGAGACGAATAGTGGTACGGCGCTGCTGTCCAGCAGCGATCCGGCGCGGTGCAATGTTCGGGTGGAACACATTGTGGATGTCGGCGTCGGACCGCTGACCCCGGCCGAAGTGGTCGCGGTCGCGAGGTACGGCGCGCAGGTACGGATCGACGACCAGGCCCTCGAGGAGATCGCGAAGTCGCGCGCCGCGATCGAGGCGCTGGCCCACGCGGACACCCCGCACTACGGGGTCTCGACCGGGTTCGGCGCACTCGCCACGCGGCACATCGCGCCGGAGCTCCGGGCGCAACTGCAGCGCAGCCTGATCCGCTCGCACGCGGCCGGCTCCGGTCCCGAGGTGGAGACCGAGGTCGTCCGGGCGCTGGCCCTGCTGCGCCTGTCGACGCTCGCCACCGGCCGCACCGGTGTGAAGGTCGAGACGGCCCAGGCGTACGCCGGTCTGCTCAACGCGCACCTGACGCCGGTGGTCCACGAGTACGGCAGCCTCGGATGCTCCGGCGACCTCGCCCCGCTGTCCCATGTCGCGCTCGCGATCCTGGGTGAGGGCAAGGTCCGCGATGCCGACGGCAATCTTCTCGACGCCGGCGAAGCGCTTCGGAAGCATGGTCTGACCCCGGTCGTGCTGGCCGAGAAGGAAGGCCTCGCGCTGATCAACGGGACCGACGGCATGCTCGGCATGCTGCTCCTCGCGCTCGCCGACCTCGACCGCCTGTTCAAGTCCGCCGACCTCGCCGCCGCGATGAGCGTCGAGGCCCAGCTCGCGACCGACCGGGTGTTCGCCGAGGACCTGCAGGCCCTGCGCCCGCACCCCGGCCAGGCCGCGTCCGCCGCCAACCTCCGCGCGATCCTCAAGGACAGCGCGATCGTCGCAAGCCATCGCGGTCCCGACTGCAACCGGGTGCAGGACGCCTACTCGCTGCGATGCTCGCCCCAGGTCCACGGCGCCGCCCGCGACACCGCCGCGCACGCCGCGAGCGTGGCCGGCCACGAGCTCGCCGCCGCGATCGACAACCCGGTCGTCCTCCCGGACGGACGGGTCGAGTCCAACGGCAACTTCCACGGCGCACCGATCGGGTACGTGCTCGACTTCCTCGCGATCGCCGTCGCGGACCTCGCCAGCATCAGCGAACGACGTACCGACCGTTTCCTCGACGTCGCCCGCAACCACGGGCTGAACGCGTTCCTGGCCGACGATCCGGGCGTCGACAGCGGCCACATGATCGCGCAGTACACGCAGGCCGCGATCGTCTCCGAGCTGAAGCGCCTCGCCGTACCCGCCAGCGTCGACTCGATCCCGAGCAGCGCGATGCAGGAGGACCACGTCTCGATGGGCTGGTCCGCCGCGCGCAAGCTGCGCAAGGCGGTCGACGGCCTGCAGCGGGTGCTGGCGATCGAGATCCTGACGGCCGCGCGGGCGCTCGACCTGCGCGCGCCGCTGGACCCGGCACCGGCCACCGCCGCCGTCCGGGCCGCCCTGCGGGAGTACGTCGAGGGTCCGGGTACCGACCGGCATCTCGCTCCCGAACTCGAGCACTCCGTCCGGCTCGTTGCCGACGGCACCTATGTCACCGCCGCCGAGACCGTCACCGGTCCGCTGAACTGAAAGGCTGGATCACCCATGTCCGGACCCCGTCCCGTCCGCGCGCCCCGCGGAACCACGCTGACCGCCCGCGGCTGGCAGCAGGAAGCCGCGCTGCGGATGCTGCAGAACAACCTCGACCCCGAGGTCGCCGAGCACCCTGACGAACTCGTCGTGTACGGCGGTTCCGGCAAGGCCGCCCGCGACTGGAACTCGTTCGACGCGATGGTGCGCACCCTGACCACGCTCAAGGACGACGAGACGATGCTCGTCCAGTCCGGCCGCCCGGTCGGCGTGATGCAGACGCACGAGTGGGCGCCGCGGGTGCTGATCGCGAACTCGAACCTGGTCGGCGACTGGGCCACCTGGGAGGAGTTCCGCAAGCTCGAGGCGATGGGGCTCACGATGTACGGCCAGATGACGGCCGGGTCGTGGATCTACATCGGCACGCAGGGCATCCTGCAGGGCACCTACGAGACCTTCGGCGCGGTCGCCGAGAAGAAGTTCGGCGGCACGCTGGCCGGGACGATCACGCTGACCGCCGGCCTCGGCGGTATGGGTGGTGCGCAGCCGCTGGCGGTCACGATGAACGACGGCGTCGCGATCTGTATCGACGTCGACTCCTCGCGGATCGACCGGCGCATCGAGCACCGCTACCTCGACGTACGGGCGTCGTCCGTGGACGAAGCGCTGCGGCTGGCGGAAGAGGCGAAGGCGGCGCGGCGGCCGTTGTCGATCGGTGTGCTCGGCAACGCGGCGACGATCGTGCCCGACCTGCTGAAGCGCGGTGCGCCGATCGACATCGTCACCGACCAGACGTCGGCGCACGACCCGCTGATGTACCTGCCGGTCGGGGTCGAGTTCGAGGACTGGGTGACCGCGCGCGAGAAGGACCCGGCCGGGTTCACCCAGCAGGCGCAGGAGTCGATGGCCCGGCACGTCGAGGCGATGGTCGGGTTCCAGGACGCGGGCGCCGAGGTGTTCGACTACGGCAACTCGATCCGGGACGAGGCGCGGAAGGCGGGGTACAGCCGCGCGTTCGAGTTCCCCGGCTTCGTGCCGGCGTACATCCGGCCGTTGTTCTGTGAAGGAAAAGGCCCGTTCCGGTGGGCGGCGCTGTCCGGCAACCCGGCGGACATCGCGAAGACGGACCAGGCGATCCTGGACCTGTTCCCGGACAACGAGCACCTCAGCCGGTGGATCAAGCTGGCCGGCGAGCGGGTCGCGTTCCAGGGGCTGCCGGCCCGGATCTGCTGGCTCGGCCAGGGCGAGCGCGACAAGGCCGGGCTGCGGTTCAACGACATGGTGGCCTCGGGTGAACTCGAGGCGCCGATCGTCATCGGTCGCGACCACCTGGACACCGGCAGCGTGGCCTCGCCGTACCGGGAGACCGAAGGCATGCTGGACGGCTCGGACGCGATCGCGGACTGGCCGTTGCTGAACGCGATGGTGAACGTGGCCAGCGGCGCGTCCTGGGTGTCGATCCACCACGGCGGCGGCGTCGGCATCGGCCGGTCGATCCACGCCGGCCAGGTGTCGGTTGCCGACGGCACCGATCTGGCCCGGCAGAAGCTGGAGCGGGTGCTCACCAACGACCCGGCGATGGGTGTCATCCGGCACGTCGACGCCGGCTACGACAAGGCTGTAGAGGTCGCTGACGACAAGGGCGTCAGGGTTCCGATGCGGGAGTCCTGAGCCGACCGGCGGGCGGCAGTGGCCAAGCAATGTCCGGGCCGCGATGTTGCGGTCGACAGTTTGTCAACGTGTGTCAGGAACAACGAGATCTCTGCCATCCGGCTTTGTGACACGAGGGGTGTCGATGAACTACCACCCGGGACCAGGGCGAACCGCCAGGTCTGCGTCGGATGATGCGAGCCCAGCGGTGCCGTCGAGCACGCTCCCCGGTTCCGATGTGCGAGATCGGAGCACGGGAAGCGCGACCTACCCCGTCGGACGACTTCTCTTCGCCTCAGGCCGGACCGACGACCCCTGTGACGAGTTATGGACTGTGCGGCCGACTCCGGCGTGGCATTCAATGCGGAGGGCAGATGGGTCAGCAGCGGAATGTTGCCTTAGGCCCGGTCTTGCTGTAGGTGGCAGTGTAGAGAACTCCGTTTCGGTAGAAGCCGACATGAGCCAGGGCATCCATGGACCACGTGCGCAATGTGCCGCCCGTGCCGCCGGGGCATGTGTACAGAAGGCCGAACGACTGGTTGACGTCTGCCGGCACCGAACGGTTCTCTCGTTGCACACTGTGGCTGCCGTACCAGGTGTCATAGCCGAGGTCGATAGTGATCCCCCCAGGGGCATTGCCGATGCACTTGAGCGTTGCCCACGCGTGTATGTAGTACGTCAGACGCTGCGGCGCGGCGACCGTAAGGGTGCACCCTCCCCAGGGAACGTGGCTCGTCGGAACGAGACGTACGGCGGTTGACGCTTGGGGTGCAGATACCGCCGCAGCCGGAGAGGCTGGCGATAACGCAAATGCGGCTAATAGCAGGACGAGACCAATGGACGTTGCATTGCGCCTCATGAATCCCCCTCCGTAGGCGAATATCACCGAAGCTACGCCCGCACACATGCTGAGTACACACCTCAGGTGTCGTGTGAATAATTGAATTCTTCAGGGTCGCGACGCTCACAGGCGGCACCGGTTGGCGCCGTTGGTCAGAAGCGAATGGCTGCATCGCCGGCGGAGATCGCTCTGTGGATGCGCGGTCCGTCACCTGAGACATGTTGTGGACCTGATTGGGCCTGACCTCGCTTCGCCTAGGATCGAGAACGCGGGTACCCAGCACCAATGCGGCCCCCGGCCGCCAGAAGGGGCGTCGATGATCGAGTTCGAGAGCGTCACCAAGAGGTACCCGGACGGTACAGTCGCGGTCGATGACCTGTCGCTCACAATCCCCAGCGGTCAGATCACGGTACTTGTCGGTCCGTCTGGATGCGGTAAGACGACATCATTGCGGATGATCAACCGCACCATCGAGCGGACCGGCGGGACGATCTCGATCGACGGCAAGGACATCAACACCGACGACCCCGTCACGCTGCGGCGTGGCATCGGGTACGTGATCCAGAACGCCGGCCTGTTCCCGCACAAGACGGTCGTAGACAACATCGCCACGGTGCCGAAGCTGCTGGGTTGGGACAAACGCCAGGCGCGCGGCACCGCGATGGAGCTGATCGAGCGCGTCGGCCTCGACCCCAAGCTCGCCGAGAGGTACCCGGCCCAGCTGTCCGGTGGCCAGCAGCAACGAGTCGGCGTCGCCCGCGCGCTGGCGGCCGATCCGCCCATCATGTTGATGGACGAACCGTTCAGTGCGGTCGACCCGATCGTCCGCAGTCAGCTACAGGAGGAGCTGCTCCGGCTGCAGCGCGACATCGGCAAGACGATCGTGTTCGTTACTCACGACATCGACGAAGCGATCAAGCTCGGCGACAACGTCGCGATTCTCCGGGTCGGCGGCAAGCTGGCCCAGTTCGCGCCGCCGGCCGAGCTGCTCGCCGATCCGGTCGACGACTTCGTCCGCGGCTTCGTCGGGCAGGACCGTGGTTACCGCGCGTTGACGTTTGTGTACGCGGACGATCTACCTGTGCAGCCGCTGCCGGCCGAGCTGGCGCTGCGGGACGGCGTACCGATCGGCTGGCGGAATGGGAGCGCCTCAGGCGAGCTGCTGCCGGTCGGCGCGGTCTTCAAACGTGGTGACTCGTTGCGGGCGGCGCTGGACGCCGTACTCACCTCGCCGAACGGTCGCGGCATCTGCGTGGACGACGACGGCAAGGCCATCGGCGTCATCGACCAGGCCACCGTTGCAGAGGCCTTGCTGTCATGACCTGGATCGGGGCGAACCTCGGCTTGATCTGGGAGCAGCTGCGCGAGCATCTCTACCTGGCGATCGTCCCGGTGATTCTCGGGCTGATCATTTCGGTGCCGCTCGGGTACGTCGCTACCCGGTACTCCTGGCTGGCGAATCCGCTGATCGCCGTCGGTGGCGTGTTGTACTCGCTGCCGTCGATCGCACTGTTCATCGTGCTGCCGGCGATCCTCGGTACCCACGTGCTGTCCACGGTCAACATCATTGTGGCGCTCACGATCTATACGGTCTCCTTGCTGATCCGCAACGTGATCGACGGACTCCGCTCCGTGCCGGCCGAGGTCCGGCAGTCGGCAGTCGCGGTCGGGTACGGCTCGATGCACCGGCTGATCGCTGTCGACCTGCCGATCGCCGTACCGGTGATCTTCACCGGCCTACGTGTGGTCACGGTGGCGAACATTTCGATGGTGAGTGTTGGTGCAGTGATCGGCATCGGTGGCCTGGGCGAGCTGTTCACGCTCGGCTTCGGGAAGGACTTCCTCACTCCGGTGGTGGTTGGCGTGGTGTTGTCATTGTTGCTGGCGCTGTGCGCCGACCTGATCCTGGTCACGTTGCAGCGGATCCTGACTCCGTGGGCACGCGTCGCGACTCCCGTGGCGGAGGTGGCTTGACATGTGGCAGTACCTCACCGATTCGTACAATTGGTCCGGGAACGAGGGGATCTGGGCGCGGATCGTGCAGCATGTCTGGTATACCTTCGCCGCTCTCGGGCTGTCTGCGGTGATCGCGTTGCCGATCGGGCTGCGGATCGGGCACACCCGCCGGGGGGCGTTCCTCGCGATCAACCTCGGCAACGCGGCCCGCGCCCTGCCGAGCCTCGGCCTGCTGATGCTTGCCGTACTGCTGACCAACCGGATCGACTTCCTCCCCGTGCTGATCGCGCTGGTCGCCCTCGGCATCCCGCCGATACTGGCCTCGACGTACGCCGGTCTGTCGGGTGTCGATCCGGCCACGATCGACGCCGCTCGGGGGATGGGCATGACGGGCCGCGAGATCCTGACCAAGGTGGAGATCCCGATCGCGATGCCGTTGATTATCTCCGGCGTCCGCAGCGCGACCCTGCAGATCGTGTCGACGGCGACGATCGCGGCGCTGGTGTCGCTCGGCGGTCTCGGTCGCTATGTGGTTGATGGGCTGAAGCTGCGTGACTTCCCGCAGATGTTCACCGGCGCGCTGCTGGTGGCCCTGCTCGCCTTGCTGCTCGACGCGGTGTTCGCGCTGATCGGTCGGATCACCGTCTCCGAAGGACTGAAACTCGGCTGAACTGTCCGACGAACCTGACACCCTCTGAGATACATCCATCGGCACCGGTCGATGGCTGAACGAGAACACTGGAGGCTCTCGTGTTGAGATCCACACTCATCCGTACTGCGATCGCCGGGGTGGCGGTGCTCGGCCTGGCTGGTTGTGGGGGTGGGGGCGACCAGCTCGGCAGCGGCAACGCGGGGTCCTCGCCCGCGCCGTCCAAGGTGACCAGCATCACCGTCGGGTCCGCCGACTTCTCCGAGAGCCAGCTGCTGGCGGAGATCTACGGTCAGGCCCTGGCAGCCAAGGGCATCGAGGTGAAGAAGCATTCGAACATCGGCAACCGCGAGACCTACATGGCCGCCGTGAAGGACGCGTCCCTCGACCTGGTGCCGGAGTACACCGGCGCCGCGCTGGCGTACTTCGACAAGAACTCCACCGAGACAGACCCCGAGAAGGCGTACGACGCGCTGAAGGCGGCGCTGCCGTCCGGGCTCGAGGTGCTGGACAAGTCGCCGGCAGCCGACGAGGACACGATCGTCGTCACCAAGGCGACCGCGGACAAGTACAGCCTGAAGTCGCTGGCTGACCTGAAGGGCAAGAACCTGATCGCGGGCGGTAGCTCCGAGTTCAAGGTCCGGTCGGCGGGCCTGAAGGGGCTGAAGGAGAAGTACGGCGTCGAGTTCAAGGAATACAAGACGCTGGACGCGGGCGGTCCGCTGAGCATCAAGGCGCTCGAGGACAACCAGATCCAGGTGACGAACCTGTTCACCACCCAGTCGGTCATCAAGGACCAGGGCCTGGTGCAGCTCGACGATCCTGAGAAGATCCTGCCGCCGAACAACATCGTTCCGTTGATCCGGACCGACCACAAGTCCGACGACGTCGTCGCCACGCTGAACGCCGTCGACGCCAAGCTGACCACGGACGCGCTGACCGACCTGGTCAAGCGGATCGACGTCGGCAAGGAGAGTGCGGACGCGGTCGCGAAGGACTGGCTGTCGAAGAACCCACTGTCTTGAGCTTCGAATCCCTCTGGGCGGACGAGTCCGCGATCGGCCGCCACACGGACACCGGCGGCTACACCCGCGGCGGTTGGTCTCCCACCGAACGCGAGGCGACGCACTGGTTCCTGGACCAGTGCGCCGCCCGCAACCTGCAGGTCGAGTCCGACGGAATCGGCAACCTCATCGCGTGGTGGGGTGCCTCCGACGGACCTGGTGTGGTCACCGGGAGCCATCTGGACTCGGTGATCGACGGCGGGGCGTTCGACGGGCCGCTCGGTGTCGTGTCGGCGCTGGCGGCAGTGGACCAGTTGCGGGCAGAGGGATTCGAGCCAGGGGTGCCGATCGGCATCGGGGCGTTCGTGGAGGAAGAAGGCTCGCGGTTCGGGATGCCCTGTCTGGGCTCCCGGGTCGCGGCCGGAGTGTTGTCCGCCGAGAAGGCCCTGCAGTTGAAGGATCGGGCCGGCGTCGGGCTGGGGGAGGCCTTGGAGAAGGCCGGTCTCGACCCGGCCGGAGTCGGCCCGTCGCCGTTGCTGCGGCGGATGGGGACGTTCGTCGAGTTGCACGTGGAGCAGGGGCGCGGTCTGACCGCACCGGTGGGTGTGGCCAGCTCGATCTGGCCGCACGGGCGGTTCCGGTTCACGTTCGGTGGTGAGGCCAACCATGCCGGTACGACGCTGATGGAGGATCGGCACGACCCGATGCTCACGTACGCGATGACCGCCCTCGCCGCCAACAAGCAGGCCCGGCTCGCCGGTGCCCGCGCAACGTTCGGCCGGCTGTCCGTGGAGCCCAACGGGACCAACGCCGTACCGTCCCAGGTCACTGCCTGGCTCGACGCCCGGGCCGCCGACACCGCCACCCTCGAATCGTTGCTCGCAGCAATCACTAAGCAGGCGACAGAACGCGCTGAGCGCGACGGTACGACGCTCGAGGTGACACCCGAGTCGGTGTCCCCGATCGTCGACTTCCCGGCCGGGTTGCGGGACCGGTTGGTGAATGTGCTCGACGGCGCACCGGTGCTGCCGACCGGCGCAGGGCACGACGCGGGCGTGTTCTCCGACGCCGGGATCCCGACCGCGATGCTGTTCGTTCGCAACCCGACGGGCGTCTCGCATTCCCCGGCGGAGTACGCCGAGATGGACGACTGCCTGGCCGGCGTCGACGCATTGGCCGCCGTACTGAAGGACCTCGCCAAGTGACGTCGTACTGGTGCGAGACCGCTCTTCTTCCCGACGGTCTCGCTGGACGAGTTCTGGTGTCGGTGGTCGACGGCCGATTCGCCTCGGTGGCGGCTGGTGTTGACCCCGGCGACGCCCAGGTGCTGAACGGCCTCGTCGTCCCCGGTCTCGCGAACTGCCACAGTCACGCGTTCCACCGGGCGCTCCGCGGCCGGACGCAGACCGAGCGCGGTACGTTCTGGACCTGGCGCGAGCAGATGTACGCCGTCGCCGCCGCGCTCACCCCCGACACGTACTACGAGCTCGCGAAGGCCGTGTACGCCGAGATGCTGCTCGCCGGGATCACCGCGGTCGGCGAATTCCACTACTTGCACCACGCACCCGGCGGCCATCGGTACGACGACGCGAACGCCATGGGTACGGCGCTGATCGCGGCGGCTCGTGACGCCGGCCTCCGGATCGCGCTGCTCGACACCTGCTACCTCGCGGGCGGGATCGACCAGCCGCTCAACGAGGTCCAGCAACGCTTCAGCGACGGCGACGCCACCGCGTGGGCCTCCCGGGTCGCCGAGCTCGCCGGTGGTGGTACTGGCGCTGGCGATGTCGTGATCGGTGCGGCGGCGCATTCGGTGCGCGGCGTTCCGCAGGATCAGCTCGGTGCGGTCGCGTCGGCGTTTCCCGACGTACCGCTGCATATCCACCTGTCCGAGCAGGTCGCCGAGAACGAGGCCTGCCTCGCGGCGTACGGCCGGACCCCGACGCAGGTCCTCGACGAGGCCGGATTCCTCAGCGGGCGGACGAGTGCGGTGCATGCGACGCACCTGACCCCGGTCGACATCGGGCTGCTCGGGAGCTCCGCGACGTACTCCTGCTTCTGCCCCACCACCGAGCGCGATCTCGCGGACGGGATCGGTCCGTCGGTGCAGCTGCGGGACGCGGGCTCGCCGCTGACGCTCGGCTCGGACAGCCATGCGGTGATCGACCTGTTCGAGGAGATGCGAGCCGTCGAACTGGACGAACGCCTCGCGTCGCAGGAGCGCGGGCACTGGTCCGCAGCAGAGCTCCTCAAGGCGGCAACTGTCGACGGCCACCGCTCGATCGGCTTCGAGGACGCGGGGGTGATCGCGCCCGGCGCCCGCGCCGACCTCGTCGCGGTCCGCCTCGACAGCGTCCGTACGGCGGGCACCGGAGGCACTGCGGAGACAGCCGTGTTCGCCGCGACGGCCGCGGACGTCACCGATGTAGTGGTCTCCGGCCGGCGGGTGGTTGCCGCGGGCAAGCATCAGACAATCGATGTGGGATCTGCCCTGTCCACCTCGATCGCGGCGGTGACCTCATGAGCTCACTCCTGCTGACCGGTATCGGGTCGTTGGTGACCAACGACCCCGCTCACGGCGGGCTGCTCGGTGAGCTCCACGACGCGGCGCTCGTGATCGATGGGAGCACTGTCGCGTGGGTCGGATCGCGGCGCGAGGCGCCGGCGGCCGACAGTGCGGTCGACCTCGGCGGGCGGGCGGTGATCCCGGGATTCGTCGACTCGCACTCGCATCTGGTGTTCGCGGGTGATCGGGCCGAGGAGTTCGCGGCCCGCATGACCGGTACGCCGTACTCCGCCGGCGGCATCCGCACCACGGTGGCGGCGACCCGCGCGGCCACCGACGAGCAGTTGACCGCCAACGTGGCCCGCCTCGTCGCCGAGATGCGCCGCCAGGGGACGACGACCGTCGAGATCAAGTCCGGGTACGGGCTGACGGTCGCGGACGAGGCGCGGGCGCTGCGGATCGCGGGGCAGTTCACCGACGAGACGACGTACCTCGGCGCGCACGTCGTACCGGCCGACTACGCGGACGACCCGGCCGGGTACGTGGCGCTGGTGACCGGGCCGATGCTCGACGCGGCCGCCAAGCACTCGAAGTGGGTCGATGTCTTCGTCGAGCGCGGCGCGTTCGACGCGGACCAAGGCCGGGCGATCCTGCAGGCGGGGATCGCGCGCGGGCTGCAGGCACGCGTACACGCCAACCAGCTCGGCGAAGGCCCCGGCGTCCAACTCGCCGCCGAGGTCGGCGCCGCCTCGGCAGATCACTGCACCTATCTCACCGATGCCGACGTCGATGCCCTCGCCTCGAGCGGGGTGGTCGCCGGCCTCCTGCCCGCGATCGAGTTCTCCACCAGGTCGCCGTACCCGAACGCCCGCCGCCTCCTGGACGCCGGCGTCACTGTAGCCCTCGCCACCGACTGCAACCCCGGCTCCGGCTACTCGTCCTCCATGCCCTTCTGCATCGCGCTCGCAGTCCGCGAAATGCACATGACCCCCGCCGAAGCCCTCTGGTCCGCCACCGCCGGCGGAGCCGCCTCCCTCCGCCGCCCCGACCTAGGCCACCTAACCCCCGGCACCCAAGCCAACCTGGCGGTCCTGGACGCCCCCACCTACCTACACCTCGCCTACCGCCCCGCCGTCCCCCTGGTCACCCAAACGTTCCTTGGTGGGCGACTGGCGTGAGGGCGGACCGCTCCCACTCACCAACCTCGCGTTATCTGACCGCCGCACGCTCAGCTGTCGACTCAGGCGGCGCGCAGCAGGCGCTTACTGAGTGGCGGAAGTCCGGCAGCCCGCTCGATCGTGGCGACCACCCAGTCGGGGTCGTACATGATGTCCTCCCAGCTGAAGCGGAGCACCCGCCAGCCGCGGACCGTCAGGTTCGCCTGCCGGCGGCAGTCCTTGACCAGCGCCCGCCGAGTGCCGTGGAACGCGAACCCGTCCGCCTCGAGACCGAGGAGAAGCTGGGTATTGCCCAGGTCGAGGCGAGCCGAGAACTCCGCGTCCCGCACGAGCACCTGAGGCACGAAGCCTTCGAGGCCCGCTTCGATCAACAAGGCTCGCAAGACCGATTCCAGGACTGACTCTGCCCGGCCGTCCGCCAACGCGACGACCTGCTGGATGCGCCGGCGGTGTGGTCCTCGAAGCCGCCCCGCCGCATCGAGGAGCAGGTCATGCTCGACACACCGCGTTCGTAAGGCTGAGTCCGCTATCGCGAGCCCTTCGCCCAGCGGCACGATGCGGAGGCAGTCCAGGACGGTCCGAAGCGGGGTGGTGACGTCGTCCAGCGCGGGAACATCCGCCCAGTGCAGGACGCAGGGCAGCCCGGTGCGTCGCCGGACCCGGCCCGGCGGAAGAGTGACGTGCGGCTGAACGGGCGGGTTGATCACCCCGAGACCCCAGTGCTGCGCGGCGCTGAGATGCGAGACGACACCGCCGTGACTTCGTGCCGCGGTCAGCGCTGGCGGTGCGGCCCGCACCGCGTAGACGCCCTTCGCCACCCGGTCGATCGCACCTGACGTGAGCGCGTTGCGGATGGCGCGCGCGGACACGACCGCGCGAAGGTCCGCGAACGTCGCCGATCCGCCGCGCCTACCGATCACCTCTGTCACGTCTGGCATGAATCCATGATGGAGAGTTTCCGCGGCTCGGGGTCAGCGTTGTCCACAGGCGGACCGCCACCACTCAGTAAGCAGGCCATCTTCGAGGCGCTCGCGCTCAAGTTGGCGCGCGAGGAGCGGCTCACGGCGGTTTGGTGAGTGGTGGCGGTCCGCCCAACCACATCCACCAGCACCGCCGCCCGCCTCCTGGCGTCCTACTCCGACAGATCCTTCGCCAACAGGGCAGTCGCGGTGCCGTTGGGGAGGCGTTGTTTGGCTACTTCTACGTAGCCTCGGGTGTTGTGGAAGGTGATGGCGGGGGTGTTGGTGGGGACGGCGGCTACGGTGCGGTCGAACGGTTTGGCGGCGCGTTCGATGGCTCGGTAGACCTGGGTGGCGATGCCGGTGCGTCGGTGTTCGGGGGCGACCACGATCCGCTCGATGAGCAGGAAGCGGTCGGCGTACGGGCGGGTGAACGCCTCGTACGCCAGCCCGTCGTACGCCGAACCGGGGGTGAACGTGAGGACGAAGCTGGCGGGTACGCCGTCCAGGTCGACGACGACGGCGTGGGCGGCGATCAGCCGGAGCCAGTCCAGGCGGTCGGCGCTGAGGGGTTCGACAAGACCTTCCGCGGTGCCGTTCAGCGCGAGGACCGCGCCGAGGTCGGCTGCGGTCATCGGGCGGAGTATCACAGTGATCAGGATCGCACGGTAAACGTTTGCTTCACGAGGGGTCGCCCTGGTCGCACCCTGGTCGGGACCCCGAAATCGGGGGTTGCTCTTGGGAATGACCTGGCCGTCGTGCAATGTTGAGCCTAGTGAACTCAAGTTTGTTCGGTCACGGATTTGAACCGAGGCGGACGAACGGGCAACATTGAGTCTGCATCACTCAACTTCGTGGAGGTAAAGAATGGCCCGCGCGGTCGGAATCGATCTCGGTACGACGAACTCCGTCATCGCCGTACTGGAAGGTGGCGAGCCCACCGTCATCCCCAACGCCGAGGGAGCGCGTACGACGCCCTCGGTGGTGGCCTTCGCCAAGAACGGCGAGGTCCTGGTCGGCGAGGTGGCGAAGCGCCAGGCCACCACGAACGTCGACCGCACCATCCGCTCGGTCAAGCGCCACATGGGCGAGGCCTGGAGCGTCGACATCGACGGCAAGAAGTTCACGCCGCAGCAGATCAGCGCGTTCGTGCTGCAGAAGCTGAAGCGGGACGCCGAGGCGTACCTCGGGGAGCAGGTCACGGACGCGGTCATCACCGTGCCGGCGTACTTCTCCGACGCGCAGCGCCAGGCGACCAAGGAGGCCGGCGAGATCGCAGGCCTGAAGGTGCACCGGATCGTCAACGAGCCGACCGCGGCCGCGCTCGCCTACGGCCTGGACAAGGGCACCGAGCAGACCATCCTGGTCTTCGACCTCGGCGGCGGCACGTTCGACGTCTCGCTGCTGGAGATCGGCGACGGTGTCTTCGAGGTGAAGGCGACCAGCGGTGACAACCACCTCGGTGGTGACGACTGGGACGCGCGCATCGTGCAGTGGCTGGTGACTCAGTTCAAGAACAAGTTCGGCACCGACCTGTCCGGCGACAAGATGGCCATGCAGCGCCTCACCGAGGCCGCCGAGAAGGCCAAGATCGAGCTGTCCGCCGCGGCCGAGACCACGATCCACCTGCCGTACCTGAGCCTGACCGAGTCCGGCCCGCTGCACCTGGAGGAGAAGCTCTCCCGGGCAGAGTTCCAGAAGATGACCAACGACCTGCTCGAGCGCGCCCGCGCGCCGTTCAAGGCCGTCATCAAGGACGCCGGCATCGACGTGTCGAAGATCGACCACGTGATCCTGGTCGGCGGTTCGACCCGGATGCCCGCGGTCGCCGAGCTGGTCAAGGAGCTGACCGGCGGCAAGGACCCGAACAAGGGTGTGAACCCGGACGAGGTCGTCGCGGTCGGCGCCTCCCTGCAGGCCGGTGTGCTGAAGGGTGAGGTCAAGGACGTCCTGCTGCTCGACGTGACCCCGCTGAGCCTCGGTATCGAGACCAAGGGCGGCGTGTTCACCAAGATCATCGAGCGCAACACCACGATCCCGACCAAGGGCTCGGAGATCTTCACCACGGCCGAGGACAACCAGCCATCGGTGATGATCCAGGTGTACCAGGGCGAGCGCGAGATGGCCCGCGACAACAAGTCGCTCGGCAACTTCGAGCTGACCGGCCTGCCGCCGGCGCCGCGGAACGTGCCGCAGATCGAGGTCACCTTCGACATCGACGCGAACGGCATCGTGCACGTGAACGCCAAGGACCTGGCCACCGGCAAGGAGCAGCGGATGACGGTGACGGGCGGCTCCGCGCTGCCGAAGACCGACATCGACCAGATGGTCCGTGACGCCGAGCAGTACGCCGAGGAGGACCGGCAGCGCCGCGAGGCGGTGGAGAACCGCAACCAGGCGGAGTCGTTGGTCTACCAGACCGAGAAGTTCCTGCAGGAGAACGAGGACAAGGTTCCCGACGACGTCAAGACCGAGGTCAAGGACGCCGTCGCCGAGCTGAAGAAGGCCCTCGAGGGTGAGGACGCCGACGCGGTCAAGGCCGCCTCGGAGAAGCTCGCCCAGTCCAGCCAGAAGATGGGTGCCGCGATGTACGCGAACGCCCAGGCCGCCGGCGGCTCGACTGCCGACGGCGCCACCTCCGAGGACACGGCCAGCAGCAGTAACGACGACGATGTCGTCGACGCCGAGATCGTGGACGAGGACCGGCCGCAGGACAAGACGGAGGACAAGTGACGGATCGACCGACTGGCAGCGAGTTCGGTGACGGCGAGCCCGTCATCCGGGACAAGCGCCGGATCGACCCGGAAACCGGCAAGCTGCGGGAGCCTGCGGACCAGTCCGCGGCTCCCGCGCCGGGGGGCCCGAGCGGTCAGCCGCCGCGGGACCCGTCCGACCTGATCGGTCCGTCCGCCCAGGAAGCCCTGCTGACCGAGGCGCTCGCCGAGCGTACGGCGGACCTGCAGCGACTGCAGGCCGAGTACGTGAACTACAAGCGCCGCGTGGATCGTGAGCGGGAAGCCTCGCGCGAGCTCGTGATCGGCACGGTGCTCTCCGAGCTGCTCGGGATCCTGGACGACGTCGGCCGGGCCCGCGAAGCCGGTGAGCTCGAGGGCGCCTTCAAGGCCGTCGCCGAGTCGCTGGAGCGGGTCACCGAGAAGCTCGGCCTGGAGAAGTTCGGCGAGAAGGGCGACCCCTTCGACCCGCGGATCCACGAGGCCCTGCTGCACAACTACTCCGACGAGGTCGACGGTCCGACCGCGACGATGATCATGCAGCCGGGCTACCGCCACGGTGAGCGGATCCTGCGGGCGGCGCGAGTGGCCGTGTCGGAGCCGACCGAACAACTGCCGGGGGACGCCGCGCAGGCCGACGTACCGGCGGAGAGCACTGATGAAGACGCGGACAGGTCCGCGGAGTAGTACCGACCACGACGGGAGGGGAGGTGCCGGATGAGCCAGAAGGACTGGATCGAGAAGGACTTCTACAAGATTCTCGGCGTCTCCAAGACCGCCGAGGCCGACGAGATCAAGAAGGCCTACCGCAAGCTGGCCCGGCAGTACCACCCTGATTCGAACGCCGGGGACACCAAGGCGGAGGCCAAGTTCAAGGAGGTCTCCGAGGCGTACGACGTCGTCGGCGACCCGAAGAAGCGCAAGGAGTACGACGAGGCGCGCCGGCTGTTCGGCAGCGGCGGCTTCCGGATGCCGACCGGCAGCGGTCAGGGCGGGGGCTTCGACTTCAACGTCGGCGACCTGTTCAACCGCGGCGGCCAGGGCGGCGGGAGCGGGCTCGGCGACATCCTGGGCGGCATGTTCGGCGGTGGTGGCCGGACCACGACCACCACGACGGCCCGTCCGCGGCGTGGCCAGGACATCGAGACCGAGGCGACGATCGAGTTCGCCGAGGCCGTGAACGGTGTCACGGTCGGGCTCCGGATGACCAGCGACGAGCCGTGCGCGACGTGTCGCGGTACCGGTGCGAAGTACGGCACTGTGCCGAAGGTCTGCCTGAAGTGCGAAGGCACGGGTATGCAGACCTCGGTGCAGGGTGGCGTGTTCGCGATGACCGAGCCGTGCACCGAGTGCAAGGGTCGCGGTCTGGTCGTCGACCAGCCGTGCGAGACCTGCCACGGCTCCGGTCGCGGCCAGTCGAGCAAGACCATGCAGGTGCGCATCCCCGCGGGCGTGCAGGACGGTCAGCGGATCCGCCTGAAGGGCAAGGGCGCGGCCGGCGAACGGGGTGGCCCTGCGGGCGACCTCTACGTCACCGTGCACGTCAAGCCGCACCGGATCTTCGGCCGGCAGGGCGAGCACCTGACGCTGAACGTCCCGGTGAGTTTCACCGAGGCGGCGCTGGGTGCCGAGATCAAGGTTCCGACCCTGGACGGCCTGCCCGTCACGGTCCGGATCCCTGCAGGTACGGCGAACGGGAGCAAGCTGCGCGTTCGCGGTAAGGGATCGGTACGGCGGGACGGGACCAAGGGCGACCTGATGCTGACGCTCGAAGTGCAGGTTCCGCACGAGTTGACCGACGAGCAGAAGACGAAGCTGCAGGAGTTCAACTCCGCGTCGGATCATCCTGATCTGCGGGCCGGGTTGTTCGGGAGCTCGTGATGGGTATCCCGTTCAGCCAGGTGCCGACCTGGGACGACCGCACCCCGATCTACGTGATCTCGGTGGCGGCCCAGCTGGCCGGCATGCATCCGCAGACGTTGCGCCAGTACGACCGGCTCGGCCTGGTGGTGCCGAGCCGGGCGTCCGGCCGCGGCCGGCGGTACTCGGCGTACGACGTGGCGAGGCTGCGTTATGTGCAGCATTTGTCCCAGGAAGAGGGCGTCAACCTCGCGGGGATTCGCCATGTCCTCGCGCTACAGTCAGAGGTGGAGGACCTGCGTCAGCGGGTCAACCAGCTCCTGGCCGAAGTCCAGCGCGGTGTCGGCGCCTCCCGGCGTCCAGCCGCCAGCCGGGTCTTCTCGGCCGGTCCCGCGGGCGACGTGATCGCCATGGGCCGGCAGCAGACCACAACGCGATGGATCCGCACCCAGCCCCTGGAACTCGGCTCTCGCTGATCCCCCGCCCCGAAGCTGCCGGAGGCGATCCGAACCCCCTCGGAGCCTCCGGCCCTCCGGTGGAGGTCGTCGTTCCCCCACGACGCCTCCACAAGTCGAAGGTGCGCGATCCCCCCAGCGCCCTTCGGCCACCGCAGGGTGGTCCGTTCCAGGACCGCCCTGCGGTTCTCTTGTTGCTGTTGTCTTCCGGCGAGCACCGCATACCCTGGCGGGGTGACGCTGAAGCTGGAGACCGACCGGCTGCTGATCCGGGACTGGGTGGAAGACGACGCCGACGCCGCGCTGGAGATCTTTGGCTCCGCCGACGTGGCGCCCTGGCTGTCACCGGCTATCGACAAGGTGCCTGATGCCCCGACGATGCGGCTGATCCTGCAGTCCTGGATCGAGGCGCAACCGAACTTCGTCGTACCCGCGGGCCGCTGGGCGGTCACGCGCCGGGACGACGGTGAGGTGGTCGGCGCGTTGCTGATCCGCCTGCTGCCGCCGTACGAGGAGGATCTCGAGATCGGCTGGCAGCTGCGGCCGAGCGCGTGGGGTTTCGGGTACGCGACCGAGGCCAGCCGTGCGTTGATGGCCTGGGCGTTCACCGGCGGCGAGGTCGACGAGCTGTTCGCCGTCGCGCGGCCGGCCAACAAGCGCGCGATCGCGACGGCGCGACGGATCGGCATGGAGTGGGTCGGCGAGACCGACAAGTACTACGACCTGAATCTGCAGGTGTACCGGATCCGCGCCTCGGAGTTCACCACCTGATCCTGTTGCCACCGGCAAGCAGTCGCGGTTTCGGCTGGCCTGGTGACAGCGGGTCGTCGTTAGTTGTTGACTGCGCAGAGTGACAGGCCGAAACTAATCTTCGTGAACAAGCCTGCCGCCCTCCTGGCCGCCACTTTCCTCCTCAGCTCAACCGCCGGCGTCGCCTACGCCGCCCCGAACCCGACCGCCTACTACGTCGACGCGACCGCGGGGAACGACGCGAACGCCGGTACCAGTGACAAACCGTGGAAGAGCCTCGCCAAGGTCAACGGGTCCGGCTTCGGGCCGGGGGACCAGATCCTGTTCAAGCGTGGCGGTTCCTGGACCGGCACCCTGGAGTTGTCCTCGTCGGGCGACTCGGATGCCCCGATCGTGGTCGGCGCCTACGGCACCGGAGCATTGCCGAAGATCGGCGGCGACGTACTGAACTGTGTGAACGTCACCGGCTCGGACATCTTCATCGGTGACCTGCGCGCGAGCGGCTGCAACTGGGCCGGCTTCGAGCTGGGCGGCGACGGCATCGTCCTGGACACGATCCAGGCCGACAACAACGTCGCCGGCATCTCGATCCTCGACGGGTCCGACTGGAACACGATCCGCTGGAGCACGATCGTCGACAACAACAAGATGAGCGTGGACGACGACACGCACGACAACGACGACTCGGGCGCGTTCGGCGTACTGGTCCACGGCGACGACAACCAGATCCACCACAACACGATCAGCGGCAGCTTCCACACCAGCCACGACTACGGGTACGACGGCGCCGCGGTGGAGATCTTCAACGGCAACCGGAACCACATCGAGTACAACAAGACCGCGAACAACGACACCTTTACGGAACTCGGCCGCTACGGCGCCGGCAAGACCGCCGACGGCAACGTGTTCGCCTACAACACGATCACGTCGACCCAGCCGTCCGGCACCTTCCTGATCACTCGCGGCGCGGGCGTCGACATCGGCCCGGTCCGCGGAACGCTGGCGATCAACAACTCCGTGAACATCGCGAACGGCGACGGCTGGAGCTGTGACCGGGGCTGCGGCGCGGACATCCTGAAGCTGCGCAACAACATCGTCAAGGTGGGCGGCAAGGTCGGGTACGACGACTCGTTCGACACCGGCAACCCGGCCGACGCGGCGGACGAGGACAACGGTGTGTACCAGGGCAGCGTGTATCAGTTCACGCTCGGCGCGCACTCGGTGAAGGCCGATCCGCTCTACACCAGCGCGACCGATCTCCGCCTGAAGGCGGGTAGCCCGGCCATCGACCGCGCCGAGAAGTCCGGCTACGACCGCGACCTGGCCGACAAGGATCTGACCGTCCTAACCACGTGGGATTCCGGCGCCTACCAGCACTGATCGACCCTGATTCGTCCCTGGGAATTTCCAGAGTTGAGTGGAATGGACTCAAGTTTCGGTAGGTTGTATTGAGTAAGACCTGTTACTTGAGTTGGAGGGCTGGAACTAGATGGACGTTCAGCGGTTGACGACGCTGGCCCGGGAAACCCTGTCGGTCGCGATCCGTCAGACGTCCGCGGCGGGCAACCCGACCGTGGAACCGATTCACCTGCTGTCCGCGCTGCTCGCGCAGCCCGAGGGCACGACGATCGGCCTGCTCGAAGCGGCCGGCGGCGACCTCGACGCCGTACGCCGGAAGACCGCCGAGGCAATGAGCCGGCTCCCGAAGGCGAGCGGTGGCAGCGTGCAGGCGCCGAGCCTGTCGGGGAAGACCGGTGACGTGCTGAACCAGGCGGAGCAGCGGGCCCTCGGGCTCGGGGACGAGTACGTCTCCACCGAGCACCTGCTGATCGCGCTCGCGACCGTCGACGGTCCTGCGAAGACCGCGCTCGGCGTGACGCCGGACGCGCTGCTGCAGGCATTCGACCAGATGCGGGGCAATCGCCGGATCACGTCCCCGGAGGCTGAAGGCGCCACCAAGACGCTGGAGAAGTACGGCGTCGACCTGACCGAGCGCGCCAAGGACGGCAAGCTCGACCCGGTGATCGGCCGGGACTCCGAGATCCGGCGCGTGGTCCAGGTGCTGTCCCGCCGTACCAAGAACAACCCGGTGCTGATCGGTGAGCCCGGCGTCGGCAAGACCGCCGTCGTCGAGGGGCTGGCCCAGCGGATCGTGGCCGGTGACGTGCCCGAGTCGCTGCGGGGCCGCCGGCTGATCAGCCTCGACCTCGGCGCGATGGTCGCGGGTGCGAAGTACCGCGGTGAGTTCGAGGAGCGGCTGAAGGCCGTGCTGACCGAGATCAAGGAATCCGACGGTCAGATCATCACGTTCATCGACGAGTTGCACACCGTTGTCGGCGCCGGTGCGTCCGGCGAGGGCGCGATGGACGCCGGCAACATGCTGAAGCCGATGCTGGCGCGGGGCGAGCTGCGGATGATCGGTGCGACCACCCTGGACGAGTACCGGACGCGGATCGAGAAGGACCCGGCGCTGGAGCGCCGTTTCCAGCAGGTCTTCGTCGGCGAGCCTTCCGTCGAGGACTCGATCGCCATCCTGCGTGGCCTGAAGGAGCGGTACGAGGCGCACCACAAGGTCGCCATCTCCGACTCGGCCCTGGTCGCTGCGGCCACGCTGTCGCACCGGTACATCTCCGGTCGGCAGCTGCCCGACAAGGCGATCGACCTGGTCGACGAGGCCGCGTCCCGGCTGCGGATGGAGATCGACTCGTCCCCGGTCGAGATCGACTCGTTGCGCCGTACCGTCGACCGGCTGAAGATGGAGGAGCTCGCGTTGTCCCGCGAGGACGACGCCTCGTCGCAGGAACGGCTGGAGCGGCTGCGCGCCGACCTCGCCGACCGCGAGGAGGAGCTGCGCGCGCTGGAGGCCCGCTGGGAGCGGGAGAAGTCCGGCCTGAACCGGGTCGGTGAGATCAAGGAGCGCATCGACGAACTGCGCGGCCAGGCCGAGCGCGCCCAGCGCGACGGCGACCTGGAGACCGCGTCCCGCCTGCTGTACGGCGAGATTCCGCAGCTCAGCAAGGAGCTCGAGGAGGCTGCCGAAGAGGACGAGGTTGCCGAAGGCCCCGAAGCGATGGTGAACGAGGAGGTCGGGCCGACCGAGATCGCCGAGGTGATCGCGATGTGGACCGGCATCCCGACCGGCCGGCTGCTGGAGGGCGAGACCGGCAAGCTGCTCCGGATGGAGGACGAGCTCGGGCACCGGCTGATCGGTCAGCGCGAGGCGGTCAAGGCCGTCAGCGACGCCGTACGGCGGGCGCGCGCGGGCATCTCCGACCCGGACCGGCCGACCGGTTCGTTCCTGTTCCTCGGCCCGACGGGTGTGGGCAAGACCGAGCTGGCGAAGGCGCTCGCGGACTTCCTGTTCGACGACGAGCGGGCGATGGTCCGGATCGACATGTCGGAGTACGGCGAGAAGCACAGCGTCGCGCGACTGGTCGGCGCACCGCCCGGGTACGTCGGGTACGAGGAGGGTGGCCAGCTGACCGAGGCCGTCCGCCGCCGTCCGTACTCGGTGATCCTGCTCGACGAGGTGGAGAAGGCGCACCCCGAGGTCTTCGACATCCTGCTGCAGGTGCTGGACGACGGCCGGCTGACCGACGGCCAGGGTCGTACGGTCGACTTCCGGAACGTGATCCTGATCCTGACCAGCAACCTGGGTTCGGCGTACCTGGCCGACATGTCGCTGGACGACAAGGCCAAGCGCGACCAGGTGATGGCCGTGGTGCGGCAGTCCTTCAAGCCGGAGTTCATCAACCGGCTGGACGAGATCGTGCTGTTCGACGCGCTCGGCAGCGAGGAGCTGACGCAGATCGTCGGCCTGCAGATCGCCGCGCTGCAGCGGCGGCTGACCGACCGGCGGATCACGCTGGACGTCGACGAGGGCGCGATGGAGTGGCTGGCGATGACCGGGTACGACCCGGTGTACGGCGCCCGCCCGCTCCGCCGCCTGGTCCAGTCCGCGATCGGCGACGAATTGGCCCGCGGCCTCCTCGACGGCACCATCCGCGACGGCGAAGCCGTCAAGGTGACCCTCAACGAGTCGAAGGACGCGTTGGACGTCTCCGCCTGACGATCACTGCTCGAGCCGGGCCGGTCTCCCTGACCGGCCCGGCTTTTGCATTGCCCGGGAATGCCTTCAAACACTTGAACTTCCGGTAGTTGCGAGTCGGTATCTCTCCGCTCTTGAAACCAGTCATTACTGCTTGGTAGGAACGTCCGTCAGCCAAGTACTGAACAGTAGTTCAAGTACCTGAAACTTGGATTTTCCGGCGGGGGGTCCCCGGAGTCCGGCAGCGAGTGGAGGACTCAATGCAGCGCAGTACCTTGCTATCCGGTGCGCTGCTGGCCGTCGTCGCGGGGCTGTTGTGTCTGGTCGGGGAAGCTCTCGGTCTGAACACGCAGCACGTGGCACTGGTCGGCGGAGCCCTGGGGGGTGTGGTGGGGTTGGTGCAGGATCGCACTCCGGCGATGCGTGCGACCGGCTTCTTGATCGGGTTGTTCGTCGCCTGGCTCGGATTCGCCGTACGGGCGCTCTATCTGCCCGACTCGGCGTCCGGCCGGGCCGTCGCGGCGGTCGCCGTGGTGGCCGTGTGCGTGGCGTTCACGGCCGGCTCGGCCGACCGGATCCCGTTGTGGACCTTGCTGCTCGGCGCGGCCGCGATGGTCGCCGTGTACGAGGAGACCTATACCGCGGACAGCCCGGCCTTCCTGGCGCAGTCGCCGTCGGCGGCCACCGGCGTACTGCTGGCGGCCGGGATCGGGTTCCTGGCGACCTCGCTCCAGCGGCCGCGACCGGCGCCGCCCGCTGAGGTTCCCGCCGACGACACCCGTGAGCTTGCCTCGACCGAAGGAGACCGTGCGTGACCGCCCGACGCATCACCCGGGGATTGGCTGTCGCCATCGCCGTCCCGTCCGCTTTCGTCCTGTCGACGTCCCCGGCACTGGCCACGTCGAGCGCACTCTCCGCCGGACCCGTCACGGTGACCAACACCGAGACTGTTCAGGCCAGACTCGACCCCAGCGGCAAGGTCCAAGGCGCCCGCATCTACGAGCAACTCGCCTTGGTCGGCACCGGAACGGTGAAGCTCGCCAACCCGGTGTCGACCGACAGCCTGCGCAACCTGGACGGCTTCGGCGGGTTCTCGGTCAAGAACGGAAAGATGGCCGTGGACCTGTCGGTGGACGGCGAGCAGCGGATTCGCACCGTCAGCGACTTCGACAAGAAGAAGCTGCCGATCAAGGTCGCCGTCACCTACACCCTGAACGGCAAGAAGCTGTCCAAGCCCAGTGACGTCGTCGGCAAGAAGGGACGGCTGGAGGCGCACTACGTCGTGGAGAACACCTCGGCCAAGGAAGAGTCGGTGACGATCACCGATGGGTACGGCAAGCAGGTCGTCGAGCAGGCCGACGTCGTCATTCCGATGGTCGGTCAGCTGACGACTGTGCTGCCGCCCGAGTTCGGTGATGTCACCTCGGCCGAGGCGAACAAGGCCGGCGACGGCAAAGGCGGTACGAAACTGAGCTTCACTGCCACGCTGTTCCCGCCCGTCGGTGCCGCGACCGCGGAGTTCGGCTGGGCGGCCGAGGTCAAGGACGCGATCGTCCCCGAGGCCGAGCTGACCGCGTTGCCGGTCAGTCCGCTGGAGAGCCCGACGTTCAAGACCGCGGTCTCCGGATACCAGAGCGGCGCGGAGAAGGGCGCCGACCTGGTCGAGGGCGGCACCGAACTGGACTCGAACCTGATCCGCCTCCGGGACGGCGCGCAGAAGCTGCTCGGCGGCCTGCTGCAGTTGAGCGCCGGTGCGAAGACTCTGAACGAAGGCCTCGCCAACCAGGCCGCGCCGGGTGCCACCAAGCTCTCCAGCGGTGCGTCGCAGCTGGCCGGCGGCCTGGGTGAGCTCGAGAGCGGTGCATCGCTGCTGCGCACGAAGACCGGCGAGGCCGCCAAGGGTGCGGACAAGCTGGATAAGGGCGCGGGCGCGTTGCAGAAAGGCGCGAAGGATCTCGCCGCGGGTGCCGGCAAGCTGAAGACCGGCACCGGCAAACTCGCCTCCGGCCTGGACGAGGCCACCGGCAAGGCTCCTGCCTTGATCGACGGACTGAACCAGGTCAGCGGCGGCTTGAAGAGCGTCGACGACGGACTCAGTCAGATGTACGGCGGCATCGGCCAGCTGCCGGCCGAAGCGAAACCCCTGCACGACGGCATCGCACAGCTCCGCGGCGGGATCGGCTCGGTCGGAACCGAGGGGACGCTGCTCGGCGGACTGGAGCGCCTGAAGAAGCAGCTCGCCGCCTCCGGTCCGGGAATCGACAAGATGCGCGGTGGCGTGCACTGTGCGGCGGATGCGCTCGATGCGGTCAGCAACGGCAAACCGGCCGGAACGTACAGCGAGGCTTGCTACGGCGCCGCTGCCGCGGTGCTGAACGGGCCGGCCGGGGCGCTGAACGTCGGGCCGGAGACCAACCCGGTCAAGAAGATGATCCTCGACTCGGTGATCGCCCAGATGGGCTCGCTGGGTGACCCGGTCCCCGATCTGGACAAGCCGCTGCCGGATTCCGCCAAACTGCAGGCGGCGCTCGCATACCTGAGGGGCCGGCTGACCGAGCGGGCCGTAAAAGGGATCGAGCAACTGCAGTGCGGCCTCGACAACCGGGTCTCGGGCTGCCCGCACACCGAGCCTGGTCTGATGCAGGGGCTCGCGGCGGTGGACGCCGGTGTGACTCAGTTGGTGTCCCGCGTGGTAGGCAAGGTCCAGGGCGGTGTCGGCACGTCGAAGGACACGCCGGCCAGCAAGACCCTGCGCGGCGGGGTCAACGGGCTGCAGAGTGGCGTCGGACAGATCCAGGCCGGTGGTAAAACGCTGCTGGCCGGCCTCAACCAGCTGTCGGACGGCGCCGACCAGCTCGACACGGGTGCGGGAGCGCTGTCCACCGGCACGGGCAAGCTCAAGGCAGGTGCCGGCGTGCTGTCGGACGGCACCGGGCAGCTCGACAACGGGCTCGGGTTGCTGGCCGGCGGTACGGGCAAACTGGCCGACGGTGTCGGCCAGGCCAAGACCGGCTCGGACCAGTTGGCGCAGGGTTCCAAGGATCTGGCGACCGGCATCGGCTCCGCGGCCGAGGGCTCGGGCAAGCTGGCGGATGGTCTCAGCACTGCCGCCGAACAAGCGCCTGCCATTCCGGACGGCGCCGGCCGGCTCTCGAAGGAAGGTGCGAAGGTGCTGGCCAAGAACGGCGCCGACACCGCACGCGACTTCGGCCGCCGCTACAGCCTGCTCTCCGCCGCCGCCGACCGCGCCAAGACCGAGTCGATGCCGTTCGGCGCTCCCGAGGGTGCGACCGGCGCAACGGCGTACTCGCTCAAGCTGGCTGGGGCCACCGGTGAAGGCGACCGCAGTTGGGTCCGCCTTCTCGTCGGCCTGGCTGTCTTCGGTGTCGCCATCGGCGCCACCAGCCTTCTCCGCAGGCGCGCCACCTCCTGAGGTTCGCTGCCGAAGCCGGGCCGGTCACACAGACCGGCCCGGCTTGGGCAGCGCCGTTTGGCCGATCTGGGAGGATCGGGGCGGGGGTCGTGGAAGGACGTTGGATGACTGGGCAGCGTGGTGACGAACCGGTCGATGGTGGGCCGGGGCCGTACAGCGGACTGTTCGGTGCGGTGCCGGACACGCACGGCTATCCCGCGGCCCCGCCCAAGCAGGTGACGGTCGCCGCGGTCATCTCCGCCGGGCTGGGCGCGATGTGCCTGCTGCTGGCCGCGCTGGCCCTCACATCCGCAGGCGCCCAGATCTCCGAAGTACTCACCGGCTCCCGCGGCAACACCCCAGTCGCAGTCGCGGCCGCACTGGTCTGCGCGGTCGTCTACCTGGTCCCCGCTCTCTACCTCCGCAAGCGCCGCCCTTGGTCCCGCTACGTCCTGATCGCCGTCGCAACCATCGGCATCGCCGGCGGCCTGATGGCCCTACCAACAAGCCTCCTAGGCCTGGCCATCCACGCCACCCTCCTAACCCTCATGCTCCAACGCCCCACAAAGAACTGGTTCCGCTGACCCCGCTGACGATCTGCCCCGACCTGCCCCGCGATGCCCCACGACACCTGTGGACAACGGCGCCCTCGTACGCCGGGTTTGCTGAACAATCCGTGGAATGCCGAGTTCCACCACGCCCGTGTTCAGCCTGTCGGCCTGGGTCGACGAATCGGTCATCGTCGACGGTCCGCTTCATCCGAGCGGCACGTACACGCTGGCCGCTGCCGTCCTCGATACCACTGCGGTCGATGCGACGCGGGACAGCATGCGTGGGCTCACCTTGACACGAGGTGGCCGTCTGCACTGGGTCGATGAATCCGACAAGCGCCGCGACCGCATCGCCGCCGCGATCGCTGGGCTGGATCTCTCGGCCGTCGTTGTCGCGGGATCGCCGGTCCATCGCTCGAAGCAGGAGCGAGCGCGGCGGTGCTGTCTGGAGCGTCTGTTGTACGAGTTGGCCTCGATCGGCGTCCGTGAGGTCTGTCTGGAGTCGCGCACCGCCACACCTGACCGCCGTGATATCCGCTTGGTCGACTCCGCACGGCGGAAGGGCTTGATCCCCCGCGGCTTCATGGTCGGTTTCGCGCGCCCGAGGGACGAGCCGCTGCTGTGGATCGCGGACGCCGTTGCCGGAGCCGTGATCGGCTCGGCGAGCCGCGATGGTTGCTCGCGATGTCGGAAATCATCACCGAACACGAGATCGAGGTCCGCTAGAAACGCGAAAGCTGGGTCCCATCCTCCGGTGGGGGTCCCAGCTTCACTTCTCACCAGGCAGCGCGTGGCGAGCTAGAGCAAGTATCGCACAAGTGAGCGGGCGCTGTCTTTGCGCATTCCCAGGCCCTGTCAGAGTTTTTGGAGGCGGGTTAGGGCTTCTTGGAGGACTTTGGGTTGTTTGCAGAAGGCCCAGCGGACCAGGGGGCGGCCGGGGGCTGGGTTGTCGTAGAAGACTTGGTGGGGGATGGCTACTACGCCGGCTTTTTGGGGGAGCATTCGGCAGAAGTCGATGCCGTCGGTGTGGCCGAGGGGGCGGATATCGGTGGTGATGAAGTAGGTGGCGGCGGGGAGGTGGACCTCGAAGCCGAGGTCGGCCAGGCCGGTTGCCAGTAGATCGCGGCGGGACTGGAGGTCGGCGCGCAGGGCGTCGTAGTAGTCGTTGCCGAGGGCAAGGGCGTTCGCGACGGCCGGCTGGAAGGGGGCGCCGGAGGTGAAGGTCAGGAACTGTTTGGCGGTGGTCACAGCGGTCACCACTGAAGGCGATCCGGTGACCCACCCGATCTTCCAGCCGGTGACGGCGAACGTCTTCCCGGCGCTGCTGATCGACACGGTCCGGTCCGCCATCCCGTCGTACGTCGCGAGCGGCCGGTGCGTCCCGTCGTACACCAGGTGTTCGTAGACCTCGTCCGTGATGACGACCAGGTCGTGTTCGAGGGCGACGTCGCGGATCCCGCGCAGTTCCCCATCGTTGAGGACCATGCCGGTCGGGTTGTGCGGTGAGTTGATCAGCAGCACCTTCGTCCGCGGCGTGACCGCGGCGCGCAGTTCGTCGAGGTCCAGCCGGTACGACGGTGCGCGCAGCGTCACGGGTACGCGCCGTCCGGCGGCGAAGGCGATCCCGGCCGCGTACGAGTCGTAGTACGGCTCCAGCGCGATCACCTCGTCACCGGGCTCGACGAACGCGAGCAGTGCGGCCGCGATCGCCTCGGTCGCACCGGTGGTGACCAGGACCTGCGTGTCCGGGTCGTACGAGAGGTCGTAGAACCGCTTCTGGTGGTCGACGATCGCCTCCCGCAAGGCGGGTACGCCGCGACCCGGCGGGTACTGGTTCGCTCCGGCCCGGATCGCCGCGATCGCGTCCTCGAGCAGCGAATCCGGCCCGTCGCGGTCCGGGAAGCCCTGACCGAGGTTGATCGACCCGGTCGTCACCGCCAGCGCGGACATCTCGGCGAAGATCGTCGTACCCAGGCCACTCAACCGCTCAGCAGGACGCATTCCTCAACCCTCGACGGCCGTGACCATGTGCGCAAGCCAGGCGCGCGCGGTGGCGCGGTCGGTTGCGCTGAACGTGGCCTCGAGTTCGTCCTCGACCTTGCGGATCGCCGGGGTCGCCTCGGCCAGCCGGCGCTCGCCGCCGGGGGTGAGGTGCACCTGCTGGGTACGGCGGTCCTTCGGGTTCGGCCGCCGTTCCACCAGGCCGGCCCGCTCCATCCCGGCGATCAGTTCGTTCGCGGACTGCCGCGTGGTACCGACCACGCGACCGACCTCGGCCACCGTGAGACCTGGCGCCTCGCGGACGCACAGCAGCGTGCCGTACTGCTGGACCGACAACCCGTGCTCGTCGAGCGCGACCGCGAGCGCGGACCGCATGCTCAGCCAGGCGTGCCGCACCAGGAACGTCACACAGCCGGTCTCGTCATTGGGATCCATGCACTACATTCTGCCGAAAAGGAGATTGACAGGTTCCTGTCAATCTAGGACGATGGGAAACCTCGTCAGGGTCCTGTCAATCATAGGAGACTTCGTGTCTGCGATCGACCCCCCACAAGGTCCAATCCACCAACGCCGCATTCTCGCCATCCTGGTCGTCTCGGCCGTCCTGATCTGGATCGACTCGACCGTCCTCGGTATCGCTCTCGAACGCCTCGCCGACCCGGTTCAGGGCCTCGGCGCCACGCCCGGCCAGCTGCAGTGGGCCGTCGGCATCTATTCGCTGTTGTTCGCCACCGCCCTGTTCCTGGCCGGCGCTCTCGGCGACCGCTACGGCCACCGCACCGTCCTGATGCTCGGCCTGCTGATCTTCGGTATCGCCTCGGCCTGGGCCGCGTGGGCCACCGACCCGGTAGGCCTTATCCTCGCCCGCGCCACCATGGGCCTCGGCGGCGCGCTGATCATGCCCACGTCGATGGCGATCATCGGCTGGACCTTCCCGCCGGAGCGCCGGGCCGGTGCGATCGCGGTCTGGTCGTCGTCGGCCGGTGTCGGTGTCGCCGTCGGGCCGGTGCTCGGCGGGGTGCTGATCGATCACTTCTGGTGGGGCTCGGTCTTCACGATCAACCTGCCGATCGTCGCGTTCGGCCTGATCGGTGCCGCCGTCGTACTCCCGAACCCACGCAGCCCGAAGCGTCGCCGGCTCGACCCGCTCGGCCTCGGCCTGTCCACCCTCGGACTGCTCGGCCTGTCGTACGGGCTCATCGAAGGCGGTCACCAAGGCGGCTGGGATCGCTGGCAGGTCTGGGCGAGCATCGGCGCCGGTCTCCTGCTGCTGGCCGGATTCCTGTACTCCGAGTGGCGCGAACCGGAGCCGAGCTTCGACCCGCGCCTGTTCCGCAATCGCCGGTTCGCGGCGGGCAACCTGTCGCTGGCGGCGGTCTTCCTCACCATCACCGGGCAGGGCTTCTACCTCGCGTTCTACCTCCAGGGCGCCCGCGGCATGAGCGCGCTGGACGCCGGCCTGATGTCGTTGCCCGGGGCAATGGGCGTGATCGTCGGCGCCCCGCTCGGTGCCCGGCTGGCCGGCCGGCTCGGGGTCGCGAAGGTGTCGGGTACGGCGGTCCTCACGCTCGCGGCGTGCTTTGCGCTCAACCTCATGTACGACGTCGGCACGTCGCTCGTGGTGATCGGGATCATCGGCGGAATCGCCGGGCTCGCGATCGGCATGACCGTCGCGCCGACGACCGCGGCCGTGATGGCGACGCTCCCGATGGACCGGATCGGGGCCGGCTCCGCGGTCAGCAACGCCCTGCGCCAGGTGGGCAGCGTCCTCGGTGTCGCCGTACTCGGGACCGTCGTGTCGTCGACGTACCAGCACCGGATCGCGCCGTCGCTCACCGGGCTGCCGAACGAGCAAGCGATCGGTACGTCGGCCGAGACGACCCGCCACGCGGCAGGCGCACTGCACCGCCCCGACCTGGTCCAGTTCGCGAACGACGCCTTCGTCCATGCGATGCACACCGCGGCCGGCGTCGCCGCGGGCATCGTCCTGTTCGGCGCGATCGTCCTCACCGCCGCCTTCCGGATCCCCAGGCCATCACAATCGCCGGATTCGGATGCCGTTACGTCTGAGCGCGCCGGCATCGGGCAATTGTGATGGCCTGAGGAACCGCTAGTTCCAGGGTGACGGCGGCGGGGGCGGTACGACGGCGGGGCGGTCCTCGCACCATGTCGCGCCGGTCCAGCCGCCGTCGTTGCCGCCGAGATCCCGGACCTCGAACTCCGGCGGGCCGTTGAAGTGGAACGTGCCGCAGTTGTTCACGAACGGGGCCCCGACGTTGCGGGCGTCGACGTTCTCGAACGTCGCCCAGCCGCCGACCCGGGCGTTCACCACGTTGGTCCCGGTGCCGTCGACCTTGATGTTGCGCACGGCAACGTTCGTGATCGCGTAGTCGTCCTTCACCGGCCAGTCGACGACGAACATCATCGCGTTGTATGTCGAGTCCAGGAACGAGCTGTCGGTGATGTCGATGTGAGCGGACATCGTCGACTGCAGGGCGTACAGCCAGATCGCGCCGAGGCCGATGTTCCAGTTGAGATCGCGCGGACCGCCGCGGACCGTGGTGTTGCGGGCGAACGTCAGCGCGCCTTCGAACGGCGTCGCGTTGAACCGCGAGCCGGCATGCAACGTGCTGCCTTCGCGGATCGGATCGGCGACCAGGTTGTCGGTGACCGCGTTGTCGCGACCGCCGTAGATCGCGATGTTGTTCGCGAGCACCGGCGTCTGCACGGTGTTGTGGTCGTACACGTTGTTGTGGTTGACCAGGCTGTCGGCGTTCGACTCCGACCACATCGCCAGCCCGTCGTCGCCGGTGTTGCGGACGAAGTTGTTGGTCGCCCGAACGTTGGAGACCCCAAGGTGCAGGTTCATGCCGTCGGCAACGGCGTCGGTGATGACGTTGTTGCGGATCAGCAGGCCGTCCATCGGGCCGTCGAGCCAGATGCCGACCTTCGTGTGGTGCAGGTACAGGTTCTCGATCGTGGAGCCGCCGCCGATCGCGCCGCCGATCCCGTTCACCTGGTCGGTGTCGATGCGTTCGCGGACATCGCTCTCGATGGCGAAGTCCGACAGATGTACGCCGGTGCTTCCGCCGTCAGCGGCGTACTTGCCGTAGAAGCCGGGTGCGCTGTGCACCGACTTGTCCGGAGCGGGTTCCGCGAGCGGGAGGACCTTGCCCTTGATGATCGTCCACCAGTTGCCGGCGCCGCGGATAGTCACCTGGTCCACGACGATGTGCCGGTTCACCTGGAACGTTCCCGCGGGGATGAACACCGACCAGCCGATCCGCTTAGCGGCCGCGATCGTGCGCTCGATCGCCGGCGCCGCGTCCCGGTGTCCGGTCGGATCGGCGCCGAAGAGCCGCACATCCAAAGAGTGCTTGGGTTGTTTGAGAGGCGCCTTCACCAGTTCGAAGTCCGCGACGTCGAGGACAGTCCACGCCGCCGTGGTCGTACGAGGTACCGCGAACCGGATGCGTGAGCCGGCCTCGTACGTTCGGTCGAGCATCACGCGCTGCTCGTCGTAGAAGTGGTTCGGCCGGAACGGTTTGGCGACCGGATCCGGTTCGGGCTTCCACCAGCCGGGGGTCGGGTCGACGTTCGGGTCGTTGGAGAACGGATACATGCCGTAGAGCCAGGCGTACTGCGACGTCAGCGTCATCGTCTGCCGCTGCTTCCCGTTGACGGTCACGTCGAGCGGCGCGGTGATCCCGCCGCCGCCCGGAGCGTCTGGGATGCTGTACCGCAGCGTGAACGCGTTCGCGGGCTGCGTCAGCGTGAATTCGACATACTGCTTGGGCTGCAGCCGTACGGCGCTACGCCCGGAAGCCTCGGCCGGGAGCGTGTACGCCTCCCGCCCCGGGCCGAGTTGCTCGCCGGTGAAGGCGGCGTTCTCCGCCTCCTGCTCGACGAACGGTACGTCGGCGCCGCGACCGGTCACCAGTGCGGGATCGAGGCCCGCTCGGGTGATCCGCGGCGCGGGGTCTGCGGCGGCTGGTTGGGACGTGAGTACGGCACCGAGGAGCGCGGTCGTCACGGCGACCGCGATCAAGTGCGAACGGGACATCGGCGGATCCCCTCCCGGACGAATGTGTCTGGAGGTTATGCATCCGACGTTCTGTGCGCAAGATCTCGACAGGTCAGAGAAATTTCCGGACCATGAAGACGTCGACCGGATCCTCGTCGTCGACCACGAAGCCGTGGCGTTCGTACAGCTGGCGAGCCGGGCTGCCCTGCAGGACGTTCAGCCGAACGGTCGCGCCGTCCGCATCCGCGCGCCCCAGAACACTCCCCAGAACCGCGGTCCCGAGACCCCGGCCCTGGTGCCGTGGGTCCAGATAGAAGTGCTCGAGCCACCACTGCCCACGACCTGCCGTCTCGCCCGACACTTCGCCGCTCGGCACCCCGCCCTCGGGCTGTGCGTTGGTCGGGCGGAGCGTGATCGAGCCGGCCGGCTCACCGTTGACCTCGATGATCTGGGTGTGCTCCGGGGCGAACGAATCGCGCAGACGCTGACGGACGCGGTCTGCGTCGTACCGGCCGAGGCGTTCGAGGTCGGGGCGCATCACGACCGCGCGGAGTTCGACGAGCTGCTCGAGGTCGGCGAGCGTCGCCGGGCGAAGGGTCCAGTTCATGGCAGCGCCGGTTGTGGGACGGGGCGGAGCGCGCGCAGCCAGAGTTCGGTCTGGGCGATGTGGGCCGACGCGGCGGTGGCTGCGGCCGCGGGGTCGCGGGTGGTGATCGCGGCCAGGATCGCGCGGTGGCCGCGGTCGCTGGTCCGCTTGATCGCGTCGAAGTCGGCGCCGGGCTCGAAGATCCGGTAGTGGCCGCCGCGGCCGCGGATCACGCCGGTGAGTGCGGTGACGGTCGGATTGCCGCCGGCCGCGCAGATAAGCCCGTGGAACTCGGCGTCCAGGTGCTGGATCTCGGTCGCGTCGGTCGTGGACTCGAGCCGGTCGAGGACCGCGCTCAGTCGCGCTGCGAGCTCCGGGTCCTGGCGGGCGGCCGCTGCAGCGGTGGCGTGCGCCTCGAGCACCCGGCGTACCTCCAGAAGCTCGAGCACGCCTTCGAGCGGGATCAGCTCGACCGACAGCGAGAATCTGCCGATGATCGCGGCCGGATCGAGCGCGGAGACGTACGTGCCCGACCCATGCCGCGACTCGATCACTCCGAGCGCGCCGAGCGACCGCACCGCCTCCCGCAGCGAACTCCGGGACACGCCCAAGTGGTCGCACAACTCGGGCTCCGGCGGAAACTTCGCCCCCGGCCCGAGCTCCCCGGACGCGATCATCTGCCGTAACCCGGCCAGCGCCTTGTCCGTAGCAGCCATCCCCTCACCTCCCCCCGAAGCGTAAGTCCTCAGACCACTCTTGGTCACATCCGCCCACGGTCAGCCTGACCTGTGACGCATTAATGGCGATTCATCAGACGTTTGCTCGGAGGAACCCCGGCAGGTCGGCCGCCCGCCAGCGCCGGTCCGCGAGCTGCTCGTACGACGTCCCGCCGGTCACCCAGACCGTCGTCATCCCGCGCTCGTGCGGCCCGGTCAGGTTCACCTCGAGATCGTCGAACATCGCGGCCCGCGCCGGGTCGATCCCGAACGACGCCAGGAACGCGTCCAGGCTCTCGTCGTACGGCTTCGGGATCAGGTCGGCGGCGAGGATGTCGAAGACGCCGTCGATGCACTCGGTCAGTCCGAGGCGCCCGAGCACCTGCTCAGCGTGGTACGCCGACCCGTTCGTGTACACGTACCGCCGCCCGGGCAACCCGCCGAGCACCTCCGCCAGCACCCGATCGGGACGCAGTACGGCGTAGTCGATCGTGTGCTCCCACGCGAGGTATTCGTGCGGGTCGATCGACCGCGTGTTCATCAGGCCGCGCAGAGTCGTCCCGTGCTCGGCGACGAGCTCTGCCTGCAACCGAAGGGCCTCGGCTTCGTCGGTGCCGAACAGGTTGGCCAGGTACGCCCGGATCCGGGTGTTCATCTGATCGGCCAATCCGACGTCGGCCGGATACAGCGTGTTGTCGAGGTCGAGAACCCAGGTGTCGATGTCCGCCAGCACCGGATCAGCCTAAGTGACACACTGGGGGCGTCACCGACGGGAGGACTGCAACGATGCCGACTGCGCTCGTGACCGGGCCGGCGACCGGGATCGGCCGGGCGTTCGCGGACAAGCTTGCGCTCGAGGGGTACGACCTGGTGCTGGTGTCGCGGGACGAGGCGCGGCTCAAGGAGGTCGCCGCCGACATCACGCGGCTGCACGGTGTCGAGTGCGAGGTGCTGGCCGCCGACCTGACCGACGCGGCCGATCTGGCGCGCGTCGAGGAGCGGTTCCGGACCGGGCCGATCGAGCTGCTGGTGAACAACGCCGGCTTCGGGCAGAAGAAGCCCTTCTGGGAGAACCCGGTCGAGGTCGAGGAGAAACAGCTCGATCTGCTTGTTCGCGTCGTACTGCGGCTCACGCATGCCGCCGTACTCCCGATGATCGAGCGCGGCTCGGGTGCGGTGATCAACGTGTCCTCGGTGGCCGGGTTCCTGCAGCGCAACATCTACAGCGCCCACAAGGCCTGGGTGACGAGCTTCTCCGCGGGGTTGGCGACCGGGCTGCACGCGCAGGGTGTTGCGGTGATGGCGTTGTGCCCGGGGTTCGTGCACACCGAGTTCCACGAGCGGATGGGGATGGACAAGTCGCTCATCCCGTCGTTCATGTGGCTGGACGCGGACGATCTCGTCGCCGCGGCCTGGAAGGATCTGCTGCGGGGCAAGGCGATCTCGATCCCGAGCCGCCGCTACAAACTCGTGGTGATCGCCGCCCGCTTCACGCCCCGCGCGCTCATCTCGCGGGTGTCGACCGTAGGGCTGGACGGCCGCCGTCCCGCCTCGTCGGCTGCAGCATCTCGCCGAGAGTCCAACTGACTCTAGGCGTAGCGCCCTCGGTGTGCGATCTTGCTGGTATTTGGGCACTTGAAGGGGCCGCAGCAGTTGGGCGGGCAAGTGCCGGCGGGGGGAGTACGTCATGGGCATGCCATTTGTTGGGTGCAGAAGGCACGCCGCTGCGGTGATGGCGCTTCTGCTGGTGTCGGCGACGCTGACGGTTGGTGCCGCTCCGGCGGCAGCGGTGGTGGCAAACGTCGCGATCTCGGCGACCACCGCGGCGAACGGCACC
>NZ_JBSGTS010000034.1:0-57626 GCF_053607525.1 Kribbella sp. NPDC055110
GCGCGTTTCTTTTTATTCTTTCCTCCCTAAAAACCCCCCCCCCGTGGGTCTCAAACCAAAACCTCCGGGGGCTTACCCGTTCCTTCACAACCCCCGGGCCACCACCGCGGGGGGGGGGCGCGGGGGGCCCCCCCCACCGTTCTTACCTCTGCTTTACAGACGCTTATTACCTAAGCGCACTAACACTCCTTACAACTGCAGGTCGTCGAGCATCTCGGTGACCAGCGCCGCGATCGGCGACCGCTCCGAGCGGGTCAGCGTGACGTGCGCGAACAGCGGGTGCCCCTTCAACTGCTCGACCACCGCGACCACACCGTCGTGCCGCCCGACCCGCAGGTTGTCCCGCTGCGCCACGTCGTGGGTGAGCACCACCCGCGAGTTGGCACCGACCCGCGACAGCACCGTGAGCAGCACGTTCCGCTCCAGCGACTGCGCCTCGTCGACGATCACGAACGCGTCGTGCAGCGACCGCCCGCGGATGTGGGTCAGCGGCAGGACCTCGAGCATGCCCCGGTCGATCACCTCGTCGATGACGTCACCGCTGGTCAGCGCGCCGAGCGTGTCGTACACGGCCTGCGCCCACGGCCCCATCTTCTCCGCCTCGCTGCCCGGCAGATAACCCAGCTCCTGCCCGCCGACCGCGAACAGCGGCCGGAAGACGATCACCTTCTTGTGCTGGCGGCGTTCCATCACCGACTCCAGGCCGGCGCACAGCGCGAGCGCGGACTTGCCCGTACCGGCCCGGCCGCCGAGCGAGATGATCCCGACGTCCGGGTCCAGGAGCAGGTCGAGTGCGACCCGCTGCTCCGCGGAGCGCCCGCGGATCCCGAACGCCTCCCGATCGCCGCGGACCAACCGGATCCGCTTGTCCGGCATCACCCGGCCGAGCGCGCTGCCCCGGTCGGACAGCATCACCAGACCGGTATGGGTCGGGAACTCGCCCGCCTCCGGCAGCTCGACCGAGCCGTTCTCGTACAGGTCGTCGACGACGTGCGTCTCGACCTCGAGCTCCGCCATCCCGGTCCAGCCGGATTCCAGCGTGAGCTCGGCGCGGTACTCCTCGGCGATCAGGCCGCACGCCGACGCCTTGACCCGCATCGGCAGGTCCTTCGAGACCAGCGTGACGTCCTTGCCCTCGGCCATGAAGTTGCAGGCCACGGCCAGGATCCGGCTGTCGTTGTCACCGAGCCGGAAACCGGCCGGCAAGGTCTCCGGGTCGGTGTGGTTCAGCTCGACCCGGAGAGTTCCACCCTTCTCCCCCACTGGCAGGGGCGCGTCCAGTCGTCCGTGCAGGATCCGGAGCTCGTCGAGCAGGCGTAGCGCCGTACGTGCGAAATAGCCGAGTTCCGGGTGATGCCGTTTGGCCTCCAATTCGGTGACGACGACCACCGGGACGACCACCTCGTGCTCGTCGAACCGCAGCAACGCGTGCGGGTCGGAGAGGAGCACCGAGGTGTCCAGCACGAAAGTGCGCTGGTCCGGTGTGGATGAGGTACTTGACGCCTTGGCGTGGATGGCCATGTCGCACGTCCTCTTCTGGCCGTGACGTACACCCTCGCCCCGGCCCGCCAGTGGTTAGGTGATGGGTCGGGGTTCGCCCTCGGGGTCCGGTGTTGACCCCGTCCGCGCCGCCGCGCGAGCGGCAACGGCGATCAGTGAGTTCGAGACCTGAGGTCTCGGGTACTCCGTTCGGCCCCTCATGGGGCAACCGGCTGGAACGAGATTCTCAAACTGATCGGGCCTCCCGTGACAGCCGGCTTCCCCTCCGACCGTCATTGTCAGGGTAGGAGGCTCCTGCAAACGGCGCAGCCCGACACGCCCGGCCACGGGGTTAACACGGTGTTACGCCTTCCCCCCACCGGAGGGAGCCGGGTCACCCGGCCGGGTGATCCGGTACGACGGGCCGCCGGGCGAGGCTCGGTGCATGACGAAGTACTGGCCGAGGTGGATCGGATACGCCACCGCGCTCTGGTCCCTCGTGTACGGCGTACTCGCGCTCTACTGGACCTTCGGCGGCGCCGGCTACCCGTTCGCTCAGGTCGATGACGCTCAGTCATCGTCATCGATCCTCGAGGGTACGCCGGTGCACGTGGTCGCTCCTGTGATGGCGGCGATCGGGCTCGGCGGCGCCGTCCTCGCGTTAGTGATGACCCGGACGCGGCCGCGCGGATCGATCCTGCAGGCGATCGCCGCCGTACTCGCGGTCGCCCTTGCGCTCGTCATCCCCGACTACACGCTGGTCGCGGTAGTTGCCATGGCGCCGGCGCTGATCGTGTTCGCGTTCACCGGCGTACCGGGGCCGCAGGACGGCGTCGGCGACATCCTGTACTGGCACCGGGTGAACCTGATCATCCTGTTCGTCGGCGGGCTGCTCTGGGCGGCCACGGCGCTCGCGTACCACCGGCGCAGCCGCAACGCCTGCGTGTCGTGCGGCCGGGGCTCCCACGATCCGGCCTGGATGCGCCCGGAGGCTGCGCTCCGCTGGGGCAAGTGGGCGGTCGCGGTCGCCGTGGTGGCGAACCTTCCGTACGAGTTCACCCGGATCGCCTGGTACCTCGGCTGGCCCGTGGGCATCACCGACGAGTTCCACCAGATGATGGCCGACACGCCCGGAATGCTCGAGATGGGCCTCGGCCTGGCCGTGCTGGGCCTGGGCGGCGGCGTCCTCACCCACGGCCTAGTGCACCGGTGGGGCGAGATCTACCCGCGCTGGATCTGGTTCAAGGCCGGCCGGCGTGTCCCACCGCTGCTCGCCATCATCCCGGCCTCGATCGTCGCCGTCGTACTGATCCCAGCCGGCCTGATGAACACCCAGGCCCCGCTCGGCGGCGACATGTGGGCGACCAACGCCCCGGGCATCCTCTGGATCCTCTGGGGTACGGCGCTGGGCGCAGCGACGTACGCGTACTACCTCAGGCGCCGTACGACGTGCCGGCGCTGCGGCCGCGGAACCACACCGCCGGTCACTGTCGCGCTCAGCCAACCGGCTGGTCGTCCAGCCTGATGTGGTCGACCGCCGGTTTCAGGTGCCGAAACGGCGCTCTCGCTGGGCGTAGCTCCGGATCGCGCGCAGGAAGTCGACGTGCCGGAAGTCCGGCCAGAGCGCCTCGCAGAAGTAGAACTCGCTCAGCGCGCTCTGCCAGAGCAGGAAGCCGCCCAGGCGCTGCTCACCCGACGTCCGGATCACCAGATCGGGGTCGGGCTGGCCCTTCGTGTACAGGTGCCGCGCGATGTGCTCCACGTCGACACGGTCGGCCAGCTCCTCGATCGAGATGCCCTTCGCGGCCTCCTCCAGGAGCAGCGAGCGCACCGCGTCGGCGAGTTCGCGACGTCCGCCGTACCCGACCGCGACGTTGACCAGCATCCCCTGAACGTCGTGGGTGGCCGTCTCCGCCGCCTTCAGCGCCTCGGCGGTGGTGCCGGGCAGCAGGTCGAGCGCACCGACCGGATGGATCCGGTAGCGGCCGATCGAGGTCAGCTCCTCGACCGTCTGCTCGATGATCCGCAACAGCGGCTCCAGCTCGTCGGCCGGCCGGGTCAGGTTGTCGGTGGACAGCATCCACACCGTGACCACCTTGACGCCGACGCCGTCGCACCAGTTCAGGAACTCGGAGATCTTGTTCGCCCCGGCCTCGTGGCCGCGCGACACCGGGTCGCCGACCTGCCGGGCCCAGCGGCGGTTGCCGTCGATGATGACCCCGATGTGCCGCGGGATCCGGTCCGGCGACAGCGATCGGGCCAGCCGCCGCTCGTACAGGCCGTAGACCGCGTCGCGCAGCTTCTGCTTGCCAGGTGTCCGCATGGGCAGGGTGCTCTCCTCGAAGACTCTCGGTCACGAGGCTAGCCCAGAAACACCCCGCACGAGAGGCCCAGGTGTGACTCACAGAAAGCTGCCAGAAAGGTCGAACTTTCTGCACAGTTCGTGCATCGTAAACGCGGGCGTGCTGCATCACCCGGGTGACTTCGCCTACATTTCATCCTTCTGACCCATTGAACCTACGGTTCCGTAGGTTACGGTTGCGTAGGTACGAACCGCCCGGACACCCCTCGAAAGGACGGCGATGACCGTTTCCAGTGCACAACCCCAGGAACTCGGTCACCGGCTCTCCGGGCGCCTCGGCCCACTGAAGCCCAAGCTCCGCGGGTGGTTGCACGCCGGAACGTTCCCGTTCGCCACCGCCGCCGGCATCGTCCTGATCTGCCTGGCCCCGCACGCGAACGCGCGCTGGGCGGCCGCGGTCTATACCGCGGCATCGATGCTGCTGTTCGGTATCTCCGCGCTGTACCACCGGTTCTACTGGGGCCCGACCGGCGAAGCGATCCTGCGTCGGCTCGACCACAGCAACATCTTCCTGCTGATCGCCGGCACCTACACGCCACTGGGCATGGTGCTGCTGCACGGCAAGGACCGCCTGCTGATGCTCAGCCTGGTCTGGGGCGGCGCCGTACTCGGCATCCTGTTCCGGATCTTCTGGCTCAGCGCACCACGCTGGATCTACACCCCGATCTACCTGGCCCTCGGCTGGGTCGCGATCTTCTGGATGGGCGACATCTACCACGCCGGCGGCGCCGCCGTAGTGACCCTGATCGCCGTCGGCGGCGGCCTGTACTCGATCGGCGCCGTCATCTACGGCACCAAGCGCCCGAACCCGTCCCCCCGCTGGTTCGGCTTCCACGAAATCTTCCACGCCTTCACCGTCGCCGCCTTCATCTGCCACTACATCGCCGTAAGCATCGCGACCTACCGCGTCGGCTAACCCACCCGAGCCACCACCGCCGGGGCCTGTGAACAAGCAATAACCTGTCGCCGCACCCAATCCCCCGTCATCGGTGCGATCCACACCGGCTTTCCGGAACATTTCTGCCCCCAGCCGCAACAAATGTTCCGCAAACACCCGGCCGGCCCCGCGGGCGAGCGCCATGCCCACCCGCCAAGTACTCGCGCCCCTCACCAGAACCCGCGCGCCGGCAGAGCCGGCCAACAAGCAGCCGCGCCGAAGGCGTGACCCGTCTGCATCCCCCGCCATCAGGCTCGCGCACCGAGCGCGCCAGTCCCACACCACCGCCCGCGTCGGCCAACTCGTCCGAGGCGGAGTACGTCGGCTCAACACGACTGCTCGCGCACCGGCCAACTCGTCCTAGGCGGCGGGGACTGGGAACAAGCAATGGCTTGTCGCCACACCCCATCCCCTGTGCCCACTCCGATCCAGTCCGGCTTTGCGGAACATTTCTGCCACCAGGTGCAACAAATGTTCCGGAAACAGTTCGCCCAGGCGGCGGAGGTGCTTCTACGTGCCTAGTTCTTGGAGGGTTTGGCGGAGGGTGGTGTAGCGGGTGGGGCCTAGTTGGGTGGACCAGGCGTGTTCTACGCGGGCGATGGCGGCTCGGCTGGAGGCGACTGCTTCGTCGCCGAGCGGCGTACGGCGGACCAGGCGGACTCGGCGGTCGGTGGGGAGGCGGGCTGACTCGGTGTAGCCGAGTTTCTGGAGGTAGTCGACGTGCTGTCCGAGGCCTTGTTTCGTCATCGTGGCGACCTCCGCCAGGTCGGTGATCCGGGCGCCGTCGGGCGGGATCAGGTCGAGCAGGCGGTAGTGCGAGACCCGGAGTCCGGGGAAGCGTTCCTCGGATGTGGCCAGGATCTCCGACCGGATCCGCTGCAGCGCCAGCCCGAGCAGCGCGGCGATGTGATCGGTCCCGACCCGGGGATCGTCGTTGACGGAAGTCATAAAGCAACTTTACTATCACCTCAGTAAGGTGACTTTACTTCCGTGGGGGGAACATGATCACCGGACTGGAACCATTGGGCCGGGACGCGTTGGGGGAGGAGGACCTGACCGCGCTCGTGCGGACGATCACCGGAGATCCGGCGGCCGTCGCGGGCGCGGTCCGAGTCGAGCCTGTTGATTATCCGATCGGTACGCCGAGCACCGAGTCGCTGCACCGCGTTTTCGGTACGTCGCTCGACGGCGCCGACTGGTCGTGCTTCGTGAAGAAACTGCAGTCCGTCCGGCACTCTCCGATCATCGAGTTCGTGCCCGTGGAGTACCGGCAGAGCTTCATCGACTACATGCCGTGGCAGTTGGAGATCGCCGTCCACCAGAGCGGGGTCGGCGACCTGATGCCACCGGGCCTGCGACTGGCGCACGCTTACCGCATCGACATGTACGACGACGACCGGGCAACCCTGTGGATGGAGAACGTCGTCCAGGAATGGGGCCCATGGCCGATGGACCGCTTCGAGCGGGCGGCGTACCTGCTCGGCCGGCTGTCCGCTCGCCGGCAGCCGCACCTCGTCGCGCCACTGCTCGATCGGGCCGTCTCCAGCACACCCGGTACGGCGCTGCGGTACTACGCGGAAGGCCGCGTCATGAAGGCCGCGCTACCGGCGCTCACCGATCCGCAGACCTGGCGGCACCCACTGCTCAGCGCAGCCATCTGCCACCTGGGCGACCACGGTCTACGGGACGACCTGCTCACACTAGGCGAGCAAGTCCCCGCAGTACTCGATGCGCTCGAGGCGTTGCCGCAGTGCTACCAGCACGGGGATGCGAGCCCGCAGAACCTGCTGGTGCCCCATGACAGTCCGGACGAGTTCGTGGCGATCGACTGGGGTTTCGACTGCCCGCAGGCGGTCGGGTTCGATCTGGGGCAGCTGCTGATCGGACTGGCACACGCGGGCGAGCTGGCGCCGGAGGCGTTGCCCGCAGTACACAAGGTGATCCTGAAGGGGTTCCGGGAGGGTCTCGCGGCGGACGGCATGCAAGTGGCCGAGGAGGAGGTCCTCTACGGGTACCTGGGCTCGCTGCTGATCCGTGCTGCGTTCACCGCGCTGCCGCTGGAGGTGTTCGGCACGCCCGGCGCCCCACTGGAGCTGTTCGAGCAGCGGGTGCAGCTGACCCGCACGCTGGTCGACCTGGTGTCACCGGTCATCTGAACATTTCAGTCGTGTCACAGCTGCAACGAACGGCGCCCTTCCGTGTATCCATGGTGCGTGACGAACCTGAGGAGCTACGCAGCAGTGGTCGTGTGCACAGCAGTCGCAGGACTCGTGCTGACCGGATGCGGCAACGAAGCCGGCACGGGAAGTACGCCGTCCCCGACCGCCCCGACCCTGCCGACCGCGTCGGTGACGCAGTCGACGCCGGTAGGCGCAGGCCTGCCGCTCACCGTGTCCAGGACCGGCGGGTTCGCGGGTTTCGACGACCAGGTGCGGATCGGCACCGACGGCGTCGCGACCGTGAGCAAGAGCGGCAAGGAGACGATCCGGTGCAAGCTCGACGCGAGTCTGCTGGCGACCATCACCGCGGCCGCTCAGCAGGTCGACTGGGCGAGCCTGGTCGCGGCCAAGCCGGCTACGAAGCACCCCGACGACATGATCATCGCGGTCTCGGCGAACGGTAAGACAGCGCGTATCGAGGACCCGAAGGTGAAGCCGCTGGCGGCCCCGGTGACCCAACTGCTCACCGAAGCCGCCATCCCACCGGGCAAGCTCTGCAAGAAGCTCTAAGCGGTCACGGCCACATCATCGATCACGAAGCTGGTCTGCAGGGAGGAATCCTCCTGGCCGACGAACTTCACCGTGACCGTCTTTCCCTTGTACTGCGTGACATCCAGCGTTTTCTGCAGGTACGACGTGCTCTTGTTTAGGTTCGAGTACGTCGCCAGCGTGGTCGTGGTGGACCCGTCGACGAGTTGCACCTTCACCGTGTCGTACACCGTGGACCCCGTGGTCTCCGCGGTGTCGATCCGGATCCACAACGACAACGAGGCCGCTGTCGCCGTGGCGGGGATCGCGACCGACTGCCCGAGGTTCTCGGTGCTGCTCCGGCCGTTCCCCTGCAGCCACGCCTTGTACGAACCGGTGTGCGCTGGGCGTGAGGTGCTGTTCGTGATCACGCCGGTGGTCCCGGTCCAGTTCACCGCACCGGACTCGAAGCCCGGATTTTGCAGGAGGTTGTCACCGGTCGGTGGCGGCCCGCTGGTGTAGTCCTTCTGCGCGTATGTCCAGATCATGTGGCCGATGGCATCGATCTGGCGGTCCAGCGAGGTCAGGTCCAGGTTGCTGATGGTGTCGCAGGAGCTGTGGTAGCACGGGTCGAACGCCTGGCCCGCAGTACCTCCCCACTTCGTCGCCTGGGCGGACGTCTTGGTCTCCTCGGCGCCGGAGAAGGTCCCGGCCGTTGGGATCCCCAACGAACGGAACGCCGCGTGGTCCGAGCGGCCCTGGACGTCGATGAACTCGGTCTGCACGTTCCTGCCGGTGAAGTACGTCACCAGGTCGTCACGGGCACCGTCGCCGGCCGGGTTGTCGTCGTACACGAAGTACCCCGGGTTCGGCGACGCGATCATGTCGAAGTTCAGGTACAGCTCGACCTTGTCCCGCTCGGCCGCGGGCAGGTTGTTGACGTAGTACTTCGACCCGAGCAGCCCGAGCTCCTCGGCACCCCAGAACCCGAATCGCAAGCGATTCTTGGGTGTCTGACCACTGGCAGCGTAAGCGAGGGCGGTTTCTAGTACGCCGGCGCTGCCAGAGCCGTTGTCGTTGATCCCCGGACCAGCACTGACGCTGTCCAGGTGCGAGCCGGCCATCACCACGTGGTTCGCGTCGCCGTGCGGCCATTCCGCGATCACGTTGTACGACGTACCGGCCGAGGTGCTGAACGACTGCAGGGTCGTGGTGTACCCGGCCGCGTCCAGCTTGGCCTTCACGTAGTCGGCCGAAGCCTTGTACCCGGCCCGGCCGGTGTAGCGGTTACCACCGTTGCTGGTGGCAATGGACTGCAACTGGTCCAGGTGGGCCTTGGTGTTGGTGACGGAGATGTCGGGCGAGTCGGCCGCGACCGCACTGTTGCCGGTAGCAAGCAATGTGGTGGCGACGAGCACTACGCCGAGTCCTGGGACAAGGGACTTGCGCATGGTGGACCTCCTTCGGGCAAGAGGTAATCCGGGGCGTGCGGGCCAGGGCGGGAGGCCGCGCACGCCCCGGACGATTCACCGTGAGCTCAGCTCGCGGTCAGGGAGGTGTCGTCGATGACGAAGCTGGTCTGCAGGGAGGAGTCCTCCTGGCCGACGAACTTCACGGTGACGGTCTTTCCCTTGTACTGCGTGACATCCAGCGTTTTCTGCACGTACGACGTGTTCTTGTTCAGGTTCGAGTACGTCGCCAGCGTGGTCGTGGTCGACCCGTCGACGACCTGTACCTTCGCCGTGTCGTACACCGTCGAGGACGTCGTCTCGGCGGTGTCGATCCGGATCCAGAACGACAGGCTGGCAGACGTCGCCGACGCCGGGATCGCGACCGACTGGCCGACGTTCTCGGTGGTGGCGCGACCGTTGCCCTGCAGCCACAGCTTCCAGGTGCCGGCGTGCGCCGGACGGTCGGCGCTGTTGGTGATCGGGCCGGACGTGCCGGTCCAGTTCACCGCTCCGGACTCGAAGCCCGGGTTCTGCAGCAGGTTGTCACCGGTCGGCGGCGGCGTGGTGCCGCCACTGCAAGCAGCAGCGCCGGCCGGGACCGAGATGCCACTGAACGCGGCCTCGATGCCCTTGCACTGCGCCGAGTCCGCGCCGTACAGCTCGACCGCGGAGGTGATCGCACCCTCGCGGGCGTCCTTGTAGGTGCTCCCCGAGCTCAGTTTGGTGCTCAGCGTGCGGTACCAGACCTTGGCGGCCACGTCGTGGCCGACGCCGGTGATGGTCGCGCCGTTGCAGGCGGTGCTGCTGTGCGTCACGCCGCCGATGACCTTGCTCCCGGTGCCTTCCGACGCCAGGTAGAACCAGTGGTTCAGCGGGCCGGACGAGTAGTGCGGGTCCAGGCCGCCGGTGCTCGACGACCAGCAGTCCACGCTCGAACCGTCTTTCGACGGCTTGTCCATCCAGCGCAGCGGCGAACCGTCGCCCCGGATGTCGATCTTCTCGCCGATCAGGTAGTCACCCGGGTCGCTCGAGTTGTTCGCGGAGAACTCGACCATCGTGCCGAAGATGTCGGAGGTGGCCTCGTTCAGGCCGCCCGCGTCGCCGGAGTAGTCCAGGTTGGCGGTCGCCTCGGTGACACCGTGGCTCATCTCGTGACCGGCCACGTCGATCGCGGTCAGCGGGTGGGTGTTGCCCGACCCGTCGCCGTACGTCATCTGGGTGCCGTCCCAGAACGCGTTCACGTACGCGTTGCCGTAGTGCACCCGGGAGCGGGCGCCCTGGCCGTTGTTGAAGATGCCGTTGCGGCCGTGGGCGTTCTTGTAGTAGTCCCAGGTCAGCTGCGAACCGTAGTGCGCGTCCACACCGGCGGTCTGGCGGTTCGACGCGGCGCCGGTCCCCCAGGTGTCGTCGGCGTCGGTGAACGTCGTGCCGTTACCGGAGGTCGCGCCGTTCAGGTCCGTGGTGTAGTTACCACCGCGGGTCGGGTCGGTCAGCGAGAAGCTGCCCGACGATCCCGACGTACCGATGGAGACGGTGCCGGAGTACATCGAGTTGCCGGTACCGGTCTTGATCTCGTCGTCCTGCGCGAGCACCGCGCCAGACTTGGCGTCGACGAACGAGTGCAGCACCGACGGGGTCTGGTCGGGCTTCACACCGGTCGTCACGACTTCGTACGCGAGGACAGGCTTGGTCGGCGTCACGAAGACGACGAGCGCGCCTTTGTTACCGGTCGCCTTGAACTTGGCCGCCTGTGCACCCTTGGCGAGCGCAGCCGACTGGGACAGAGTCGGCTTGGTGGCGACGGCGACCGCCTTGGCGCCGCGGTTGTACGTGACCTGCCCGATCGCTTCGCCCTTGCGCTTGACGATCAGGTCACCTCCGACGACCTTGAGGCCGTTGAAGGTGCGGTCGTAGCGGACGTACTCGGTGCCGTCCGCGTCCTTGACCACGTCGCGGACCTTGAGCTGCTCGCCGGTGCCGAGACCGAGAGCGGCGGCCGTCTGCGCGGTCAGCGCCTGTTCGGCCTGAACGGCGGCCGGCTGGTTGAAGCCGGATGCCGGGAGCGGAGCCGTCCGGTCGGCGGCACCCGCGTTCGAAGCGGTGAACGTCGTGGCAAGACCCGCTGCCGCGACGATGGCCACCGCCCCTGCTGATGTCAGTCGTTTCAAGACAACATCTCCTCACGGTGTGGTCGCTGTTTGGGCGCAGCGACCGAATTCAGTTGGGGACGCGCCGGATGCTGACGCAACAGTGCCACTGCCTCATTTGTGACACTTCGTGTCGATGCATGCGAGTTCTGTTACATCCGACTGAGGACAGACTGTGTCCGCCCGGTCGCCGCGAGTCAAGGGATTTGCCCGAAACTGCAGGGAAAACCCGCACCCGGCACGGCCTCAGTCCGTGGGGCGCAACTCCCGGCGAAGGTGTTCCGGCAACGTCACGGGCAGCCGGCAGGTGAATTTCTGACACACATAGGCCGCGGGCAGCCCGCCGACCAGATCCCGTCCAGCCATCAGCGGTACGGCGGAACCGGGCGCACCGGACGCGATCGGCGTACCCCAAGGCGCGTCGGCGAACGCCACCCGCAGGAGCTCCGGCGCATCACCGGCGATCGCGATCTCGAGCGGACCGGCGGCGATCATCTCGGCGACCGCGAGCGCCCGGCCGGCGAACCGCGGCGCACGTTGCGCGATGGCAGACGAGGCCCGCAGCGCCTGCTGAGCCGCGGTCTCGTACCGGTCCGATCCGGTCAGGCTCGCGAGCGTGGCGAAGGCCTCCGCGGCGAGGCTGACTCCCGACGGGGTCGCGTTGTCCGTCGCATCCTGCGGCCGCCACACCAACTGCTCGGCGTCCGCGGCCGTGTCGAAATAGGAGCCATCAGCAACGAACTGCTCCAGAACCCTGTCCAGCAAGGCCTCCGCGACCCGATACCACTCGGCATCACCGGTTGCTCCGAGCAAGGTCAGGCAACCTTGCGCAACCGCCGCATAGTCCTCGAGTACGCCGTCCGCACTCCCCCGCACACCGTCCCGCGACGTCCGATACAACCGCGCGCCGTCGAGATGCACGTCCCGGATCAAGCGGGCCGCTGCCACCGCGGCCTCGACGTACTGCGGCTTGTCGAGCACGACGCCGGCGCGAGTGAGGGCCGTGATCGCCAGACCGTTCCACGCGGCAACCACCTTGTCGTCGCGCCCCGGGTAGGTACGACTGCTCCGCGCCTGCTTGAGCGCTTCACGCACACGGCTCCACCGGTCCGCGTCATCCGGGTCCTGCCGCAGCTGGAGGACCGACGTACCGTGCTCGAACGTTCCGGTCACGTCGCACAGGTCGATGACCCATTCGGCGTCGTCCCCGACGGCTTCGCGGAGTTGCTCCGGCGTCCAGGCGTAGTACTTGCCCTCCTCCCCCTCCGTGTCGGCGTCGAGGGCGGATGTGAACCCGCCTTCCGGCGTGCGGAGCTCGGCCAGCAGGAAGCCGGCTGTCTCCTCGGCGATGCGTTTCGCGAGCGGGTCGCCGCTGATCGTCCACCAGTGCGTATAGACGTCGAGGAGCAGCGCGTTGTCGTACAGCATCTTCTCGAAGTGCGGGACGATCCACTGGCCGTCGACGGAGTACCGCGCGAAGCCGCCGGCGAGCTGGTCGTACATCCCGCCGCGGGCCATCCGGTCGCAGGTGTGCGCGACCATCGCGAGCGCGTCCTCGTCGCCGGTACGGCGGTGGTGGCGGAGCAGGAAGTCGAGCACCATCGACGGCGGGAACTTCGGCGCCCGCCCGAAGCCGGCGTCGACCGGGTCGAAATCGAGCTTCAGCAACTGCACTGCCTGCGCCAGGTCGAACGCCTCCTGGCCCGCGGGTTGCTGCGCGCCGAGCTGCTCGACGACGCGCTTCCCGATCCCGTCGAGCTGCTCGCGCCGGTTCTGCCACGCGTCGGTGATTGCCTCCAGCACCTGCCGGAACGACGCCATCCCGCCGCGGGCGTCCTTCGGGAAGTACGTCCCGCAGAAGAATGGCTCCCCCGCCGGAGTCAGGAACACCGACATCGGCCAGCCGCCCTGCCCGGTCATCGCCACCGTCGCCGCCATGTAGATCGCGTCGACGTCCGGCCGCTCCTCGCGGTCCACCTTCACGCTGACGAAATTCGCACTCAGGTACGCCGCCGTGTCAGGGTCCTCGAACGACTCGTGCGCCATCACATGACACCAGTGACAAGCGGAGTACCCCACCGACAGGAAGATCGGCACGTCCCGCTCGCGGGCCTCGGCGAACGCCCGCTCCGACCACTCCCGCCACTCCACCGGATTCCCCGCGTGCTGCCGCAGGTACGGACTGGTGGACTGCCCGAGCTCGTTCGCCATGCCCCCACCGTATGCGTCCGTTCGGAGGGAAGTTGAATGGGAGCATGCCCGTCCACCCACTGCTCGCCAGCCGCTTCAGCCCGCTGATGTTCGACCCCAGCTGGGCCGTCACGGAGGAGGACGTCGAGATGCTCCTCGACGCGGCTCGCTGGGCACCGTCCGCGGGCAACTCACAGCCCTGGGCGTACTTCGTCGCACGCCGCGACGAGCCCGACCACAAACGCATCGTCCGGCACCTCGCCCGCAGCTCGGCCCGCTGGGCACCGAGCGCCTCACTGCTGATCGTGACGATGGCCCACCGGTACGTCGAGGACACCGACTGGGCATACTCCGACTTCGCGGACTACGACCTCGGGCAATCGGTCGCACACCTCACCCTGCAGGCCCACGCGATGGACCTGGCCTGCCGCCAGTTCCGCGCCTTCGACCTCGAAACCCTCACCACCGACCTGAACCCCAGCCCCGGCTGGCACATCATCTCGATGATCGCCATCGGCCGCCCCGCCGACCCCCGCCCACCCGACCGCAACCGCCGAACCACCACCGACCTACGAACCGCCCCCTGGGAGTGAGGTTCAAAGCTCAGCCGGCACGCTGCGAGGCCATCACGCCAGGGGTTCTCCCCTCGTGTGTTGGGTTCTCTCCTGGTACTAGAAGGGAGAACCCAACACAGCAAGGGAGAACCCCTGCCGTGGTGTCGGCGGGCAGCGCGTCTGCCGGACGGTGGATGCCGCGCGATCCGGAGGTCAAACGGTCTGGGACAGGGCGACTGAGAGGCCGAGGGTTAGGGCCATGATGAGGAGTTCTACGCCGACTACGCGCCAGAAGGAGCCGCCCGCGTCCAGGAGATCCGTGTCGGAGCGGCTGCGGTGGACGGCGGCGAGGATGATCAGGAGCAGGAAAGCGGCCACCTTCACCAGCAGCAGGACGCCGTACGCGTCCGAGGTGGCTGCGTCGACGATCGAGCCCCAGCCGCCGCCCTTCGCGGCCAGTCGGCCGGCGGCGCTGATCAGGCCGCTGATCAGGACGGCGATCGACGAGATGAACGCGACCTGGCCGTACCGTTCCAGCACGATCGGCAGCCCGGTCCGGCTCGCCCGCCCGTAGCGGACCAGGCCCGCGAGCCCGCCGACCCAGGTCGTCGCAGCGATCACGTGGATCACCAGGGCCGCCCCGGCGAGGACGACGTACGACTCGTTCCTCGGGTATGCCGTGACCGCGGTCGGGACCAGTGCGGCGATGGCGACCAGTACGCCGAGCGCTGCCGCCGAGGACGTCTGCACCCGGCGGATGCCGATCGCCAGCGCGAGGACCAGGATGCCGGTGATGAGCAGCGCCTTCACCTCGGGTACGCCGAGCGCGTCGTCGAACCGTAGCCGCAGCAGCCGCACCGGGGTGTTGAGCAGGAGCGCCGCGGTCACGATCGCGCCCGCGAACGCGCACACCGCCCAGACGATCGCCGAGTTGCTCGCGTCCCGGACCGCACGCCGGCCCTGCACACCGAGCGGTCCGCCCTCGATCCGCAGCAGCACGACCGCCGCGAGCAGCGCGCCCGCACAGCCGACCGTGGCCAGCGTGGAGATCAACCGGAACAGCGGCAGCAGCCAGGACACGAATGCACCGGGGCCGCCGATCCCGCCCGCATCATGCGGCTCGCTGTTGGCGGCGTACAACGCCACCACCAGGGCGCCCGAGGCGATCAGGACAGCGGCGACCCCGCCGACGACCAGACGTCCGGGCATACGGTGCCGGGCGGCGCGGGTCGCAGTCACCGCAGGGTCAGGTCGTGGGCACCAGTCAGCACGCGGCTCACTATAGGGTCAGCCGAAGGTGGGCAGCCCAGTCCGACACCATCTCGTGACCAGGGTGTTTCCGAGTTCCCAGGAATCGGTGACAGCAATGACACCTGATCAGTGCTCTGAGTGTTCCTTGGAGTCACTCGGCGTCTGGGCCGGGGCCGAAGTCGTCGGCACCGAAGTCGTCGGCGCTGCATCGGTAGCCGGGGACGGCGAGGGGTCCTGACTCGCTGGGTCGCCGGACGGTGCTGGGTCGTCCGCACCATCGCGGTCGAAGTCGATCCGCTTCAGCTGCTTGCCCATGTTGCGCCACAGCAGCACCGTGGCGGCACCGAGCGCCAGCACGATCAGCAGCGCGACCCACCCCGGCTTCACCACGTTGGGGTCGATCTCGGCCGTCTGAAGGGAGATCATCGCTGTTACCACGCCACCATTCTCTCATTGTCCGCAGCCCTCGTCAGCGCAGCCCCGCGAACAGGTCGTTCTCGGGCAGCTCCGACTCGACCAGACTCCGCGCCAACTCGTAGTCCTCGGTCGGCCAGGCCGCCTGGTGCACCTCCAGCGGTACGGCGAACCACGCACCGTCCGGATCGATCTGGGTGGCGTGCGCGAGCAGCGCCTTGTCCCGCACCTCGAAGTACTGCGCGCACTCCACCCGGGTGGTGATGCGGCGCTCGTTCTCCGGGTCCGGCTTCCAGTCCTTCAGGCGCTCGGCGTACGGCGACTCCAGGCCGCGCGCGAGCATCGCGTCGTGCAGCGCCTTCATCCGCTCGTAGTGGAACGTGTGGTGGTAGTACAGCTTGAGCGGCTGCCACGGCTCGCCCAGCTCCGGGTAGGCGTCCTTGTCCCCCGCCGCCTCGAACGCGGCGACGGTGATCGTGTGGCACATGACGTGGTCCGGGTGCGGGTAGCCGCCGTTCTCGTCGTACGTCGTGACCACCTGCGGGCGGAACTCGCGGATCAGCTTCACCAGCGGGGCGGCGGCGTCCTCGACCTTCTGCGCCGCGAAACAGCCTTCCGGGAGCGGCGGCAGCGGATCGCCCTCCGGGAAACCGGAGTCCACCCAGCCCAGCCATTCCTGCCGGATGCCGAGGATCTCGCGCGCCGCGTCCATCTCCTTGCGGCGGACCTCGGTGATGTTCGCGAGCACCTCCGGGCGGTCCATCTTCGGATTCAGGATCGATCCGCGTTCCCCGCCGGTACACGTGGCGACCAGCACTTCCACGCCGTCAGCGACGTACCGGGCGGTCGACGCGGCGCCCTTGCTCGACTCGTCGTCCGGGTGGGCGTGCACATGCAACAACCGAAGATCTCCACTCACAAGACACAATGGTCCTCCAATGCCTGCGAAAACCCACGACCGACCCCCTGGACACCCTGTGACCGAGTCTCCTGCCGCGTCCCCGACCCCCGACCTGAACGCCCGCTACGGCCGCGGCGGACGATCCCGGCGGCCGCTGCTGATCGGCATCGTGGGAGTCGTCGCCCTGGCCGGACTGACCTGGCTGATCTGGGTCGCCTGGGTGCAGTCGAATCCGCCGGTGACGTCGCAACTCCAAGGCTTCGAGATCACCTCGGCAACCAGCGCGAAGGCGACGCTCAAGGTCGATCGCAGCAAGTCCGTGGAGGCGAACTGCCGGCTGCAGGCGAAGGCCGCCGACTTCTCGATCGTCGGCGAGGTCACGGTGACGGTCCCCGCGGACGCACCCCGCCACCAGACCCTCCCGGTAACCCTGACAACGCAACGCTCAGCAACCTCGGTCGTCCTCGTCGGCTGTACGACGGCAGACCAACACCGCCCGCGCTAGTACTTCTCGAGCGCCGCCTCACTCAACTTCAGGTGGGCGCGGGTGGTTGGCGGGACGGATGTGCGCTCGGCGCCGGGCCGGGCGGGCTGTTTTCGGAACATTTGTTGCGGCTGGTGGCAGAAATGTTCCGCAAAGCCAGAGTGGATCGGACCGGGGACAGGGGATGGGGTGTGGCGACAAGCTATTGCTTGTTCACAGTCCCCATCGGCCAGGACGAGGCTCGGCGGCAATCGGTTGCCAGAAACCGGTCCGGGAACGGCGGAAAGCCGTCGAGCAAACGTTTTCCAAGCGTTTGGGGCCAGCGAGAGCCCCTGCGTATTCGGCGGTCTCTTGCTACGCTCGTTTGATTGGTCGCCGTCGACGACGGCGGCCAGCAGTATTTTCCTGCCCATCCCACCGACACCAAGGAGCAGCCCGTGACGCAAAGGATCGACGAGGACAGCGTTGTCTGGCTGACGCAGGACGGTTATGACCAGCTGAAGGCCGAGCTCGAGCACCTCAAGGGCCCTGCCCGTGCCGAGATCACGCAGCGGATCAGCGAGGCCAGGGACGAGGGCGACCTCAAGGAAAACGGCGGCTACCACGCCGCCAAGGACGAACAGGGCAAGATCGAGTTGCGGATCCGGCAACTGGAGGACATGCTCCGCCGGGCCCGGGTCGGCGAGACCCCGAAGGCCGGCGGCAAGATCGAGCCGGGGATGAAGGTGTCGATCAAGTTCGCCGGTGACGACGACGTCGAGACGTTCCTGCTCGGCTCCCGCGAGCTGCTCGCCCTGGACGCGTCGGTCGACATCGACGTCTACTCGCCGCAGTCTCCGCTGGGCGCCGCGATCCTCGGCAAGAAGAAGGGCGACAAGGCCAAGTACGAGGCCCCCAACGGCAAGGACGTGACCGTCGAGATCGTCGGCGCGGAACCCTTCACCGGCTGAGCCACCAAGCTTCCGAAGCGCCCCGGTGGACAGCCACCGGGGCGCTTCGCATTCGGAAGCACCGGCTCGCCCGGAGGGACGGACGAGCCGGGAGGGACGGGCGAGCCGGTAGTTCAGCCGATCGGGATCCGGTACGTGCCGGCCGACCCGAGTCCGGCGTACAGCCAGCGGCCGTCGTTGCTGACCGCTAGTGCGCGCGCATCCGTGGTCGGCAGGCCGGCGCCGATGCTGTGCCAGCTGCGGCCGTGGTCGGTCGATTCGAGTACGCCGCGACCCGCGACCGGCACGCCCCAGAAGGTGTCCGCGCCGGCGGCGTACCAGGCCTTGCCGGTGACAACGACGTCATCGATCGAGGTCGGTACCCCGCCGAGGTCGGCCGTGGTCCACCTGCCGGCCTTGGTGCTGACGCTGATCGCGTCACCCGCGGCGATCAGGTAGCGCCCGGTACGCCGGATCGTGCTGACCCGGCCGTCCAGGATCTTCGTGGACGTCGCGCCGCCGTCGGTCGAGCGGAACAGACCGCTGGGCCCGCCCAGCAGCAGCCGGCCCGCGTCGTCGATGCCGATCGCCTCGACGTAGAAGGCCGTGTAGACGTTCTTCCAGGTCTGGCCTCCGTCCTTGGTGACCCGGATGCCCGTCGCGCCGTCGTTCGGGCGCTTGAATCCGGCAACCACGTGAGCGGGGTCGTCCGGGTCGGCCCACAGCGCCGTCGGGACGTTGTCCGTGGTGCTCTTCGCGGTCCAGGTCGTCCCACCGTCATCGCTGCGATCGAGCAGGCTGCCGCCGAAGGCATTGGCACCGAGCCGCCACAGTACGTCGTGACTCGACGCCAGGTACCGCGTACCGGCGCCGACCATCCCCTCGCCCTCGCCGGCGCCCCACTCCTGGTCGGTGGAGCCGACAGGACTGCCGTAGACGCCGGACTCGGTTGCTGCCAGCATCCGATCGCCGACCGCGAGCAGGTCGTTCACCGTGGCGGCCGACAAGCCGATCCGGTGGAATCCGTCGTCGCCGAGGCGGTAGACACCGGCCGAGTTGGCGATGGTGTCGCCCGCGGCCCAGACGTCGAAGTCGGTGACGACCCCGTTCCGGTTCGGCGTCTGCACCTCTCGCCAGGTCGCCCCACGGTCCTGCGACAGGTAGCCGGTGCCGTTGTCGGTCGCATAGATCGACGTACCGGAGGCATGCACGCTCTCATGGAAGGTGCCCGCGTGCACTGTCTTCCACGTCGTACCGTCGGTGCTCGCCACGGCGCCCTGCAACCAGACGTTGGCGGCGATCACTCCGTCGCCCGAGGACAGCGAGGTGACGAAGACCGTCGTGGTGGACGAGTACGACAGCGTGGCGGCGCCGGGTGCCCCGCCGGACATCGGCATCGACCAGATCTTCCGGCCATCGGCGACGTACAGCTTGTCGCCGAGTACAGCGGCGTACTGCACGTCACCGCTGATGCCCGTAGGATGCGTCGACCAGGTCGTCCCGTTGTCGGTGCTCGACAGCAGCGAGGCCGGGGTGACCGCGACGACGGCTCCGTCGGGCATCGTGAACAGACCGAGGATCTGGGCGTTGTCGAGGTGTTGCGGTTTCCAGGTCACACCCTGGTCGTCGGTCCGGACGATCGTGCCGCAGCCGCCGGTGCATTCGTTGACGGCGAACCAGAAACGCTTCGCATCCTTGCGATCGAACGTCACGTAACCGTCGCCGAGGCTTCCGGACAGGGGTGCCCCGGGGCGCGGGGTCCAGGTCTTGCCGGCGTCCGTGCTGACCCAGGGCAGCGTCGAGCCGGGCACCGTCGTGACCGCGACATCGCCCTGTGGTGACGGCGTTACCTCACCGCCCTGGCTGTTGGGGCCGGTTGCCGACCAGGAGCTTGCCGACGGACCGCCCTGTACTTCGAACGACGTGCTGCCGATCAGGTTCACGCCCGAAGCTGTCGTACCGGTCGAGGTCACGTGGTAGCGGCCGGGTGCTGTGACGAGGCCTGCCAGCGAGGCGCCGGCCCAGCCCGTACCGCGGCTCTGGAGCACCACGGCCTTCGTCTTGCCGTCAGGTCCGGTCAGGTTCGCCTGCGGCGTGCCCTGGAACGGTTGCGGCGCGACGACGTCGAGGCTCGGTACGGATCCGAGGGTGACGTAGACGCCCATCGGGCGGGCGGCCAGGAAGTACGGAACGGTCACCGCGCCACCGTTGAACGAGGCAACCAGGTCGCCTTGGATGTCGATGCTCTTCGTCGGCACGTCCGCGGTGATGGTGACGTTGACGTTGCGGGACTCACCGGCCGCGAGCGACACGGTGGACGGCCGCACCTTCACGCCCTTGGCGTCGAGGTGGACGACGAGCCGTCCCTTGCCGGTGTTGTGCAGCCGGATCGGCTTCGACGCCGAGATCGCCTTCCCGTCGAGGTCGGCGAGTCCGAAGGAAAGGCTGGTCGGGCTCGTCTCGAGCGGGGACCTCAGCGCCGTCGCGAGATTCATCCGGCCGGCGCCGTCGGTCGTCGGCGGTACGTCGGGCAGCGGGTCGGAGGCTCCGATCAGCGCGGACCGGATCTCGGCGGCCGGCTTGGTCGGGTAGTGCTCGCGCATCACGGCCGCTGCACCGGCGACCGCGGGGCTGGCCATCGACGTCCCGGACATGGCGGCGTACCCAGACGGGTCGAGCGTGGTGGGGACCGTCGAGACGACGTCGACGCCGGGTGCCGAGACGTCGGGCTTGAGCCGGAAGGTGCCGTCGTTCACCGGGCCGCGCGCGGAGAAGGGCGCGATCTGGCCGCTGACGTCCTTGCCGACGATGGTGATGTCGCGGCCGGCGGCGGCAGCGAGTTCGGCGTACTGGGTGTCGTCCATGCCAAGGACGACCAGCGACTTCATCCGTAGGGCGTCGTCGGCCGAGATGTGGCCGGGCTCGGGGACCGCGCTGATGCTGATGCCGCCGGAGCTCGGTTGACCGATCAGGACCGCGACGGCACCGGCGTCCTGGATGCGCTGGATCGCTTCCCGATCCATGTAGGCGGCGTACTCGGCCGTCGGGCCGGAGAAGCCGTTCATGAGCGCGACCTTGCCGTGCAGGTCGCCGGCCGCGGTCAGTTCTTCGGCCGAGGCGTAGCCGACGTCGACCAGGCGGCCGGTCGCGGGCTTGGCCGGGGCGCCGGCGCTCAGCGGGGTCTCGAACGTCTGCAGCGGTTCGTCGCCCATCGTCGCCGAACCGACGCGACGGTTGCCTTCGGTCGCGCCGACGGCGATGACGCCGGGCGCGACCGCGGGGCTGGCGACCGACGATGCCACCGGGCCCGCGTTACCGGCGGAGGCGACCACGATGACGCCGGCGTCCGCGGCCGCCTGCGCCGCCGCGGTCACTGGGTCGTCACCGGATCCGCCGTCCACACCGATACTCAGGTTGATGACGTCCGCCGGGTGCGCGCCGGCCGGATCCACCGCGGCGTCGATCGCAGCAACGATGTCCGAACTCGAACCGGAACCACTCGCGTCAAGCGCCTTGTAGGCGGTGATGTCCGCCCCCGGTGCAGCACCCGTCACCCCATCGGGCCTGGCGGCCTTCGCGGCGATGATTCCGGCGACGTGCGTCCCGTGCCCGTTGTCATCCATCGGGTCGGAGTCACCGTTGACGAAGTCGTAGCCCCCGACAACCTTGTGCCCCGCCCCGAATCCACCACCGAGATCCGGATGGCTGTAGTCCACCCCGGTGTCGACAACCGCGACGGTCACCCCGGCTCCCGCGCCATCGGAGGCCGCGGCTGACGACGTCGTGGTGGCGTTCGCCGTCCGGACCGCATCTGTCGCCATGGCGTGGACGGGGAGATCCGGGACGACGCGGGCCACGCCGGGGAGCTTCTCGAGCGTGCCGACTTCGGCGACGGGGACGGTGGCGGCGACGGCGTTCAGGACGGTGCCGAAGCGTTGATGTACGGCGACCTGCACGCCAGCCGCACGAGCATCGGCGAGTACGCCGTCCTGGCCGCGGCGGACCGCCTGGTGCTTGCCGGAGGCGGCTTGTGCTCCTGCCGTCTTCGCGAGGTCGATTCCGGTCGCGGCGGGGGCCGCGTCGAAGACGATGATGACGTTCCGAGTGCCGGCCTCGCCAGCGGCAGGCGCGGCCATTGCCGGAACGCCGGCGGCGGCCAGGAGAGTGACCGCGAGACAACCGGCGGTGACGGCACCTGCCAGGTTCGAGGTACGCGCTGTGAAATGCATAGCGGGTATTGAAGCCGGGTTTCCCGTGGCAGCGCATCGGTTTGGGCTGGCGCGTAGCGGCCAGTGGCTCATATGCGCCATCATCGTCCGGTGGGTGACGAGAAGCTGAGGGCGGCCGGAATCGGTGCGTTCGACGAGCGCGTGTACCGCGTTCTTCTGACCCGTACGTCGGCCACCGCCGCCGAGCTGATGCCCGATCTCGGCGACTCCCAGGCCCGGGTGACCAAGGCACTCGGCCGCCTGCACGACCTCGGCCTCGTCGGGCAACTCGCGGGCGAAGGCAAACGCTTCGCGGCGATCGACCCGGCCAGCGGCGTCGAGGCACTCGTCCGCGACCAAGAGCGAGCCCTCGACCTGGTCCGCGTCGCGGCCCGCGAGCTCGGTGAGCTCTACCGGCACGGCGCCGGTGGACGGCAAGGCGACGAGATCGAGATCGTGCACGGCCCCGAGGCGCTCGGACGGCGGTTCGTCCAGCTGCAGCAGGAGACCACCGACGAGTTCATGGCCCTCGACCGCCCGCCGTACGTGCTGGCCACCGAGAACCCCGTCGAGGAGCGCGCGCTCGACCGCGGCGTGCGCTACCGGGTCGTGTACTCCCCCGAGGCGCTCGCGCACCCGATCGTCGGCAAGGACATCGAGCGCCTTGTCCGGGCCGGGGAGGACGCTCGGATGCTGACCGGCGTACGGGTCAAGCTGGCCATCGCCGACCGATCCACCGCACTGCTCCCCCTGTCACTCGACGTCGGCGACGGCCTCCGCGCCGCGATCGTCCACCAGAGCACGCTGCTGGACGCGCTGGTCGACTACTGGGAGCTGTGCTGGCAGCAGGCGATCCCGTTCGGCGCGGAGGCATCCGGCGAAGTCACCGACGACGACCGCGCACTGCTCACACTCCTCGTCGCCGGCCTGAAGGACGACGCGATCGCCCGCCAACTCGGCTGGTCCCTACGCACCATGCGCCGCCGCGTCCGCCGGCTCCACGAACTCACCGGCACCTCCAACCGCTTCCAAGCCGGCGCCGTCGCCATGCGCCGCGGCTGGCTCTGAACTACCCCACCCACACCACCTGCCGCGAGACAACACGCCCACCGTCGGGGTTTGACCTGCGTGGCGGTGGGTGTGAACAAGGAATTGACTGTCCACACCCACCACAGACTGTTCAACGCCGCTCCGCTTGCTGCGAACGCCCCCCACTGGGGAGTTCTACCCATCTGGATCGGCAGGGCGGACTCCCCAGTGGGTCAGTCGGAGGTGATTTGGGCGGTGCCTACGAGGACCTCTACGTCGAGGGCGGCGCGGCCGCGGCCGATCTCCACGTCCTTGGACTGGCCGGAGACGGCGCCGCTCCAGGTGACGCGGCCGAGCTGGGACTCCGTGTGGACGTGGACGTCGGAGCCGCGGCGGAGCGTGACCTGCGCCGTACCGGACTCGACGCGGACGCGGGAGCGGCCCTTCGTGATCTGGGCGTCGAGGCTGGCCGAACCGGCCTGGACGAGGACGTCGATCGGGCCGTCGACGTCGGCGACCTTCGCCGTACCGGCGGTGACGCGGACCCGGGTCAGGCCGGGTAGCCGCTCGGCGTTCACGCTGCCGCCGGTGACCTCGACCTCGACCTGGAGGTTCGGGTTGACGCGGATCGACAGCTCCTTGGCGAGGCCGTTGACGTGGGCCTTCAGGTCGGTGGGATTGCGCAGCATGCTGAAGCCGTCGATCGAGACGCCCATGTCGCCTTCGCTGCTGATCGCCAGCGTGTCGCCGTCGCGCTTGATCACGTGCGGACCGTCGACCGCGACACCGTTCACGGCCGGCTCACCGATCAGCCGCACCCGCCGCCCGATCGCCCGCACGGTCACCCGCTGCACCCCGGACGGAATCGGCACATTGCTGTGCTCCTCCTCGACCGGCTCCCCCTCCACCTCAGCCTCGACAACATCCTGCACAGTCTCGACAGGATCAGCCGGTGTCGACGAATCGACGGCGTCGGCCCACACGCTGGTGGACGGTACGTCGTCGCCCGTCGGCCAGGGCCACGGCGGCTTGCCCTCTCCGCCGTCGGCAACTCGAGCTTCGTCGACCGGCTCTGCCGTCTCGGAGGGGTCGGTCTTGAGGGCGGCGATCAGGGTGGTGGCCTCTTCGGTCGAGAGGTGCCCCTTGGCGACGCGGTCCAGGATGTCCTTGACCTTCTCGTCGTAGCTCTGGTTGCTCATACCCCCAGTCCAGCACCCCGCCGGGTCGAAACCAATCGGGGATCGCCCCGAAATGCAGTGGTGCGGACCCCCAGGGAGTCCGCACCTCTGCGTTATCTCTATCACCGCACAGCCCACGCGGGGCTGGTTGTTGTCACGCTGCCGGCGTCATCTCCTCCGACGCCAGCTCGTCCTGTACGGCGGCCAGCTCGGCAGCCTCCGCTTCTTCAGCGGCCCGACGAGCCCGGAGGCCGTACAGACCGGTCAATGCAATAACCAGGCCGAGCGCCGCGATCCCGGTCACGACACCGAGGCCCGACTTGTACGCCGACAGCACGCCGCTGGATGCGGTGACGCCGACGGTCTGGCCGCTGATCACCGCGGTCACGATCGCGAGGACCACCGCGCCGCCCACCTGGTTGGAGGTGTTGAACAGCCCGGAGGCCAGCCCCTGCTCGTGGTCCGGGACCCCGGACACGGCCTGGATGTTCAGCGACGGGAACCCGATCGCGAACCCGAGACCGAGCAGCATGATGGTCGGGAACACGGTCGAGAAGTACGCCGACTCCGGGCCGATCCGCAGGCTCAGCGCGTACCCGGCGACGAACAGCGCCATCGCGACGATGATCATCTTCTCGGTGCCCACCCGGTCGACGATCTTGCCGACGTTCGGGGACAGGGTGGCGACCAGCAGTCCGGCCGGGAGGAACGCCAGCGCGGTCTCGAACGACGACCAGCCCAGCAGGTTCTGCAGGTACATGGTGCCGATCAGCTGGAAGGCGACGTACGAACCGAAGACGGTCAGGATGGCCAGGTTCGCCCGCCGCAGCGACGCGTTGCGCAGGATGCCGAGCCGGACCAGCGGGTGCTTGGTGCGCAGCTCGATCGCGACGAAACCGGCCAGCAGTACGGCGGCGAGCACGAACAGGCCGATGGTCTGCACCGAGGCCCAACCGGCGTGCTCGGCGCCGACGACCGCGTAGACCAGGGACAGCATGCCCGCGGTGACGGTGACCGCACCCGGTACGTCGTACCCGCCGGCGGCGTTGTCCCGCGGGCTGTTCGGGATCAGCTTGATGGCGAACAGCAGCACGATCAGGGCGACCGGGCCGGGCATCAGGAAGGTCCAGCGCCAGCCGACCTCGGTCAGCGCGCCGCCGAGGATCAGGCCCATCGAGAAGCCGCTGGCGGCGCAGGTGGTGAAGATGCTGAGGGCACGGTTGCGATCCGGGCCCTCGTGGAAGGTGGTGGTGATGATCGAGAGCGCGGCCGGTGCGGTGAACGCCGCGGCCATGCCCTTCACGAACCGCGCAGCGATGAGCAGTTCGGGGTTGCTCGCCAGTGAGCTCAGCATCGAGACGGCGGCGAAGACTGCCAGTGCGATCAGGAAGACCCGGCGCCGGCCGAGCAGGTCGGCAGTGCGTCCGCCGAGAAGCAGCAGGCCGCCGTACCCGAGCACGTAGCCGGTCACGACCCACTGGAGAGAGGCAAGGGAGACGCCGAGGTCGGCGCCGATGGACGGCAGGGACATGCCGACCATGGAGACGTCCAGGCCGTCGAGGAAAATCACGCCGCAGACCACCAGGAGCGCTCCCCAGAGGCGCGCGTCCCAAGTCATGCGGGCTGGTGATGTGGTTTGCGTAGTCACGAGGAGAGACTATTGCATGCATGTGCATCTAATGTCTAGGCATTAAATGCGTTTGCATTGAATGCGCGTGCATGCTATGGTCAGCGACATGACCGTTACGAAGGTCAGCGCTGGACCTGGTGAGACCAGCGCCGATGCGAGTGCTGATGTCAGGGAGTGGCGCGAGCTGCTGGCCCGCCACGCGGACCTGACCTGCGCCCTCGACCGGGCGCTGCAGGCCGGTCATGCACTCGGGATGAGTGAGTACGAGGTGCTCGAGCGGCTCGCGGAGCTGCCGGAGCACTCTGCGAAGGTGGCGACGATCGCCAAGTCTGTGCACCTCAGCCAGAGCGCGCTGTCGCGCGTGATCGGCCGTCTCGAGGTCGCTGGCCTGGTCGAGCGGCACATGTGCCCCGAGGACCGTCGCGCCGTGAACGTCCGGCTGACCGACGAAGGCCTCCAGCGCCAGACAGAGGCCAAGCCGACCCAGCGCCAGGTGCTGTCGCAGCGCCTGCACGCACCCCTGGTGAAGACCTGCGAGCCCGTGCCCTCTTTGGATGCCTGAGGCGTACGTCCGCTGGTCAGTTGAGCGTGTAGGTGTAGCCGTTCGCGACCAGGCCGGAGAGCAGGCGGTCGCGATGGTCCTCGCCGCGAAGCTCCAGTTGCAGGGCGACCTCGACCTCTTCCAGGCTGAGGGTTTCCGAGATGCGCTCGTGCACGACCTCGAGTAGGTTCGCGTCCAGGGCGGCGATCCGGGTCAGCAGCGTGGCCAATCCGCCGGGTGTGTCCGGGATCCGCACGCGCAGCGAGAGATACCGCCCGGCCGCAGCCATGCCGTGCTGGATCACCCGCATCAGCAGCACCGGGTCGATATTGCCGCCGGACAGCACCACCACGACCGGCGGCTTGAACCGCCGCGGCTCGTCCAGTACGGCGGCAACCCCGGCGGCACCTGCCGGTTCGACCACCAGCTTCGCGCGTTCGAGCACCAGCAACAGCGCCTTGGACAACGAGTCCTCGCCGACGGTCCGCACCTCACCGACGTACCGCTGCACCGTCTCGAACGGAACCTGCCCCGGCAGACCGACCGCGATGCCGTCCGCCATCGTCGTCATCTGCTTCAGCTGCACCGGCTCCCCCGCGGCCAGTGACGCCGGGTACGCCGCCGCGCCGGCAGCCTGTACGCCGACGACCTCGACCGGCATCCCGTCGCGCTGCATCGCCGCCGCGATTCCGGCCAGCAACCCACCACCACCGGTCGGTACAACGACCGTTCGTACCTGCGGGCACTGCTCGACGATCTCGAGTCCCGTCGTCGCCTGCCCGGCCACGATGTCGGGATGGTCGAACGGATGGATCAGCACCGCGCCGGTCTCGGCCGCGAAGGCGCGCGCCGCGATCAGGCAGTCCTCGATCGACGTACCGGCGAAATGGATCTCCGCGCCATACGCCCGGGTCGCCTTCTCCTTCGGGATCGGGGCACCGTGCGGCATGAACACCGTGGCCTTCATGCCGAGCAGCTGCGCCGCCAGCGCGACGCCCTGCGCGTGGTTGCCGGCACTCGCCGCGACGACGCCGCGACGACGCTCGGCCTTCGACAGGCGCGCCATCCGGACGTACGCCCCGCGCAGCTTGAACGACCCGGTCCGCTGCAGGTTCTCGCACTTGAGGAACACGTCGCCGCCGACCAGATCGCTCAACCACCGCGAGTACTCCAGCGGCGTCGGCGCGACCACGTCGTGCAGCAGATCGGCCGCCCGCGCAACATCCCTGGCATCGATCACGGCATCACCATAGTCAGGAAAAGCAGTTGCATCGGGTACATACGCTTCAGCCCGTGAAGGTTACGGCTGTTGTAGTGCGTCCGTCGGACCAGGCGGTCCTGGTGCTGCCGTCGGGCCTTCCGCAGGTCGAGCAAGCGGACGACTTCTGGTTCCCGGACGTCGAGTCGGTACTGCGGACGCTGCGGGACGAGCACAGCATCGAGGCCGTCGTACTTACGTGTCTGTCCGAGGACCCGCTGACCTACCTGATGCTCCCGAGTGGCGAGCCGCCCGCCGGTGCGCGTTGGGTCCACGACCATCCCGTCAGCTCACCCGATCTGCCCAGCTGGACACGTCCGGAGTGGTACGGCGAAGCGCCGCAGTGGATCGCTGAGCGTCTGAAGGCGACGGGCCCGTGGTCGCAGGTGAAGACGTGGGGCCTGTCGAACGTCCTGCGCATCCCGACCGCCGACGGCGACGTCTACTTCAAGGCGCTCTCGCAGGCGTCGACCGAGACGGACACGTTGCCCTTCCTGTTCGCGAACGAGCCGCTGTTCCTGCAACGCGCCTCGACCGACCGTCCCGGCGCGGTCCCGGCGCCGTTGGCGATCGACGAGCAGCGCGCCTGGATGCTCCTGCCTGACCTCGGTACGCCGCTCGCACGCGAGACTGACATCGCGGTGTGGATCGATGCCGTGCGCAACCATGCCCGGTTACAGCGCAGCTATGTCACGGAACCCCAACGGCTGCTGGAGTACAGCTGCGCCGACCGGCGGCTCGCCGTACTCGATGCCGAGCTGGACCGGCTGCTCGAACCGAACACGCTGACCGCACGGCTCGACCAGTCCGAGCAGGCCGCGTTGCTGGACCGCGCGAAACAGTTGCGCGAGGCAATCGGCGAGCTGGCGGAGATCGGCGTACCGGAAACGTTGCTGCACGGCGATCTGCACCCGCGGAACCTCGCGGTCCGCGACGGTCAGGTACTCGCCTTCGACTGGACCGACGCGGCGCTCGCGCACCCGTTCCTGGATCTGGTGACCTTCGTCGAGAAGGCATCGCCGCTGTCGAGCGACCCCCGCGTGCGGGACGCGTACCTCGCCGAGTGGGAGGAGTACGCCACCCCACCCGAGCTCCGCCGCGCGCTGACCCTCGCCGAGACGCTCGGCGCCCTCTACCAAACAATCACCTACCTACACCTGGTAGACCACCTAACCGGCCCAAGCAAAGAATCCATGCTCCGCGGCGGCACCAACTGGCTCCAGAAGCTGCTCACGCCCCACCATCTTTGAGCACCCACCAACCATCTCGGCGGCTCGAAGATGGTTGGTGCGCGCACAAAGATGATCAGAGCTGCTAGCGGTGCAGGATTGCTAGTTGGTTGTGTAGGCCGCGGCGGACGGGTGGGTCGAGGTAGCGGTCCCATTCTGGGTGGCGTTCGCCGCGGAGTTTTGCGTAGTGGGCGAGGGCTTCGGCCAGTGCGGCCTCGCGGAGGTACCCGCGGGCGAGCGGTTGCTTGCCGCGCCCGTTCGGTCGGGGCCGGCGTTCGTACGCCGCGTTCGCGGTGAAGATCCCGAGTCCGTAGAAGACCGTGATCAGGTCGGTGAGCGGCTCGTGGTCGGGGCGGCGCGCGAGCGAGATCCGGCCGCTGCCGAGCAGCAGTTCGTGGCCGGCCTCATGGGCGTAGACCGCGATCAGCGCGACCGGATCGGAGGTCAGCGTCGGCGCGAGCTGGATCTGGTTCCGGCCGTTCCCGCGGATCCAGCGCCCGGACTGTTCCTTCACCACCAGGCTGTTCACGGACCGTCGTACGCCGTTCAGCTCGAAGCTCAGCCCGCACTGACCGGGGCGGAGATCCATCCGGTTGTCGACCCGGCCGCACAGTTCGGTCGCGGCGGCCACGCTTCCGTCGTACCCGACCGGGATCAGGTCCCCCGGCACCGCGATCGGGCGGAGCAGCACGTCCCGGCCGAACTCGGCCACCAGCCAGTCCATCGACGTCCGGATCCAGCGCCGGCTGCCGCCCGGCAACCGTTCGCGGGGCGACTTCAACTGGGACCGCAGCTGCTGACTTCGGCGGATCATTCCAATCGGATTCCTCACCCGCCGGATCATGCCAGTCCGGTGACGCGGCAAAACCTTCCGGTTCCGCAGCGTCACCGGTTATTGACATCAGGTCAGCGGTGCGCCTTCCTGGATCGACGCGATCTCGGCGTCCTTCACCAGCGACGCGAGCCGCGCGAAGGTGCGGATCCGGACCGCGCGATCGACCTCGGTCGGCATCACCGGGAGGATCGATTCCGGCCACAGCAGGTGCCGGCGGAAGCAGTACGCCGCCAGCGCGTCGGAGGCACCGCGCTCGCCGAGGTACCCGAGCGTCTGCAGGGCCGAACGTCGTCCGGGGACCCGCTCGACCGCCTGGTTGGCGAGGAAGATTCCGAACCCGTGGAACACCGCGAACAGGTCCGTCAGCGCCTCCGCGTCCGGACGGCTCCGGTCGATCAGGTGATAGCCCCAGAGCACCTCGTGACCGAGTTCATGTGCAGTGGCGGCAACGACCGCGGCAGGGTCGGCCAGAGTGGTTGCCGACAGCATCACCGCGGTCCCCTCGAGTCCGCCGGTCCGCAGATCCAGCCAGGCCGCGCGCGATCCGCTGCCGGCCGGTGACGACCAGATCGCGTCGGCGCGCCGACAGAGCTCGGCCCGGCGGTCCAGGTCGGTCTCCCGGAGGATCGCCGTACTGCGTTTCACCTCGGCCTGCAGCTCGCGCTCGGCGAGCACGTTGATCTCGGGCGCGAACCCGGCCACCGCCAGCGCGTCCACCTCGGCCGACGTCATCGTTGCCCGCAGCCCCGAAATCGCGATCAGGTCGCCGCCCTGCTCGGCGTTCAGCCGGTGCACGGCCGCGCTGCGGGCGGCGGCGCGGACCTGTTCCATCCGGAAGCTGAACCGGATCCGGTCGTCGGGCACCTCCATCCACGCGCACACCTGCAGACAGAGTTCGCGCGCCGCGCGCTCCGAGCCGTCGTACCCGGCAGGCACGAACGCACTGGGCAGCACCGGCCGCCGGCGAAGCGGCTCGACCCCGAACCGGCCGATCAGCCAGTCCAGCGAGTCCTCGATCCACTGCTCCGGCCCACCGGGCAGCAGGACCTTCGGTCCGTACAGCAGCTCTCGGTGTCGTTGCCGGCGCCGCCAAGCACCGATCAGATTCATACCCGAACTGACGCGGTCACACAGCGAGCCGTTCCATCAGCAATGTTGCAGCTGGATCACCAACCCAGCACGGTCGGCGGCCCACCGGTCAGGTCGTCGAGACGGGCCACGGAACGGGCCCGTCGGTATGCGTCATGCGGGCTCGGACGGCGCCGGAGTCCGTGGCGTTCCAGTCATTTCAGCAGGAGCCTGCCGAGGCGGCGGGAGGCGACGTACATGCCGAGGGTGCCCATGGCGGCGAGGTAGAGGGTGTGGACCAGGAGGAACCAGCTGACGTTGCCGGTGCTGAAAGCGCGTTCGAGCACGACGCCTTGGTAGAGCGGAGTGATCTCGACCAGCCAGCGGATCGCGCCGGGATAGGTCTCGACCGGGTAGAACGTGGCCGAGAACAGGAACATCGGCATGATCGCGAGCTGCACGAACTCGAAGTCCTGCCAGCTGCGCATAAACGTGGTCAGCGCCATCCCCGCGCCCGCGAACGCGAACCCGATCAGCACCGCGGCCGGCAGCGCGAGCAGTGCCCACCAGGACGAGATCAGCCCCATGATCAGCATCACCACGATGAACATCGCCGAGTAGATCGCCCCGCGCAGCAGCGCCCAGGTGATCTCACCGGTGGCGACGTCCCACGGCCGCAGCGGCGTCGCGAGCATCGAGTCGTAGAGCTTGGCGTACTTCATCCGGAAGAAGATGTTGTACGTCGAGTCGAAGATCGCACCGTTCATCGCGGAGCTGGCGAGCATCGCCGGCGCGACGAACGCGGCGTACGCGATCTTCGTGCCGTCGGACAGGGTGAAGTCGCCGACCAGGTGGGCGACGCCGATGCCGATCGAGAGCAGGTAGAACACCGGCTCGAAGAAGCCGGACAGGAACACCACCCACGACCGCCGGTAGAGCAGGAAGTTCCGCTCGACGATGTGCCGCCCGCCACCGAGCCGCACCGGAACCGGGACGACCCGGGCTGCAATAGTCGCCATCAGCCGACCAGTTTCTTGGTGAAGCCGCGGACGGCGAGGCGGGTGCCGACGAGGAACCAGGCCAGCAGGTAGACGATGTTGACGAGAGCGAGCCACGGCGTGACTGTGCCGAGGCTGAGGTTGCGGGACAGGTCGACCGCGTGCCACAGCGGACTCACGTACGCCAGCCACTCGATCCAGTCCGGCAGCTGCGACACCGGGAAGAACGCTCCGGAGAACAGGAACGCGGGCACCACGCCGAACCGGAACACCATCGCGAAACCGGAGTCGTTGTCCAGGATCGTCGCGTACGCCGCGATCGGACCGGCGACCGCCATCCCGAGCAGCAGCGCGACCGGCAACCCGAGCACGCCGAGCGGTGACCTCAGCCCGCCGAACAACGTGATGATCACCAGGAACACCGCACACGACGTGAACACCCGGAACGCGATGAACCCGAGCTGCCCGTACACCACGTCGGCCGGCCGCAGCGGTGTCGCGATCATCGAGTGGTAGAACTTCTGCCACTTCAGCCCACTCATCACCGGGTACGTCGCCTCGCCGACGGCGATCTGCATCGCGGTGGAGGCGAGCAGCCCCGGCGCGATGAACTGCAGGTAGCTGACGCCACCGAGCGCACCGGTCCCGTTGCTGTCCACGAACGACCCGAGGCCGATGCCCATCGCGGCCAGGTAGAGCATCGGCAGCAGGAAGCTGCTGATCATCGTGCCCTTCCAGGTCCGCTTGTAGACGGTCAGCCAGTAGTCGAACATCCGGCGACCGTTCTCGATCGCGAGCGCCATCAGTCCACCAACGTCCGGCCGGTCAGCCTCAAGAACACGTCTTCGAGAGTGGAGCGGCGTACCAGGACGGCGGCCGGCTCCAGGCCTCGCTCGTGCACGGCGGCGACCGCGCGCTCACCGTCGTCGGTGTAGAGCAGCAGCCGGTCCGGCAGTACCTCGATGCGCTGCGCGAGGTCCTCGACCTTGCCGGCCAGGGCGTCGTGGTCGGCGAGCATCACGTCCGGCCCGAACCGCAGCTCGGTCACCTCACGCGTCGAGTAGTCGCGGATCAGGTCGGCCGGGGATCCCTCGGCCGCGATCAGGCCGCCGTCCATCACCACGAGCCGGTCGCACAACTGCTCGGCCTCGTCCATGTAGTGCGTGGTGATGATCAGCGTGACGCCGGCCTGTTTGAGCCGGAACAGCTTGTCCCACAACAGATGCCGCGCCTGCGGGTCGAGTCCGGTGGTCGGCTCGTCCAGCAGCAGCAGGTCGGGCTTGCTGACCAGTGAGCGCGCGATCGTCAGCCGGCGCTTCATCCCGCCGGACAGCTCGTCGACCTTGACCTTCGCCTTCTCGGTCAGCGCGACGAACTCGAGCAACTCGTCCGCGCGCTCGCGGCACTCGGCCCGGCTGAGACCGAAGTACCGCCCGTAGATGGTCAGGTTCTCCCGGACGGACAGCTCGGTGTCGAGGGTGTCGTCCTGCGGGCAGACCCCGAGCCGCGCACGGATCGACGGCCCGTCGGTGGCCGGGTCCAGGCCGAGGATCCGGAGCGTGCCGCCGCTGGTCGGCGAGACCGCGCCGATCATCCGCATCGTCGACGACTTGCCCGCGCCGTTCGGCCCCAGGAACCCGAACGCCTCACCACGCCACACGTCCAGGTCGATGCCCCGAACCGCCTCGAAGTCGCCGTACGACTTGCGCAGCCCGCGAACATGAACCAAGGACTCCCGCTGCTCACTCACCTGACTGACACTAGACGGACCGTCAGACAGTTTCCTCTGCGTCAGCCTCTTCCTGCATAAGGCATGCCGGCTGCCATGACCGTCAGCGTCGGTACCGCGACGGACGTCGGCAGCTGCGCGATCTGCACCACGAAGGCGGCCACGATCTTCGGGTCGAACGTCGGCTCGACGGCGATCGACCCGTCCGGCTGGAGCACGCCCTGCTCCATCCGGGCGGTCATCGCGGTCGCGGCGTTCCCGATGTCGATCTGGCAGGCAGTGATGCCGTGCGCACGCCCCTCCAGTTCGAGGCCCTTGGTCAGACCGGTGATGGCGTGCTTGCTCGCCGTGTAGGCGATCCCCTGCGGCCGCGGTACGTGCGCCGAGATCGATCCGTTGTTGATGATCCGCCCGCCCTTCGGGTCCTGCCGGAGCATGACGCCGTACGCCGCCTGCGCGCAGAGGAACGACCCGGTCAGGTTGGTGTCCACCACCTGCCGCCAGTCCTCCTCCCGTACGTCCTGCACCGCCGCGGCCGGGGACCCGGTGCCCGCGTTGTTCACGAGTACGTCGACCCGCTCGAGTCCCCCGAAGAACCGCCGTACCGCCTCCCCGTCAGCGACGTCGAGCACCGCGGTCCGCACGACGCCCGCCTCCCCGCTCCCCGCCGCCGCGTCAGCGGCTGCGGCGGCGGTCTCCTGCAGCTTCTCCTCAGTCCGGCCCGTCACCCACACGTCGAACCCCGCACCGGCCAACGCGAGCGCCATCTCCCGCCCCAGCCCAGACCCACCACCTGTAACTACTGCAACCCGCGTCATGCCGTCACCCTTCTACCTCGCCGGACTGCCGTCCAGAATGGCAGCCCTTCGCCCTACGAACCGCTCCGGCCCGAGCCAGACGTCGTCAGGACAGCTCAGCGGGTCTCGCTGCGGACAGTGATCGTCCGGCGACCGAGAGCAAATGAGTGGCGACTCAGTCAAAGATTGTGGAAACTCATTTGCGTGTATCACGCAAGCATGTATATGCTTGCAGCATGCAAGTAAACGACGCGTACACCCCGCAGACCCCCATCGAGGGCGTCATGCACGCGTTCACTCGGATCGGGCGCCGCCTGAAGGCCAAGCAGCCCGGCGACACACTCGACCACAGCGCGCACATCGTGCTGTTCGCGCTGCGGTGCAACGGCGCCCTGCGGCTGTCCGACCTCGCCGGGAAGCTGGAGCTCGACGCCTCCACCGCGAGCCGCCACGTCCGGTCCCTGGAGCAGCTCGGCCTGATCCGCCGCTCCCCCGACCCGGACGACGGGCGCGCGTTCCGCGTCGAGCTCACCGAGCAGGGCATCGAGCAGTGGGAGGCCAGTGCCCGGCACCGGATGGAGCTGCTCAGCGCCGCCATGGAGGGCTGGTCCGAACAGGACGTGCAGACCTTCGAGCGGCTGATGACCCGCTTCGCGGACGGCGTCGCCGCCCACACCGAAGCCCCCAGCAGCGCCGCCTGGGCCGACAAGGGCTGGGCCGCGGTCGCCCCGCGACTGCAGTCCGCCGCGGCACAGCGCCGTACCGACAAAGACTCCGCGGCCGGCAGCGACCCTGCCGCCCGCGAGAACACCGACAACAACCTGGAGAGCACCAGATGAGCACCACAGAACCCGCCACCGCCGGCGGGGCTGCACCAACCGACGGTGGTCCCAACTACCTGTCCCACAAGCAGATCCTGGTCGTCCTCGGTGGACTGATGGCCGGCATGTTCCTCGCCGCCCTGGACCAGAGCATCGTGGGTACGGCGCTGCCGCGCATCGTCAGCGAGTTCAACAGCCTGGACAAACTGTCCTGGGTGGTCACGGCGTACCTGCTGACCTCGACCGCCTCCACGCCGCTGTGGGGCAAGGTCTCCGACCTCTACGGCCGGCGTCCGCTGTTCATCGCGGCGATCGTCACCTTCCTGGCCGGCTCCGTGCTGTCCGCACTGTCGCAGAACATCGAGATGCTGATCGGTTTCCGGGCCGTCCAGGGTCTGGGCGCCGGCGGCCTGATGTCACTCGCGTTCGCCACCATCGGCGACGTGATCCCGCCGCGCGAGCGCGGTAAGTACATGGGGTACTTCGGTGCCGTCTTCGGCCTGTCCTCGGTGGCCGGCCCGCTGCTCGGCGGCCTGCTCACCGACGGTCCCGGCTGGCGCTGGATCTTCTGGATCAACCTGCCGATCGGCCTGGTTGCCCTGGGCATCGTCAGCGCGGTCCTGAAGCTGCCGCACGTGAAGCGCTCGCACAAGATCGACTACCTCGGCGCCTCCACCGTGGCCGCCGCGGTCACCTCGCTGCTGCTGGCCGTCTCCTGGAGCGGCCCGACCAACGGCTGGGGCACCGCTACCACGATCGCTCTGCTGGTCGCGTCCGTCGCATTGGCCGTCGCGTTCGTGCTGATCGAGCTGCGGGTGGCCGAGCCGATCATCCCGATGGACCTGTTCAAGGGCCGGATCTTCTCCGGGTACGCCGGGTTCGCGTTCCTGCTCGGCTTCGCGATGTTCGGTGCGCTGATCTTCCTGCCGCTGTACCTGCAGGCGGTCAAGGACATGTCCCCGACCCGCTCCGGCCTGGCGCTGCTGCCGATGATCGTCGGTATCTTCTCCGCGTCGATCCCGAGCGGCCAGCTGATGAGCAAGACCGGCCGGTACAAGATCTACCCGATCATCTCCGCGGTCATGGTCGGCGCCGCGATGGTGCTGCTGTCCACGCTGAGCCTGACCACGCCGTACTGGCAGCTGGCGATCTACATGTTCGTGATGGGCGCCGGCCTGGGCCTGTCGATGCAGATCACCGTCACCGCGGCGCAGAACAGCGTGCCCCGGCAGCACATGGGCACCGCGACCTCGTCGATGACCTTCTTCCGCTCGATGGGTGGCGCGATCGGTACGGCGGTCTACGGCGCCGTACTGACCACCCGGCTGAAGGACCACCTGACCGACATCGTCCCGAACGCCACCCAGGGCATCGTCGACGGGCTGGCCAAGGCGGCCAACAGCGTCCAGGCCCTGCACGGGCTGAAGGAGCCGATGAAGGGCTGGGCCCTGCACGGTCTGGTCGACGCGATGGGCGACGTGTTCCTGGTCTCCCTGCCGTTCCTGGCGATCGCACTCGTCATCGCGATCATCACGCCGGAGCAGCGGCTGGCCGGCCGCAACGACGCCCCGAAGGCCGAGGGCGAGGAGTCGCTGGAGTCCTCGGCCGCCGCAGCCATGCACTAAGGGTCATGCACTGAGCCGCGTCATCGAACTGAGACCGAACTTCGGTTGACCTACCCGACAGCCGCCCTGGGAAGCTTCCCAGGGCGGCTGTTTTTCTGTTGTCCACGAGCAGGACGTCCGCCTGACCCCTCGGAAGACTTAGTTTCGACACGTACCGCGACGACAGGACTGCCGCCAGGATGAAGACACTTGACCGGCCGCTGGACGACGACGACCGCGCGATGGCAGACATCGCCGAGGTCCGAGACTGGCGACGCCTCGCCGGCCCGCAGGCGGGTGAGACCGGACCAGTTCCGGTCCGCCGCCTGATCCGTCGCGTGAAGTCCGGGACGAACTGGAAGCCGTGGCCGATCAGCCGCCGTACGGTGATCGACGACCAGCTCGACGGCTGGGGCTTCCTGACCCGCCGCAACACCGAGCTCGCGGTGTACGACGACCAGGTGCTGCCGCACAGCCCGTTCAGCGGCTGGGTCGCGTTCGCGATCGAGCCGTACGACGTGGAGGCTGCGGCCGCCGGACTCGACGAGCACTGGCCGGCGAAATTCGACCTCGCCTGCCGGCACTGGGGACAGCCGTCGTACGTCGGAGTGGAGAGCAAGACCGGTTTCGAGGACGACTGGGCCCCCGGCGCCGGGACCGGCCGACGTCACCTGGCGGTCTGGACGCCGCCGGGCGCCCAGATCCACCTGTACAGCAACAAGCCGACGGCGAGACCGCTGTCGGTGTCGGTCGGCATCAACTACGTGGTGTACCTCAACGAGGAGGGCTCATGACAGAAGTCGACGAGCGCCGGGCTGCCCGGACCGCTCTGCGCGACCAGATGGCGAACGGCGACACCAGGCCGCCCACCGGAGAGCAGAGCAGCGTGTCGCCGGAGTCCTTGGCCGAGACGTCTCGACGCGTCGCGACGATGGTCGGCGCCGGGCCGGCGGGTCTGTCCCCCGAGCTGTTGAAGAGCGTCCAGGCCGCGACGCGTCCTCCGGTCGCCCCGGGTCAGGAGCGCACCGGCGAGACCTCCGGCGTACGCAACGAGTCCAGCCGGTTCGAGCCCGGCAAGAACAACGGCACCGGCAAGAGCACACCCGAACGCTAGACCAGAACACCAGAATCAGCAGGTCGGCCCACTGACCTCGTCGCGCCCTACGGTGGCAGACGACGGCTTGAGCACTGACGGAAGGAACAAGCCCGGAATGAAAACCCAGGACAGGCCACTCGACGAAGACGCAGCAGCGATGGCCGACTTCGCCGAGATCGCCGACTGGCGGCCGATCGCCGGACCGGACAACGACGACACCGGTCTCGAGGTGGTCAGGGCGATCGTGCAGCGGGTCACCGCGGCCACCAACTGGACGCCCTGGCCGCTCGAGGCCGGCGAGCAGATCGACGACGTGCTCGCGTCGTGGGGCTTCACCACCAAGCGCGGCAGCACAGTGATCGTGTTCCCCGGACTCGCGTTCGCCGACGCCCGGAACAGCGGCTGGTCGGCGTACGAGATCCAGCCCAACGACGTCCCCGCCGCCGAGGCCGGGCTCGACGAGCACTGGCCGGCGATGCTCGACCTGGCCCGCCAGCACTTCGGCGAGCCGGACTACGTCGGTGACGACAGCAGTCCCACGTTCGTCGACGAGTGGCGACCGGGCGCGGGGGCCGACAAGCGCCACCTGGCCGCCTGGGTCCGCCCGGGCGCGCAGTTCCACCTGTTCAGCAGCAAGCCGACGCAGGATCCGCTGACCGAAGCGGTGGGCGTCACGTATGCGGTCTACATCGACTAGGAGCATCCATGTCACAGCCCACCGAAAGCCCCGCGAGAGGTAACTGGGCCGAAAGCCTGGACCGCCTGGGAGAGCTGTCGCCCCAGGGATGGGAGAACCTTGCGACGATCGCGCAGTTGCAGCAGACCGACTTCGATCGGCTGATCCGGAACGCCCAGAAGGTGCCGCTGAAGGACCGGTTGAACGACAAGGTCCACGCCGCCACCGCCCGCGTGCACGCGGTCTACAGCCAGACGTCGCACCGGTTGAGCACCAGGGCGCAGGAACTGGCGACGCAGGCTGGCCAGTACGTGCAGGCCGGCCGCGAATGGGGCGACCAGCAGGTCACCCGGGCCACCGAGTTCGGTGGCCGGCAGGTCACCCGCGCCGTCGAGTTCACGGACCGGCAGATCGACCGGGCCGACCGGCAGATCGACCGCGCCATCGAGTTCGGGGACCGGCAGATCGACCGCGCCGCCGCGTTCACGGACCGGCAGGTCGACCGGGCCCTCGAATTCGGTCAGCAAGCCGCCGGCACGTACCAGGCCGGTGTCGAAGCGGCCGGCAAGGGCATCAAGGCCGGGCGCGAGTGGAGCGGCCAGCAGGTCACCCAGGCCGCCGAGTTCGGTGGCCGGCAGGTCGACCGGGCCGCCGAGCTCGGCGGCAAGGCGATGGCGGCCGGGAAGGGTGCGGTCGACCGCGCGTCGCGCTGGATCGAGACCCAGAAGACCCGGGTGTCGGTCGCGGCCGAAGGCGCTCGCGCGACCATCGCCGCCGCGAGGTTCGACAAGAACATGCCGGGCGCGACCCCGAAGGACCTGACGCAGCTGAGCCAGCAGCACAGCCGCATCATGTCCGGTCCGACGCTGGAGTCCCGTCTGGAAGCGGCGCAGAACGTCGCCCAGCAGCTCCAGAAGCAGGTCGAGGCTCAGGCCACGCACGCCGCGCTCGGCGGTATGGCCCCGGCCGGAAAGGCCGTCAACCAGAGTCAGCCCACGCAGACGCAGCAGACGACGGAGCAGACCGCCAACAGCAACCTGCAGAAGAACACCGACAACAAGGGCATCGGCAGTCGCTGACACAGCGCCCCCGAAGCACCACAGAAGACGCCGTCGAGCCCCGCTCGGCGGTGTCTTCCGTTTCGCACCCGGCAGACTGACCCCATGAACCCGCTGCAGACCCGGATGGCCACCCTCGGCCTGCGAGCCCTGGCCCCGTACGGCTTCGTCCTGGCCGGCGGCTACGCGCTCCAGGCCCACGGCTTCGGGGACCGCGAGTCCGACGACATCGACCTCTTCACGAACGACCTCGACCCCGGCCATTTCGCCGAGGCCGTCGACCTCCTGGTCGCCGCCTACCGCTCCGCCGGGCTCCACACCGAGGTCGTACGGCGGGCGCCGCTGTTCGCCCGGCTCGTGGTCGAGTCGACCGTCAAGGCCGATCTGGGGGTGGATCATCGGCAGCAACCACCAGTCACCATGGAGATCGGCGCGGTGCTGTCCGAGGCCGACGCGATCGGCAGCAAGGTCGGCGCCGTGTACTCCCGGCTGGAGCCTCGCGACTTCATCGACGTCCAGTTCGTCCTGGACAGTGGCAGGTACGACCGGGACACCCTGCTCGAGCTCGCCGACCATCGCGAGGCGAACCCGCTGGACCGCCAGATGTTCGCCGGCCAGTTACGAGCCGGAGCCCGGCTCCCGGACTCCGGCTTCGCCCGGTACGGCGCACATCCCGAGCAGATCTCGCGCATCCGGCGTACGGCGAGCGAATGGGCCGCGACGCTCACCGACGGCCGGATGGACGGGCCGTCTGGAACGATAGGCTCATGAGTAACAAGCACGAGGCGCAGCCCGGCGACACCTACGCGTCGATGATCCCGTACATCGTGCCCGAGTCACTGGACCTGCTCCGGGGGCCGACCGCAGGCGTCATCGACCTGCCCACGCGGCTCGACTGGGGACCGAACAGTTCGTACGACCTGGCGAACATCGACGAAGCGACCGCCCTGTACAACAAGGTGATCAGCGAGGCGTCGACCCAGGACGACCTGACCCAGTACCTCAACCGTGACGTACTGGTGGCCCTCTGGTCGCGGCTCCGGCTCCCCCGCCGGTGCGCACAGCTCTGGAACCAGGCGTTCCCGCAGCTGGCCGCCGGTGACGGAACCCGAGGATGAAGCCAGAGCACGAACGCGCCACCCGCATCGCCCTGGACGCAGTCCGCGACAAGGGTTTCGCGCTCGCCGGCGGCAACGCCCTCTCCCGCCACGGCATCGGACGCCGCGAGTCCGACGACGTCGACCTGTTCACCAACCAGATGAACCAGGATGTAGGCGAGACGGCCGGCGATGCCCGGCAGGCGTTCGAGGAGCAGGGCTACAGCACGGAGATCGTTCGCCAGGGCCCGCACCACGCCCGCATCGAGGTCGCGATGGGCGACGAGAAGGCCCAGATCGACTTCGGCAAGGACTTCCGTAGCAAGCCTCCGGTCGAGTCCGAGGTCGGTCCGGTGATCTCCGTCGAGGACGCGGTCGGCTCCAAGGTCGGCTCGATCTAGACCCGCGGTGAGGCCAAGGACTTCGTGGACGTGGACGCCGCCATGCAGGCCGGGTACTCCACCGACCACCTGCTCCAGCTGGCCGACGCCCGGGAGGCCTCGCCGCTGGACCGGCCCATGTTCGCCAGCCTGCTCGACGACGCCCGGCGGATCCCGGACGCGCAGTACGCGGAGTACGGCCTCGACCCGGTGCAGACGGCCGGGCTGAAGGAGCGGATGGGCGCCTGGGCGAACCAGATCCGGACCCGCGAAGCCAATCCGGACATCGACAAGTCGGTGGGCTTGATGAACTCCGGACAGGCGATGCCCGCGGAGGTTCAGGCTGCAGGCTCGGCCGGCGCCTCCGGGCGCAGGGGACAGGCGTTGAATCAGGAGCGGGCCAAGGGCGAGCGGGGTAGCTGAGTCTGCTCGTCTGCGATGGATGGAGGGTGTCTGACGCTAACCCTGCACCGTTGGAGCGGCTAGTCGGTGGGGGTTGGGTGGGGGCGGCGTCTGGGGAGAGGTCTGGGGAGGGGTCTTGGGGGTTCTGGATCCACGTCGTGGCCGGCCAGGTGGTTCACGATGGCGTTCAGGACGGCCGCGGTCGGGACCGCGACCAGCGCGCCGACGATGCCGGCGACGACCACGCCGGTGGCGATCGAGAGGATGATCGCCAGCGGGTGCACGCTGACAGCGCGGCCGAGCAGGAACGGCTGCAGGACGTGCGCCTCCAGCTGCTGTACGCCGATCACGACCGCGAGCATCACGATCGCGATGATGGGGCCCTTGGCAACCAGCGCGACGAGAACCGCGACCGCGCCGCTGATCAGGGCGCCGACGACCGGGATGAACGAGCCGACGAACACCAGGATCCCGATCGCGCTCACCAGCGGCAGGCCGAGGATCGCGGCGCCCAGCGAAATCCCGATCGCGTCGACCGCGGCGACGACCACCGTGGCGCGGACGAACGCCGTCAGCGAGATCCACGCCTTCCGGCCCGACGAGTCGGCCTTGACGCGGGCCCGGCGCGGGAACAGCCGGACCACCCACGACCAGATCTGCTCGCCCTGGTACAGGAAGAAGAACAGGCAGAACAGCGAGATGAACAACCCGGCCACCAGGTGCGTCGCCGTCGTACCGACCGCTGCCGCCTGCTGACCGAGCGCGCCGCCGGACGTGACCTGCTTCTGCAACTGCTTGAAGAGGCTGGTGATGTCCGCGTCGGTGAGGCCGAAGTTGATCCGGGCCAGGTCGCGCAGCTTCTGCACGCCTTCGCCGACCTGGTTGGACAAGTCCTCGAACTGCCCGGCGATCTGCGTGCCGACCAGCGTCAGCAGGCCGGCGATCACCCCGAGCGTCGCGATCACGGTGATGCCTGCCGCGGGCCCCCGCGGCAGGCGGAGCTTCTGCAGGCCGTTGGTGACGGGGATCAGGAGCGCGGTGAGGAGTACGCCGACAGTCACCGGTACGACGACCTCGGACAGGTACCGCATCCCGTAGCCGATCACCCCGACGGCCGCGACGATCACCAGGAACCGCCACGCCCACGCACTGGCGATCTCCATCGCCGGCGTCACACCGTGATCCACCTTCGTCGACCGGGCAGCCGCCGGCGCCTCGACCACGTCAACTGCCGGCGCGGCTACCGCGTCGACTGGTGGGTCGGCTGCTGGCTTGCTGGATTGCTCAGGCACGTTGTTGTCCGCCACCGGACTCGGCTGGTCGTGCTCCCCGGTCCCGTCCCGCCCCGACTCGCTCATCCCACCTCCGCAAGCTGATGTGTTGACGAGACTAGTGCCCGGCCAGGCCTGTTCCATGAATGTGGGCAGCCAGGCCCTCCGCAGCCTTGGGGGCATCGTCCGCGAGCAGGCCGACCGCAGCGAGAACGTAGTCCGCGTCGACGCACACCTCAGCGTGCTGCGGGACGAGCCACCCCTCCTCCTGCGCGTTCGTCCCGATCGAACCGAGGATCCGCGCCGCGACCTCCGGCGGATTGTGCCGCAGCACTCCCCCGGACCCGACCAGCAGATCGACCTCGCGCAGATCCTTCCCGGAGCGCTCGATCACCCGTCCACCCGGCCCGAACACGATCCGCTGCCGCCCCGCGTGCCGGCGCAGCGCGACCGTCGCGGCAACGCTCGCCAGCGTCTCGTCGTACGACGCCTCATGCCCACTGTCCGGAAGGTACGACGGGTCCGCCCGCCGGCGTTCGGCCGCCGCGTGCAACTCGTCCACGTCCGCGATCAGACCGGCCTCGGTGCCGGCGGCAACGACCGGTACGGCGCTCCAGCGCATCCCGAGATCGCCTTCGACAGTCCGGGTCACGGGATGCGGCGCCACCACCTCGCGTCCGAGGTTCGCGTCCTCGGGGTCGAGCTCGATCACCGAATGTACGTCGGTGGTGGCGCCGCCGATGTCCACGACCGCCACGTCACCGTGCAACGCGGCGAGCACCTCGACACCCCGCAGTACGACGTCCGGCGTCGCGGCGCGGATCATGCGCGCGAAGGACGGGTCACGCGACAGGTTCTTCCCGCCGATCACGTGCTCGAGGAACATCTCGCGGATCGCGGCGCGGGCACTGTCCGGCGCGAACACACCGATCTCGGGTACGACGTTTTCCGCCAGTACATGCGGCACGTCCGCCGCGGTCAGTGTTTCCGCGATTTCCGTCTGCGCTTCGATGTTGCCTGCGACAACGACCGGTTTCCACCACTTGTACTTCGCGAGTGTCGCGGCGGCCTTCAGCAGTACGGCCGAGTTGCCGCCGTCGGTGCCGCCGAGCAACAGGACGACGTCCGGGCGGTCCTTGCGCAGCTCCTTCTGACTCGTCGCGTTCAGCCCACCGCTGACGACCGCCACGACGCGACCGCCGCTGGACAACGCCACCCGCTTGCCCGCCTCAGCGGTCACGAGCTCTTCGTTGCCCACGACACCGATCCGCAGACCACCGCCCGCACTCGAACAGGCCAGTACCTCGGCGTTCCGCACGCCACGGTCGGCCGCTTCGAGTACGACGCGACAGGCCTGCCACCCGTGCATGACGTCGGTGTCGATCGTCGTACGGTGCTCGGCCCGGGCCACAAGCTCGCCCGAGCCGGAATCCACCGCAACCGCCTTAGTGAACGTCGACCCGAAGTCGACCGCCACCACCAGGCTCACACCCACCCAACCTCTCCATCCGCAGCCACCCACCCTCAACTCCCAGCCACCCCGCCGCACACATTTGCTGGGTCAACCAGCCAATTGGCGGGGGTGGCGTGGGCGGTTGTTAGGAGAGGGCGTGGTCGAGGTCCTGCAGGAGGTCGTCGATCGTCTCGATGCCGACGCTCAGGCGGATCAGGTCCGCGGGGACCTCCAGCGGCGTACCGGCGACCGAGGCGTGCGTCATCTTGCCGGGGTGCTCGATCAGGGACTCGACGCCACCGAGGGACTCGCCGAGGATGAAGACCTCGGCCTTGTTGCAGATGTCCAGCGCCTGCGCCTCGCCGCCGGAGACCCGGAAGCTGACGATCCCACCGAACCGCTTCATCTGCTTGGCGGCGGTCTCGTGGCCCGGGTGCCCGTCGACGCCCGGGTACAGCACCTGGCTGACCGACTGGTGCCGCTGCAGGAACTCGACGACCTTCTCCGCGTTGTCGCTGTGCCGGTCCATCCGGACGCCGAGCGTCTTGATGCCGCGCAGTACCAGCCACGAGTCGAACGGCCCGGCGACCGCGCCGATGGCGTTCTGGTGGAAGGCGATCGTCTCCGCCAGCTCGGCGTCCCGCACGATCAGCGCGCCACCGACCACGTCGGAGTGCCCACCCATGTACTTCGTTGTCGAGTGCACGACTACGTCCGCGCCGAGCTCCAGCGGCTGCTGCAGGTACGGCGAGGCGAACGTGTTGTCGACGACGAGCAGGGCGCCGGCGTCGTGTGCGATCTGGGCCACGATGGCGATGTCCGCGACGTTCAGCAGCGGGTTGGTCGGGGTCTCCAGCCAGACGACCTTCGTCTTCCCCGGCTGGATCGCGGCCCGGATCGCCTCCGGGTGGGTGACCGCCGCGGGCGTCATCTCGACACCCCAGGTGCCGAGAACGCGGGCGAACAGGCGGAACGTGCCGCCGTACGCGTCGTCAGGGAACACCACGTGGTCACCCGGCACGCACAGCGAGCGGATCAGGGTGTCCTCCGCGGCCAGACCGCTGGCGAAGGCGAAACCGCGGGTGCCGGCCTCGATCGCGGCCAGACACTCCTCCAGCGCCGTCCGGGTCGGATTCGCCGAGCGGGAGTACTCGTATCCGTTGCGCAGCCCGCCGACGCCGTCCTGCTTGTAGGTGCTGGTCGCGTAGATCGGCGGCACGACCGCGCCGGTCGTCGGGTCAGGCTCGTTCCCGGCGTGGATGGCGAGCGTTTCGAAGCCGTAGTGGTGTTCCTTGTTCACCGGACCAGCGTACGGCCTGGTCTACTCGGGCCTCGCACGACCTCCGGTGCTGAGACGATCCTATGGATCCGAGTTGTCCACAGGCGCGTCGTACCGGCTGGCGAATGACCCATTGCGCCGCCTACGGTTGCGCACAGGGAGTTATCTATCGGGTCATCAAGAGTCGCGGTCAGGGAATCGGGTATGAAAGGACGACGGGGCCGGATGAAGACGCAGGACAGGCCGCTCGACCAGGACGACCTGGCGATGGCGGATCTCGCCGAGATTCCGGACTGGGCCGTCATCGCGGGTCCGGACGGCGACGAGGCCGGGCCGGAGGTCGTGCGCGCCCTGGTGCACCGGGTGATGGGCCAGACGTCCTGGCAGCCGTGGCCGCTGCAGGCCGGCGAGGCGATCGGCGCCGACATGGTCTCGTGGGGCTTCACCACGCGTCGCGGCACCACGATGATCGTGTTCGACGGTCTGGCGTTCCCGGACTGCCCGGACAGCGGCTGGTCGGCGTACGAGATCGGTCCGGACGACATCGCCGCAGCCGAGTCCGGGCTGGACGCGCACTGGCCGGACCACCTCGCGCTCGCGACCAGGCACTGGGGACAGCCCGACTACGTCGGTGACGAGGGCAGTCCGACGTTCGCCGACGAGTGGGAGCCCGGTGCCGGGACCGGCCGCCGGCATCTGGCCGTCTGGCTGCGTCCGGGCGCCCAGATCCACCTCTACAGCACAAAGCCCAGCAAGGACCCGCTGACGACGTCTGTCGGGGTCAACTACGCCGTGTACATCGACTAGGAGACCCCCGTGAGCGAGCGAACAATGCGAGCTGCCGGAGCCGCGCGGAGCGAGGTGCGGGCGTGAGCGAGTCCTACCCGGAGAACCCGCGCGGTGTCCGTGAGCGGGTCTCGCGCTGGAGCACGACCCGGCGGGGCACGAAGACGCTGAAGGCGGCGTACGCGCAGGCAGCCCGCGACGTGAAGCGGATGGACCCGGCCGTCCGCGAGGCGATCGGCCGCTCGAACATGACCCGCGCCGATCTGCAGCAACTGGCGAGTCTGCACGTCGACGCCCAGTTCCGCCCGGACCGGTACGGCGACATCTCGCAGCGACTCGGTGCGGAAGCGGCCGCCCGTACCAACCCCGCTCCCGGCCAGACGCGGAACCCGCTGCGCCGGATCGCCAACGGGTACTCGCGCTGGCAGGACAGGCGACGGGGGACGAAGGCGCTCAAAGCCGCGTTCACGCAGGCGGCGCGGGACGTCAAACGCACGGATCCGCAGGTCCGATGGGAGATCGGCCGGTCGGAGATCAACCGCGCGGACCTCGCGGCGCTGGCGTCGAGCCGGATGGATCAGGTGTTCCGGCCCGAAGGCCGGTTCCAGAACGTGCCCGGGCAGCAGAACCAGAACGCAGCAGGGCGGCAGAACGAGAACGGAGCCGGGCGGCAGGCGCCGGGCATCCAGTCCCGGGACGCGGTCCGGCAGGCGCCGTCGCCGCAGCAGTCCGAACAGATGACCCAGCGGATCGCGACGCTGCAGCAGGCGATCCTGCAGGCCCAGCAGCAGACACTCACGCTGATGGAGGAGAACAACCGCCTCCAGGCGGAGATGCGCCAACTGCTCGAGGCGCGCGTCCAGCAACTCCAGCAGGAAAACGCCGCGAACCCGGCCTTGGAGCCCACTCAGCAACGTGAAGGCGCCAACCAGCTGGAGACAGGCGACCAGCAACCAGACGAACGCCGCGCCGAAGGCGAGGCCGAGCTCGGCGAAGCCCGCACAGAGGGCGAGGCCCAGGCCGCCGAGCCCCGGGCCGCTGGTGAAGCCGAGCTCGGCGAAGGCAACGAGCCTCGGGCCGCGGGCGAGGCCGAGGTCGGTGGTGAGGCTGAGGTTGGCGAGGCTCGGGCTGAGGGTCAGCAGGCTGAGAGCGGTGAGCGGCCGGCGGTGGGCGCGGCCGAGGTCGGGGAGAACAAAAACGGACCTGAGCTCGGTGAGGGCGGAGAGCCACAGGCGACGCAGGGCGGCCCGGTGGTCGAGGGTGCAGAGCCGCAGGCGGTACCTGCCGCCGAGCGCTGGACGAAGTCGTCCGCAACCCAGGGCGCGTCCGTCCTTGACGCCGAGGCGCAACAGGAGCGTCAGTCCGCCAACGAACTGGACGCCCCCGCAGCCAACACGCAGGACCCGGCAACCACCCCAGAACCAACCGTCGACCCCCAGCAAACAAACACCAACCAGCAACTGCCCGGCCCCCAACAGCCTGGCGTCAACCCGCAGGGGCCTGGTGTCAACGGACAGCCGCCGCGTGGTGCCGATCCCCGGGAGGCTGCGGCCGACGCGCAGCAACCGCAAGAGTCCGCGTCCGGGGAGAACCCGAGGAGCACGCCCTCGACCCGTCGGGAACTCGTGGCAGACGCAGCCGGGCCCGTCACCATCGATGCCGCACTACTGCGATCGGCCGGCAAGGTCTCGGTTCGGGTCGACCCCAACTGCACACAGGCCACGATGGTGATCTCGACCACCGACACCGACGGCCCCTCGGCCGAGGCCGTGAACCGCGCGACGCTGACGCAGAACCGCGAAGGCGTGCTGTCGGCGAACGTCGCCGGCCCGTCGAACGGCGGGATGACCATCACCGGTGCCAATGGCCGGATGTCGATCGGCCAAATCAGCGGCGGAGTGATCACCACCGGCAATGGCATCCAGATCTCCGGTTACAACGGTCCGATCAGCGTCAACGGCGTACAGATCAACGGCAACGGTGCCGGCGTGACGCCGCCGTCGCCGATCGAGATCACCGCCGTCGTGCCACCGGGCAGCGCGCTCAGCGCACGGACCCAGAGCGCCGACATCGAGGCGAGCGGCCTCGACACTGTCGACGCAAAGACCCAGTCCGGAGACGTGAACGTGGACGCCGCGAGGACCGTCACTGCTGAGACCCAGTCCGGAGACGTGTCCGTCGGCCGGGTCCAGGACCTCGACGCGAGGGCACAGAGCGGGGACGTGTCGGTCGGCCGCGCCGAGGGCGAGGTGCGGGCGAAGACACAGAGCGGGAGCGTTTCGGTCGACCAGTTCGCCGGCGGGACAGCGCGCGTGGGCTCCATGTCCGGCAACGCCCGGATCCACGTTGTCGATCCGGCCGCGAACGGGCCCAGGATCGTCCGCGCCGATTCGATGTCCGGCAACGCAACCGTCAGCACCTCGAGCGAAGGGGTCGCGCAGAACCTGAACGCCGACGCGACGTCGATGACCGGTCGCGCCAGCGCGCCGCCGCGTGCGTCCGCCGCGCCACTGCACCAGTCGGGCCAGGGCGCCACGTCGGACCAGGGCGCCAGGCCGGACCACCAGATGCCGGGCCGGCAGTCGCCCACGGTCCGCGGGCCTGCCTCGGAAAGGTGACACGGGACACCGCCGCGTCGTAGGTCCACCGGAGGCACTTCACCACAAGGGTTGTCAGAAGTCGGTCAGCGTCAGCTGTGTTTCTACTGGAGTGCCTTCGGTGAGGTTCTCCGCGGTTCGGACCGGCTTCTTGACGGGGAGGACGTACGTGCCGGTTTTCGTCGGGAACACGGACGTCTGCCAGGTACTGGCGCCGACCGTCACCGTGACCCGCACCGACCCGAAGCCCTTCCGGCGCCCCTCGGTCAGGTCCGTGATCTCGTCGCTGACATCCTCCGGCACCGTGACGAAGTACCAGCTGCCTTCGCCCGGGTACTGCCACAGCGGCGCCGTGAACCGGTACCCGCTCACTCGCCCACCGGGGTCCCGCGGCGAGCAAGAACCGCGGTCGCAGCGTCCAGCAGCACCGCTCGGATCTCCGCGTCGCTGACCGAGAGATCGAGCTCGGCGGACATCGCCGCCCCGACCGTCTCCACCGCGGCAGCGGCACGCACCCGATCGGCAGCCGTCGGATTCGGCCCGGCCTGCCACAGCTGGAACCGCCGGCTCCGGGCGATCAGCTCGTCGAGGTCGTCTCCGAAGGCGGCGAGTACGGCGGCGATGTCGCGGAGCAGTGTCGGACCGGTCGCCCGGTGCGCGATGATCACGTCGACGTACGCCCCGAGCGCCTGCTGCTCGTTCTCCGACGACCACTCCAGCGTCTCGGTGAGCCGCAGTACCTCGAACAGGTCGTCGAGGAACGTGCCGACGATCGCGCGCAGGAGCTGTTGCTTCGACGAGTAGTGGTAGTACACCGACGCCTTGGTGATCCCGACCTGCTCGGCGATCTCGCGCAGGCTGGTCTTGTCGTACCCCTGGGTCGAGAACAGGTCGACCGCGGCGCGATGGATCTCCGCCTCGGTGTCCCGGGAACTGGTCGAGCGCTGCACGTCACCACTTTCTCACCCTCACCCGCCCGATCAGCCACGGAGGAGCGTGAAGTGGAGCCGGTCTGCTGACTTGAGCTCCATCTTGTCCAGCAGTTGCTTGATCAGTTCCTGATCGGGAACGACCGCCACGATGCATTGCTCCTACTCTCCGGCTCGCCACATCGTGGCTACTCGCGCTTCAGGCGGACGGTGAAGATCGGCAGCAGGACGTGGACGAGCGGGCCGATCGAGAGCGCGTAGACGACGGTCCCGACGCCGATCGAGCCGCCGAGCAGGAAGCCCGTCGCGAGGACGGTCAGCTCGAGGGAGGTCCGGACGAGGCGGACGCTCAGACCGGTACGGCGTACCAGGCCGGTCATCAGGCCGTCGCGGGCACCGGGCCCGAACTGCGCGCCGATGTAGAGGGCACCGGCCACTGCGTTGAGGACGACACCGGACAGCATGAACACGATCCGCAGCCAGAGCGCGTCCGGGCGGTCGACCGTCGCCAGCGTCAGGTCGGCGACCAGGCCGATGACGATCGCGTTGCTGATCGTGCCGAGGCCGGGCCACTGGCGCAGCGGGATCCAGGCGAGCAGTACGACGAAGCTGACCGCGATCACCACGACCCCGAAGCTGAGCGGGAGGTGCTTGGTGATGCCGGAGTGGAACACGTCCCACGGGTCGAGGCCGAGGTTGCCCTGGATCATTAGGCCCATCGAGGCGCCGTACAGGGTCAGGCCGACGTACAGCTGCACCAGGCGGCGCGGGAGGTGGCCTGCCTTCAGTTGCTGGATCGGGTTGAGGGGCGCGAGCTGACGCGGCGGGGCATCGGAGGTGGCGGTCACGAGATCGAGTATCCGGGGTAAGTGGCCTGGCATTCGATAGCCAGTTGCGGGATAGTGGACTGCATGCGAGCCCGTTATCTTCCCGCCAGCACGTTAAGCGGCCTGCTCGGCGAGTGGGCCGACGGGACCGGTCCGGCGTACCGGGTCCTGGCCGAGCGGCTCCGGCTGCTGATCGCGGACGGGCGGATCATGCCCGGGTCGCGGCTGCCGAGCGAGCGCGAACTGACCGAGGCGCTGGGGGTCAGCCGTACGACGGTGGCGTCCGCCTATCGCGCGTTGCGTGACAGTGGCTACCTGACGAGCCGGCGTGGTTCGGGGAGCGTCACCGCGCTGCCGTCGAAGGTCGAGCCGGAGCTCGGGCGGCACCACGCGCCGGGCATCGACACGGACGGGCTGTTCGATTTCACCTGCGCGGCGCCGGCCGCGGTGCCCGGGATCAGTACGGCGGTGGCGTCGGCGGCCGGTGAGCTGCCGATGCACCTCGCCACGCCCGGGTACCACCCGCAGGGCCTGCCGGTACTGCGTTCCGAGATCGCGGCGGCGTACTGCGAACGCGGGTTGCCGACGACGGCGGATCAGATCATCGTCACCGCCGGAGCGCTCGCCGCGACGTCGATCGCGGTACGGGCGATCACGCAGATCGGCGACCGCGTCCTCACCGAGAGTCCGACGCACCCGAACTCGGTGGACGCGATCCGGCGCAGCGGTTGCCGCGTGGTCGCCGTACCGATGTCGCCCGGCGGCTGGGACCTGCCCTTGCTGGAGGCAACGATTCGGCAGACGGCGCCGCGGGCGGCGTGGATGGTGGTGGACTTCCAGAATCCGACCGGTTTCCTGATGTCCGCGGCGGATCGGCAGCGGCTAGCGCGGGCGTTCGCGCGGTCACGGACGACGGCGATCGTGGACGAGACGCTGTTCGAGCTGTCGCTGGACGGGCAGGAGATGCCGCCGCCGTTCGCGTCGTACGACCCGGACGGGGTGATCACGGTCGGGTCGGTGAGCAAGTCGTTCTGGGGCGGGTTGCGGATCGGGTGGATGCGGTTGCCGGAGGCGCTGGTCGCGCGCGTACTGGACGCGCGGGCGTCGATGGACCTAGGTGCACCGGTGCTGGAGCAGCTGGTCGTCGCGGACCTTCTGCGGCGCCGCTCCACTTTGCTGCCGGAGCGCCGGGCGTCACTGGCGGAGCGGCGAGATGCGCTGGCGGCCGCTGTGTCCGAGGAGCTTCCCTCGTGGAAGTTCCGGCTGCCGTCGGGCGGGCTGTCGCTGTGGTGCGAGCTGCCCGAACCGGTCGGCTCCAGCCTCGTCGGCGTCGCCCAACGCAACGGCGCGCTCCTCGTCGCCGGGTCCCGGTTCTCCCCCGACGGCGGCCTCGAGTCGTTCATCCGCCTCCCGTTCACGCTGGACGTCGACTCGCTACGCGAGGGGGTCACCCGCCTCGCCGCGTCGTACGCGTCCCTGACCACAGCCGGCGCTCTCACTCGGCGGACTGGGGTGATGATCGCGTAGGGCGGACGTCCGCCACTCACCAACCTCCCGAGGCCGGACCGGCTCGCGCTCAGGCGCCGCGTTCGAGCGGCCCGATGCGGCTGTTAGTGAGTGGCTCAAGTCCGCACCTCCACCGCATCGCCCGCTAATGCGAACGCCCAGGCCATCACAATTGGCTCCGTCTGCCGCGCGCCCGCTGGGAGCCGCCCGGAGCGCGCAATTGTGATGGCGTGGCGGTTCGCACGTCATCGTGCCGTAAGGGGTGTGGGGAAGGTTCGCCTGACCGGGGGCGTTGAGGGACTATGAGAGTCACACTGCGAGAGGCGTGAGAATGTCGTTCTTCAGCCGCAACACCGCCATGGTCGAGCCGCAGGCCGCACTGCCCGGCCGGCCCACCCCCGGCTTCGCCGTACCGGACGAGAACATCGTCCTGCACACGCCGCAGACCGCTGCCGCGCCCGAGGGCTTCGAGGAGGTCTGGTTCGGCACCGGATGCTTCTGGGGCACCGAGGAGATCTTCTGGCAGCAGCCGGGCGTGTACACCACGGCCGTCGGGTACGCGGGCGGTTACAGCCCGAACCCGTCGTACGAGGAAGTCTGCACCGGGCGTACCGGTCACGCGGAGGCCGTCCGGGTCGTGTACGACCCGACCAAGACCACCTTCACCGACCTGCTGAAGGTCTTCTGGGAGACCCACGACCCGACCCAGGGCATGCGCCAGGGCAACGACCTCGGCTCCCAGTACCGCTCGGCCGTCTACTACACCACCGACGCTCAGCGCGCCGAGGCCGAACGCACCCGCGACCTCTACGCCCCCGTCATCAAGCCCCTCGGCTACGACGACATCACCACCGAAATAGCCCCCGCCACCACGTTCTACTACGCCGAGGGCTACCACCAGCAGTACCTGTTCAAGAACCCCAACGGCTACCGGTGCCACAGCAACACCGGCGTGCCGTTCCCGGCTGACGCCTGATCCACCGCGATGCCCCTGGACTCTTAAGAGTTCAGGGGCATCTTGGCGTTTTGGCGCGCAACCAGCAGGACGACGGCTCCGGGCAGCGTTGCGACCAGGGCGAGCAGGCCGTAGACGACCGCGACGGTGACGCCGAGCGCTGCGCCCAGGCCGAGCGAGCTGAACGCCCAGGCGGCCGCGCCCTCGCGTGGGCCCCAGCCTGCGATGTTCGTCGGCACCGCCGAGGCCGTCAGGACGACGAGTGCCAGCGGCAGCAGCCGGGCCGGCGACACGTCCGCGCCGGTTACTCGTACTGCGATCAGGAAGACGGCAGCGTGGCCGAGTACGGCGACGGTGGAGGCGAGCAGGATGCCCGGCCAGGCCCGCGGCGCGAGGACCGCATCGCGGAGGTCGCTGGTGAAGGCGCGTCCGATCCGCGAGGAGAGGCGACGTCCTTTCAGATGAAGGAGTACGGCGACCACGCCAGCGACGACCGCGACCCCGACAGCGGCCGCAGGAGCAAAGGCGGGCCAGGACAGCAGGAGCAGTACGCCCACCGTCAGCACGATCTGTACTGCAAATCCCGACGTCCGCTCCCACGCGACGGCTCGCAGGCTACGGCCCAGGTCGCCGGCCTCGCGCCCGTGACGTACGGCGCGGTGTACGTCGCCGACCACCCCACCGGGCAGTGTGGCGTTGAGGAACTGGGACCGGTAGTACGCGGCCACCGCGGTCCTCAGCGGCATCTCGACGCCGAGCCCGCCGGCGATGAGCCTCCACCGCCAGGCACAGCACAACGTGGTCAGCGAGGTGATCGCGACCGCGGCGGCAAGCGGCCAACCGGTCGTCAGCCGGAGCCCGTCCACCAACGGGCCCGTGCCTACTCGCCACACGAGAACGGCGAGGATCGCGGCGCCGCCCACGACGCGCGCCCAGGTCCAGATGCTTCGGCTGATGACGGTTCCGATCTCGTAGTTCGTACCAACAACACGGCTGCCGGCTGCCACTGGTTCATCCGGCGACGTCCGACAGCACGTCCGACAGCTCGCGTGCGGTCTGTAACCAGTCGGACAGCGTCAGGCGCCGGGATTCGGCCGCCACGCGCAACCGCACGCGCTCGAAGGGGTCACCCAGCCATCGGCGCAGCGCCTGTGCGAGAGCCTGTGGGTCGCCCGGCGCGACCAGCAGGCCCGGTCGGCTCCCGTCGCAGGCTTGGCCAAGAGCCTCCGGTACGCCGCCGACGTTCCTGGCCACGACCGGCAGCCCGCGGGCGAGCGCCTCGGTGACGACCATGCCGTAGGTCTCGGCCCGGGACGCCAGTACCAAGGCGTCCGCCTGTGCGTAGGCGCGCTCGAGTTCGGCGCCCGCGAGCGGGCCGGTGAAGCACACCCGGTCGGCCAGGCCCAGGTCCTTGGCCTGCCGCTGCAGTCCATCGACGAACTCCACATCGAGGTCCATTGAGCCGACGAAAACGCACCGCCAGGCCGGATCGTCCACCATGGCCAGCGCCTCGAGCAGGAGGTCGGGACCCTTGGTCGGGGTGAGCGCTCCGACACAGAGCAACCGCCCGCCGGACACCGAACCCGATGCCAGGTCGGCAACGTCGACGCCCGGGCGCACGACGTACATGCGATTCTCGGGCAGCGAGTAGTGGTCGAGCAGCCACTGCCGGGTCCAGTCGCTCGTGGCCACGATCGCGGATGCCGCCGACAGCGCGGCGACCTCGCGCGCCTCGTCCCGCGGCATGTGCAGGAGTACGACGAGCCGTAGGCGGTCGGCCTCAGGCTCCAGCACCTCGGGGAGCACGGACGCCAGCAGGCCATCGACCAACACCAGTTCGCCGTTCGGGACCCGGGCCAGCGCCGCGCCCGCGGCCGAGCGGGCCGCCGCGTCGGGAAGGGGCCACTGGCCGGCCACGGCGTACTCGTGGACCGACCAGCCGAGTGCCGTGAGTCCGTCACAGATCCGGCGGTCGTAGACGTTGCCACCGCTCGGCCGCCGCGGATCGTCGATCCCATCCGGGAGCAGGAAGTGCACCTGCCTCACAACGACCGCTCGCCGGGTTCGCAGATCCAGAACGCGCGTGGTTCTATCGGCACCTCAGTCTCCTTCTCCCGGCCGGATGAACCGGTGCGACGCTGTTCTCGTATCACTCTCGTACCCGTAGCTACGGAGGCATTGTGCGTCTGGTTCAGGGTCGAGTACGCCGCCGCGTCCTGACCGGCCCGCTCGCCGGCTTCGCTGGTCTGCTCGTGCTCCTCGGCGTACTTGCAGCGGTCACCGGCCTCGACGTGGCCGGCTGGGCGATCGGCGTTGCCTCCGGAGCCGGCCTCGCCGCGCTGCTCGCCCGTGCGATGGTGCATCACGGTCGTGACGGGCTGGGGCCCGCGGACAGAGTGACACTGACCCGCGCGGTCCTCGCCTGCGGGGTCGCGGCGCTCACGGCCGACTCGTTCGGCGGCCGGGCGCCGGTGGCGATCGTCGTGGCCCTCGCGACGATCGGGCTGGTCCTCGACGGGGTGGACGGGAAGGTTGCCCGGCGTACCGGCACCGTTTCGGCGTTCGGAGCGCGCTTCGACATGGAGGTCGACGCGTTCCTGATCATGGTCCTGTGCGTGTACGTCGCACCTTCTGTGGGCTGGTGGGTGCTTGCGATCGGTGCGGCCCGCTATCTGTTCGTGGCCGCCAGTTGGGCGTTGCCGTGGTTGCGCGGTTCACTCCCGCCTCGCTACTGGGCCAAGGTGGTCGCCGCGATCCAGGGCATCACCCTGACTGTCGCTGCGACCGGCATCCTGCCCGATGCGGTGACCACGGTGCTGGTGCTGATCGCCATGGGACTGCTGGCCGAGTCGTTCGGCCGTCACAGCTGGGGGCTGTGGCGCCAGGCCGGAAGTCCGCCCGGCACCCGCGCCGCCGTGACGTCGGCGCTCGCGGTGCTCGTGCTCTGGGCTGCGCTCGTCGTACCGGACCACACCGGCAACCTGTCGCCGGCCGCCTTCCTCCGGATCCCGCTCGAAGGCCTGGTGTTCGTCATACTCGCCTGCGTACTGCCGTCGAGAATTGCGCGGATCCTCGCACTGATCGGCGGTCTCCTCGTCGGGGTGCTGCTGATTCTGCGGCTGCTCGACAGGGGCTTCTACTTCGCCTTCGACCGCGCCTTCCATCCCGTGTACGACGCGGCGTACGTCGGCTCCGCGCTGAGCCTGCTCGGCGACTCGATCGGCCGCGTCGGCGCCCTCGCAGTCTTCATCGGAGCCGGAGTCCTCTGTCTGGCCCTGCTTGCTCTGCTGCCGTTTTCGGCAGTGCGGGTGACCCGGCTCGTGGCGAGACATCGGCGGCCGACAATGCGGATCGTTGCCGTCCTGGCCGTGATCTCTATCGTGCCCACGTTGGCCGGCGCCTGGCCCGTTCGACAGCTCGCCTCGGCCTCCGCAGTCCGGCTCGCCACGCAGGTCGGTGAGGACGTCCGCGACCAGCGGGAGTTCGAAAGCGCGCTCAAGCAGGACCCGTTCCGCAACACCCCGGGCAACGACTTGCTGACCGGGCTGAGAGGCAAGGACGTGCTCCTGGTCTTCGTCGAGAGCTACGGACGAACGGCGCTCGACTCGCCTGTCGTCGGGTCGGCGCTCGGGGCCGGGGACCGGCGGCTGCAGCAGGCAGGCTTCTCCTCGCGCAGCGGCTTCCTCACCTCGCCGACGTTCGGCGGTATCAGCTGGCTGGCGCACTCCACCCTGCAGTCCGGGCTCTGGGTGAACAACCAGCAGCGGTACGACCACCTCATCACCCTCGACCGGCTCACTCTCACCGACGCGTTCGGGCGCGCGGGCTGGCGGACAATCGCCGACGTACCGTCCAACGACGAGGACTGGTCAGTGGCGAAGACGTACTACCACTACGACAAGGTCTACGACCGCCGGAACGTGGGGTACGTCGGGCCGTCGTTCAGCTATGCCTCGATGCCAGACCAGTACACCCTGGCCGCGCTCCAGCGGCTGGAGTTGGACAAGCCGAACCGCGCTCCCGTCATGGCCGAGGTCGACCTGGTTTCCAGCCACACGCCCTGGGCACCGCTCCCCCGGCTGGTCGACTGGAGCCAGGTGGGTGACGGCTCCGTCTTCGACCCGATGCCGGCCGAGGGCGACTCACCGGAAGACGTATGGCGGCAGCCGGACCGGGTGAAGGCGGCGTACGCGCAGTCCATCGCGTACTCGCTTGACGCCCTGACCTCGTTCGTACAGCAGCTCCACGACCGCAACCTGGTGCTCGTCGTCCTCGGCGACCATCAGCCGGCCAGCATCGTGTCGGGCAACGGCGCGAGCCACGACGTACCGATCAGCATCATCGCCGCCGACCCAGCTGTGACGGATCGGCTAGCGGCCTGGGGCTGGCGAACCGGGCTGCGACCGGCCGCCGGCGCCCCGGTCTGGCCGATGGACACCTTCCGCGACCGCTTCCTCACCACCTACGCCCACTAGCCCAGTCCAGCTGACGTCTAGGTGGGCAAGCTGTAGTGTCCCGAGTCGGAAGTTCGTGCCATAAGTTCGGCGGGGTTCGACGCACGCCCAGGAATTCGCGGCGCTCGGGCCTCCCCAAACCGGTGTGG
>NZ_JBSGTS010000035.1:0-53482 GCF_053607525.1 Kribbella sp. NPDC055110
CACCCGCACCCCCGACCGCCGCACCCGCGACGCCACCATCAACATCCAGATCCACAACTTGACCCCCGAAGCCGACACCTAACCGAACGGCGTTGCGGTTATCCCTTCGTGTTCGCGGAGGGGCTAGCAGGATTGGATGGTTGGCAGGCGGGTGGTGAGTAGGTAGGTGATCACCTTGTCGTCGACGCAGGGGTTGCCGTATTCGGCGAAGATGCCGTGTTTGCGGGCGCCCTTCAGTGTCAGCAGCCGTGCGTTGGGCAGGTGCTTCTGGAGGGCTGTCGCGTAGGAGTAGATGGTGCGCGGGTCGCCGTCTGCTGCCACGATCAGGGCCGGCTCCGAGTTGGCGATCCGCGTTGGCGGCTCCTGTGGTTCCGTCGGCCAGTAGGCGCACGGCGAGATCATGCGGGTCAGCGACGCGAAGTGCGGTTCGGTACGTCGATGCGCCTGGATGTCCTGCCAGTACACCTGCGAATCGCGCGGCACGGAACGGTCGCCGCAGATGATCGCGATCTGTGCACTGGCCAACTGCGACGACGCCGGCGTCAACAGCCCCTCCAGAAACCCACCGAGCTCCGGCCCCGGCTCCACCGGCCCGTACGTCGCGTCGAGCAGCGTCCGGACAATCCCGGCGTACGTCGCCCGCGCCGGATCCCGATCATCGGCGAGCGGCCCGAACAGCGGCAAAGGCACCGACCCGCCGTCGAGCCGATATGTCCCCACCCGCAGGCCGTCCTTCGAGGCCACGCGCAGGATCCGATCGACCGATGCCATCACCCGCGATGGGGTCGAGCCCAAGTGGTACGTCGTATCGCGCGCGGCTGCCCACGACGTCCAGGCGCGCAGCGCGGCCTCGTTCGCCGGCCCGACTGTACGCAGCAGCCGCGCGCTGTACAGTTCGGGATCCAACGGACCGTCGAATACCACCCGGTCCGTGCGGCCCGGGAACATCTGCAGGTAGACCGATCCGAGGTAAGTCCCGTACGAGTACCCCAGGTACGAGATCTTCTGCTCACCCAGAGCGATCCGCACCTGGTCGATGTCCCGCGCGGTGTTCCGCGTGTTCACGTACTGCAGGTAGTCGCCCGCGTTCGTGTCGCAGCGCGCCGCGACGTCCGCCACCTGTCGGTTAACCCGCTCGAACGACGACCGGTCGGCGCCGCCCGCCCACAGCCAGCCCGCGAACGGGAGCTTGCAGTCGATCGGCGTACTGCGGCCTACGAAGCGCGGATCCAGCCCGATCAAGTCGTACCGCGTGCCTGCCGCCTGCATCGTCGTCCGCAGCCGCAGCGGCATGCTCAATCCGGGACCGCCCGGGCCGCCGTCGTTCAGCACCATCGTGCCGATCCGGTCGCCGGTCGCCTTCAACCGCGACAGCGCGAGCGTGATCTGCGGGCTGTCGGGCCGCCCGTAGTCGAGCGGCACCTTCAGATCGCCACACTCGGCACCTGCCTCGTCGAGCGCGGCCCCTTCGGCGTCGGCTGCGTTCAGCTGACAGTGATGCCAGTCGATCTGCGGACGCTCCGCCGGTGTGGAAACGGGCGCGCCCAGGAGCGCCAGTACCAGAAGCAGTTTCATCGATCCTCCTCGAAGTCACCTCCGACGCTAGGGATCGCGGCGCCTCCGCACAGTGCACCCGGGGACCGGCCGAGGGTCGCGCGGACGCTACCTCGAGCTGCAAGACTGTGGGCCGGGGAGGCGCCTGTGTGGGATGTGATTGTTGTCGGAGCTGGGCCGGCGGGAGCGTCGGCTGCGATCGGTGCGTTGGCCGCGGATCCGAGCTTGTCGGTGTTGCTGCTCGATCGGCACGAGTTCCCGCGCGACAAGGCGTGTGGTGACGGGATCGCTCCGCACGTACTCGATCTGCTCGCCGGCGTCGGTGTGACCGGGATCCTCGACGACTGGACCCCGGTACGGCGGTTCGTGCTCAACCGCGGCGACGTCGGCGTGGACCGGCAGATGTCCCGACCGACCTGGGTGGTCCCGCGGACGGTCTTCGATCAGCGCTTGGTCGAGGCCGCGCGAACGGCCGGCGCACAGTTCGTCCGCCGGCGGGTTCGCGGCCTCGCGATCCGGGGGCGATCCGTCACCGTCGACGAAGACCTGGACACGCGCTTCGTGGTCGGTGCCGACGGCGCGCATTCCGTCGTACGGCGGGAACTCGGTCTGAAACCGGGGCCGGCCGCGTTGGCGGTCCGTGGATACGCGCCGACTCCGGTGGCGCGGGCGGCGAGCCAGGTGATCGCGTACGGGCCTGGGCGGCAACCGTCGTACGCGTGGTCCTTCGATCGCGGCGACGGGTGGTCGAACGTCGGGTACGGCGAACTGCTGGCCGGCGCCCGCCCGACGCGGACCGAGCTGCTGAACCACCTCGAGACGCTGCTTCCGGGGGCAACCGACGGAGGGGAGTCGTGGTGGGGTCATCATCTGCCGCTTGCCGGCTGGTCGTGGCGACCGCGCAGTGGGCCGGTGCTGCTGGCCGGTGATGCTGCGGGTCTGATCAATCCGATGACTGGGGAAGGCATCTACTACGCGGTCGCGACCGGGCTGCTCGCGGGCCGGGCGATCGCCGACGCGCTTCGAGCGGGGTCCTCGGACGCAGGTACGCCGTACCGTCGCCGGACGACCCGGCTGCTTGCCAGGCATCTTCGGGATACCGCACTTGTTGCCCAGTTGAGTCGCTCGGATCGGATCCTGGACAGTGGTATTCGGGCGGCCGCCGCGGATCAGCGCGTGTTCGACGACCTTGTTGAGCTAGGGCTCGCGGACGGCGGGCTGACTCGTCGGCTCCTCCGCACTCTGTTGCGCTGACGCCTTGATCGCGTAGTCGACGGCGTCGGTGACGCGCTCGACCGGCCAACCGAGCTGAGCGGCGAGTTCGGCAGCGCGATCCGTGGCGGGATCTTCTTCCCACAAAACTGCTAGCACTGCTAGGCAATCCTGGAAGCCCGCGCCGCCGGACATGTCTTCGCTGAGTCGCTCGAAGAACTCCGCCATCTGGGCGAGTCGTTCGCCTGCCGGAGTGTCGCGGCCGACCAGTTCGACACCCTCGGCCGCGGTTTCCGCCCAGTTGTGGTTGGTGCGCGCGCTCACCTCCCACGCCTTCAGCCACACGTCCTCGGCGATCACGTAATGCTGCAGGCGACGTACGGGATCGGGTTCGCGGTACACCATCCCGACCCGTTCGAGATAGCCGATCGCCTTCGAGATCGACGCGGGGCTGACGCGCAAGGCGCGGACGAGGTCGGCTGCCGTCAGTGTGCGGGAGTCGGACGTATATAGCAGTGCTAGCACCCGCGATGCCATCCGCGGCAGCCCGCCGTCGACCATCATCGTCGCGAACCGCTCCACATACGCCCGCCGAGGCTCGACCGCGGCCGCACCCACCCGGGCACCCCACCACGCGTCCCCCTGTCCGTCACCCCGCCCGACGCCCTGCCCGGTGCCCTGCCCGATGCCGTGCCCGTCCGCTCGCCCGTCCACTAGCCCGTCCACTAGCCCGTCCAGTCGCCCGTCGGCGTATGCGGGCGCCGGGCGTCGGCGTCGGGCTCGGGCGGCGGTGGCGTAGTGGGCGTGGTCGGCGCGGTATCCGGCCGGGCCGCCGTTGCGGGCCACCTCCCGACTGATCGTCGACGTCGGCCGCTCGAGTTGCCGCGCGATCTCGGCGTACCCGAGTCCATCCGCGAGACCCGCCGCGATGTCGAGCCGGTCCTGGTGAGACAGCCTGCCTCCGGGCATCGGCAACCTCCGCGCGTTTACTGTCAGCTCATTGCAACGAATTGCGTTCTCTCGCAATCTCATTGCACAGAATGCCATGTTTTACAGGGATTCACGAGCCAAGGAACGAGACTGATGATTGCCGATCCGATGAACGCAACGTAGTTTCCGGGCCATGGTTCTGATAGTGGACGGGCTGCGGATGCGGTACGGCGACCGCGAGGTCCTGCGAGACGTGACGTTCGACGCGCGCCCCGGCGAAGTGCTAGCACTGCTAGGTCCGAACGGTGCCGGGAAGAGTACGACGATCGAGATCCTCGAGGGCTTCCGGCTGCGGTCGGCGGGCCGCGTCGAGGTGCTCGGGGTCGATCCGGCGGCGGGGGACGAGCGGTGGCGGTCGCGGATCGGCATCGTGCTGCAGTCCTGGCGCGACCACGGCAACTGGCGCGTTGGGGAGCTCCTCCACCACCTCGGGGCGTACTACGCGCCGTACTCGACGGCGGCCGCGCCGCGCCCGTGGCCGACCGGCGAACTGCTCGACGCCGTCGGCCTGAGCGCGTACGCCGGGCAGAAGATCAAGACCCTCTCCGGCGGCCAGCGCCGGCGGCTCGATGTCGCGATCGGGATCGTTGGTCGCCCCGACGTACTGTTCCTGGACGAGCCGACGACCGGGTTCGATCCCGAGGCGCGGTCGGAGTTCCACGAGCTGGTGCGCGGGCTCGCGGCCGAGCAGGGTACGACGATCCTGCTCACCACGCACGACCTCGACGAGGCGAGCAAACTCGCGCACCGCATCCTCGTCCTCGCGGCGGGCCGCATCATCGCATCCGGAAGCACCGCGCAGCTCACGGAGCTGATCGCGGGGGAAGACGAGGTCCGCTGGTCCGTCGACGGGCAACCGTTCCGGAGGTCGACCTCCGACTCGACTGCCTTCGTACGGGAGCTTTTCGCGACGTACGGCGACGCGGTCCGCGAACTCGAAGTACACCGAGCCTCGCTCGAAGACACCTACCTCACCCTCGTCCGGGAGCAAGCATGAAGACGGGAGCACGCACGCGAACGGGAGCGCGCATGCGAACGGGAGCGCGTATGCGAACGGGAGCACGCACGAGGACGGGAGCACGCACGAGGACGGGGCAAGCATGAGGACGGGGCAAGCATGAGGACGGGGCAAGCATGAGGACGGGGCAAGCATGAGGGCGTGGGTAGGTTTGAGGACGGGTTGGCGGCGGGGGGTGATTGAGTTGCGGCAGTCGTTTACCAACGGGCCTGAGTTGTTCAGTCACTTTCTCTGGCCGGTGCTGATGCTGGCTGCGCTCTTCTTCCTCCGGCATCGCGACTTCGGCTCCACCGGGTTCCTGCTCGGCGCGCTCGCGCTGCCGAGCATTCTCGGGATGAACGCCGCAATGGGAATGGTCAGCATGAGCCAGCAGCTCACCGCGGATCGCGAGGACGGCACGTTGCTACGCGCGAAGGCCGTACCGAACGGCATGGTCAGCTACCTCATCGGCAAGGTCGTGTCGGTCGCGGGCGGGTTGCTGATGGACCTGGCGATCCTGTTGATCCCGGGGCTGTTCCTCGTCGACGGGCTCGCGCTCGGATCGGCGCACTGGTTCACCCTGATCTGGGTGCTGCTGCTCGGCCTGGTCGCGACGTTGCCGATCGGCGCGATCCTCGGCTCGGTGTTCACCACTGCGCGTTCCCAAGGCCTGATCCAGTTGCCGATGCTCGGTCTGATCGCGGTCTCCGGCATCTTTTACCCGATCACCGCGCTGCCCGGCTGGCTCGAAGGGATCGGCCAGCTCACGCCGGTCTACTGGATGGGCCTCGGCATGCGGTCCGCGCTCCTCCCCGGCGAGGCGGCCGTGGTCGAGGTCGGCGAGTCGTGGCGCCACCTGGAGACGGCAGCCGTCCTCGGCATCTGGGCAGTCGCAGGATTGCTGCTCGCGCCCGTCGTACTGCGGCGAATGGCCCGGCGAGAGTCCGGCTCCAAGGTCGCCGAGCGTCGCGAACGCGCTCTCCAACGGGTCGCATGATGGAATCATGGAGCAGATGCAGGCGTGGGCAGTCGAGCGTCCAGGGCCGGTCGACGACGGTCCGCTGAGGCGCGTACGGCGTACCGTGCCGGAACCCGGTGTCGGCGAAGTACTGGTGCAAGTCGAGGCGTGTGGGATCTGCCGGACCGACCTGCATCTGGCCGAGGGCGACCTGGAACCTAAGCGCCCGGGCGTGGTTCCGGGGCACCAGGCGGTCGGGCAGGTGGTCAATCGCGGTACGGCGGCTGAGCGGTTCGCGATCGGGGACCGGGTCGGGATCGCCTGGCTGCGCGGCACCTGCGGCGTGTGCGAGTTCTGCCGGCAAGGATCCGAGAACCTCTGCCCGCGGTCGACGTACACGGGCTGGGATGCCGATGGCGGTTTCGCCGAGTACGCCGTGGTGCCGGAGGACTATGCGTACGTGTTGCCGGCCGATCGTCCCGCCGCGGAGCTCGCGCCGTGGCTGTGTGCTGGGATCATCGGCTATCGCTCACTGCTCCGCGCGAACCTGCCGCCTGGTGGCCGGCTCGGGATCTACGGGTTCGGGTCGAGTGCACATCTGACCGCGCAGCTCGCTCTGGCTCAGGGCGCGGAACTGTTCGTGGTGACGCGGGGCGAGCAGAACCAGGCCCTCGCGCGTGAGTTGGGTGCTGCGTACGTCGGGGATCGGGCGCCGGTGCCGCTGGACTCGGCGATCGTGTTCGCGCCGGCCGGGGAGGTGGCCCCGTCCGCGCTCGAAGCGCTCAAGCCTGGTGGAACTGTGGCGGTTGCCGGTATTTATCTGTCCGACGTGCCGGTGCTGAATTACGAGCGGCATCTGTTCCACGAGCGGGATCTTCGCAGCGTCACCTCCAATACGCGTCGCGACGGCGAGGAGTTGTTCGGTCTGGTCGCTCGCCTTCCGGTCGCGGCGCATACGACGGTCGTCCCGTTCGATGCCGTCGACCGAGCGCTCGCCGACGTCGCGCACGGCCGCGCGAGCGGCTCCCTGGTCACAGTCCTCGACCGCTGACCGCGGCAGCCCGAGCAGCGGTAGAACCGGCTGAACCGATCCAGCCGGCCAACGTTGTAACTAGGTGAACCGGTGCGGCCCGGCAACGGTGGAACTGGGTGAACCGATCCGGCCGGCCAACGTTGGAAATGGGTGAACCGGTGTGGGTCGGGGACCGTTGAAGTGGTTGAACCGGTTGCGCGAGGGGAGCGTTAGAACTGGGTGAAGATTCGGGTGGCGGGCCCTGCCCAACTTCTGAGCGGGGTGCTAGCTGCGTTAGATTTGATCAAATCTTACCGAGTTGCCAGGGAGCTGAGGGTGCGTATGTGGGATCTGACCCGCCAATTGTGGTCGGTCCTGGCTGACGTACGCGCTCAGACCCGTGAGGACGGCCGGTGCTGAGCAAGGTCCTCGGCGCGGTGGGGGCAGTCCTGCTGATCGTCGGGGTGGTGCTCGCCGTCCGGCCGGTGCACGCCGGTGGGGACGGGTGCGGCTCGGTCTTCCAGCCCGACAAGGGCATCACGCCGATGCAGTGCGACGCCCGGCTGAGCAGCCGCGGCATCCTGGTCACCGGGTTCGGCGGCGGCGGGGTCGCCCTCGGGGTCACCGCCCTCACGGTCGCCGCGGTCCGCGATCGCCGTACCCGCGTCGCCTCCTGACAACCAAAGGAACACCTGACCGTCGCGCCGGCCGGGTTCTGCAGCAAGACCCGAGGCGCGCAAGCTTTGGGCACCCACCAACCGTTTGCGGCACGGATAATTGGTTGGTGGGTGCTCAAAGTAGGGTCGTTGCGGCTTGACCTTGACACTGTGTCAAGCCGGAAGGTGGGTGGATGTTCACCATCGGAGACTTCGCGGCGTTCGGCCAGGTGTCGGCGCGGATGTTGCGGCACTACGACGAGCTCGGGCTGCTCCGCCCGGCCGTGGTCGACGCGGCGACCGGCTACCGGTTCTACTCGGCGGACCAGTTCAGCCGCCTGAACCGGATCGTCGCCCTCAAGGATCTCGGCTTCAGCCTGCAGCAGGTCGGCGAGATCGTCGATGCCAAGCTGTCCGCCGAGGAGCTGCGCGGCATGTTGCGACTGCGGCAGGCCCAGCTCGAGGACGAGTTGGCCCGCAGCGCGGCCCGGCTGACGAGCGTCGAGGCGAGGCTCCGACTCATCGAGAGGGAAGGTCACATGCCCACCGACGACGTCGTCCTGAAACACATCGCCCCGACCCGGGTCGCCGAACTGTCCGCGATCTCACCGAGCTACGACGGTGCGGACATCGGCCCGGTGCTCCAGCCCCTGTTCGGGCAGCTCTTCGAACGACTCGGCGCCGCCGGCGTCAACCCGTGCGGTTCGCCGCTCGCGTACTACGAGGACGCCGAGAACGACACGATCCGCGTGCACGCCGCCGTACCGGTGGAGAACGAGACGGCGGCGGACGTCGACGTACTGGAGCTTCCGGAGCTCGCGCAGGCGGCCACCATCGTCCACCAGGGCGACATGATGGAGGCCGACCGCAGCATGCAAACGCTGGCCCGGTGGATCGAGGACAACGGGTACCGCAGCCGCGGCTACGCGCGCGAGGTCACCTTGCAGTTCGACCCGGACAACCCGGCGAACTGGGTGCACGAGTTCCAGATCGCGATCACAAAACCAAACTGATCGTCGCAAACGAGTGCGGCGGCAGCGTCACTCGCAGCCCGCGCGGCTCCGGTTCCAGCGCCAGCGGAACCGGAGCCACCGCATCCGGGTCCGCGACGGTGTTGTACGACTGCGGTTTCGATGCCGTTAGCAACCGTCCCGTAGCCTCGCTCGGCGATCCGCCCCGAAGATCCAGTACGACGTCCAGCGCCGCGGCCGGATCGAGATTGCTGACCGACACCAGCGCCCGCCCGTCCTTCACCGAGGCGGACGCCGACACCAGGTCCATCGCCTTACCGTCGAGATCGTAGGTCGACCCCTCGATCACGTGTGCCGGCACCGATGTCGCGTCCTGATGCCCCTTGTTCATCTCGAAGACGTGGTACGTCGGCGTACGCACGAGCCCGCCGTCCTCGTCGGTGAGCAGCATCGCCTGCAGTACGTTGACCGTCTGCGCGATGTTCGCCATGACGAGCCGTTCCGCGTGCCGGTGGAACACGTCGAAGTGCAGGCTCGCGACCAGGGCGTCCCGCATCGCGTTCTGCTGGTACAGGAAACCAGGATTCGTACCCGGCTCGACGTCCCACCACGTGCCCCACTCGTCCAGGACGAGGCCGATCTTGCGCTCCGGGTCGTATGCGTCCATCAGCGCCGAATGCGCACGGATGATCCGCTCGATGTCCTGCGCCTTCGACAACGTCCGGTAGTAGTCGTCGACGCTGAAGTCGGTCGCGCTGCCCTTGTTCTCCCAGGTCCCCGCGACCGTGTAGTAGTGGAACGAGATCGCCTGGTAGATGTTCTTCGGGTCGCGCCCGCAGCCGAGACAGCTGACGGCCTTCAGCAGCGCCTCGGTCCAGGCCAGGTCGTCGTTCGAAGCACCGGCCGCGATCCGGTACAGCTTGTTGTCGCCGTGGTCCTTCAGGTACGTCGCGTACTGCCGCGCGAGGTCGGCGTACGCCTCGGCCCGGAGGTTCCCGCCGCAGCCCCAGGCCTCGTTGCCGATGCCCCAGAACGGGACCTGCCACGGCTCGTCGCGCCCGTTGGCCTTGCGCTGCCGCACCATCGGGCTGTCGCCGTCGCGGGTCAGGTACTCGACCCACTCGCTCATCTCCCGCACGGTCCCGCTGCCCACGTTCCCGTTCACGTACGGCGCGGCGCCCAGCAGCTCGCACAACGCCATGAACTCGTGGGTGCCGAAGTGGTTGTTCTCCTCGACGTTGCCCCAGTGCGTGTTCACCATCGACGGCCGGTCCGCCTTCGGCCCGATGCCGTCCTTCCAGTGGTACTCGTCCGCGAAACACCCGCCCGGCCAGCGCAGGTTCGGGATGTCCAGCGCGCGCAGCGCCTCGACGACGTCCAGCCGGATCCCGCCTTCGTTCGGGATCGGCGAGTCCTCGCCGACGTAGAACCCGCCGTAGATGCACCGCCCGAGGTGCTCGGCGAAGTGACCGTACAGGTGCCGGCTGATCGTCGGTCCCGGTACGTCGAGGTCGATCGCGACGCGCGCTTCAGGCATTGAGCCCTCCATAGTCCTTACAGTGGTCCGCATGGGGAAGCCGTCGAGTGTCGTGACGATGGCCGACGTCGCCCGGTTCGCCGGGGTGTCGACGATGACGGTGTCGAACGTGATCAACGGCCGGCCGCGGGTCGGTGCGGAGACCCGTGACCGGGTGCTGGCGGCGATCGGCGAGCTCGGGTACCAGGTGAACCTGGCCGCCCGGCATCTGCGCGCGGGCCGCACCGGCGTGGTCGGTCTCGCCGTACCCGAGCTGGAACGCCCGTACTTCGCCCAGTTGGCCGCCCGCCTCGCCGACCGGTTCGAGGCGCACGGCCTGCGGATCGTGACGGAACGCACCGGGGCCAGCCGGGAGGGCGAGATGGATGCGGTCGCGTTCTCGCGGCTGCGGATGTACGACGGGTTGATCCTCAGCGTGGTCGACATCGACCCGGCCGAGCTGAGCCAGCTCCGCACCGACGCGCCGGTGGTGATGATCGGGGAGCGGGCGCTGCCGTCGCGTTTCGACCACGTGATGATGGACAACGTCGACGGCGCCCGTCAGGCCACTGCTCATCTGCTCGCCACCGGCGCGCGCCGGATCGCGATGATCGGCGGCGATCCGGCGGGCTCCGCGACCATGCCCGCACTCCGGGCGGAGGGGTACGCGCTCGCGCACACCGAGTCCGGCGTACCGGTCGACCCGGAGCTGAACGTGCGCTGCTCGTTCGGCCTGAAGGACGGGTACGACGGGATCCGGGCGCTGCGCGTTCGCGGGATCGAGTTCGACGCGGTGTTCGCGCTGACCGATGTGCTGGCGATGGGCGCGTTGCGCGCGCTCGCGGATGCCGAGCTCCGGGTGCCGGACGACGTACAGGTGGTCGGGTTCGACGACATCGACGAGGCGGCGTACCTGGTGCCGTCGCTGTCCACGGTCAACCCGGGGCACGGCGAGATGGCCGACGCAATCACCAGGTTGATGACGGCGCAGCTCAGCGGCCCGGGCGGCGGCCCGAAGGAACTCGTCGTACCCGCCCAGCTGGTCCTCCGCGGCACGACGAAACCCGTCGTCTGATGCCGCTCGCCGCCCGTTCACGGCAGCAGGTATATCGATAAACAATGAGCCGGGCAAGGCCTGACGCCTCACCCGGCCCGTGAATCACGCCGCCAGCAGCTTCGCGACCTGTGTCAGCTGGTCGTCCGTCAGCGGCCCGAGCTCCATCGCGCGAGCGTTTTCCTCGGCCTGCTCGACCGTCCGGAAACCGGGAATCGGCACGGTCCGCGGGCTCCGCGCCCACAGCCAGCCCAGGGCGCCCTGCGCGAGCGTCCGCCCGTCGCTCTGCAGTACGTCGCGGATCGCGGACACCTTCTCCCACCACTCCGGGGCCGGTACGCCGCCCTCGGCGAAGTACCGCAGCCAGGACGGCGGCAGGGAGCGGATGTCCGCGCCGGTCGCCGGCTTGTTCGCGTCCCGGCGGCCGAGGATGCCCATGCCGAGCGGGGTGCGGTTGATGCTCGCCAGGTTCTGGCGCTCGCACAGTGCGAAGAACTCCGGCGCGTCGTGCAGAACGCTCGCCTCGTGCTGAACCGCCGCGCAGTGCTCGCCCTGCGCGAAGAGCTCGGCGCTGTGCACCGTGTCGGTGCTCCACGCGTAACTGCGGATCAGGCCCTCGCGAACCAGGTCCTCGCAGGCCTCGCGCATCGGCAGCGCGATCTCGTCGGTGGTGTCGAAGTGCAACTGATAGAGATCCAGGTAGTTCGTCCCGAGCCGCTCGAGCGACGCCCGTACGGCCTTGTGGACGTACTCCGGTGTCGTGTCCTGATGGTGCATGATCCGGGTCGACTCGTCGAACGTGTTGCCCCACTTGGAGGCGATCACCACCTGGTCGCGGATCCCCGCGAGCGCCTGGCCCAGTACACGTTCGCTGTGGCCGGCGCCGTACACGTCCGCGGTGTCGAAGAAGGTCACCCCGAGCTCGACTGCCCGGCGGATCGCCCGCACCGATTCCTCGTCGTCGACGACACCCCAGCCGAGTGGTTCGCCGGCCGGGTTGCTGAACGGGCCTCCGATCGCCCAGCACCCGAATCCGACCGGGCTGACCTCGATTCCTGCTCGTCCCAACGTGCGCATCTCCATGGCACCGAGCCAACCAGCCCACCAGTGATCCGTCCAATGAATCTTCTGGGCAGAGTTGATGCAGGCAATGCATGTAACGAAACTGAGGCCTTTACCTACCATTAGCTGTTAGGTAACCTTCCTAACAATTCTGCTCCGCGCCCCCGGAGGTATCTCATGAGACTGCGCCTGCTCGCGCTGGTGCTACCCGTCGGTCTGCTCGCCGCGCTCGGCGGTTCGGCCGCCAACGCCCGGATCACTACCGACACCCTGCTGTCGCAGGGCAAGCCGGTGATTGCCTCGAGCATCGAGGACGACACCCTGGCCGCAGGCAAGGCGGTCGACGGCAGTACGTCGACCCGCTGGGCCAGCGCCGAGGGCGCCGATCCGCAATGGATCCGCGTCGACCTCGGCCAGGCGGCCGCCGTCGGCCGGGTCAAACTGAACTGGGAGGCCGCGTACGCGAAGGCGTACCGGATCGAGGTCTCCGACGACGGCACCACCTTCAGTACGGTCAAGACGGTTGCAGACGGCAACGGTGCGACCGACGATCTCACCGGCCTGCAAGGCCACGGGCGGTACGTCCGGGTCGTCGGCACGCAGCGCGGCACGTCGTACGGCTACTCGCTGTGGGAGCTCGAGGTCTACGGTACGACCGACTCGAGCGGCGACACCCAGGCGCCGACGGTTCCGGCCGGCCTGAAGAGCACCGGCGCCACGGCCACCTCGGTCGCCCTCAGCTGGACCGCCTCGACCGACAACGTGGGGGTGAGCGGGTACGACGTACTGCGTGACGGCACTGTGGTCGCAACGACGGAAAGCACGCAGTACAACGACACTGGTCTGACCGCGAACACGGCGTACAAGTACTCGGTGCGCGCCCGCGACCTGGCCGGGAACGTGTCCGCCGCGAGCGAGCCGATCACTGTGACGACGTCGACCGGTGGGACCGGTGGATTCGTGCTCGCGGCGGCCGGCGACATCGCGGACCGCTGCACGGCGTCGAACTCGGACTGCATCCATCCGAAGACCGCCAAGCTGGTCGAGGCGATGAATCCCACCGCGGTGATCACGATGGGCGACAATCAGTACGACGACGCGCACCTGTCGGACTTCCAGAACTACTACGCGAAGACGTGGGGGAAGTTCAAGAACATCACCCACCCGATCCCGGGCAACCACGAGACGTACGACGACACGCCGTACAAGGGATACCACGACTACTTCGGCTCGATCGCGACGCCGCAGGGCAAGAACTACTACAGCTGGAACCAGGGCAACTGGCACTTCATCGCGCTCGACTCGAACGACTTCGTGGTCGACGTTGGCCTCCGCGAACCGGCGCAGCTGACCTGGCTGAAGCAGGACCTCGCGAACAACACCAAGGGCTGTATCGCGGCGTACTACCACCACCCGCGGTTCAGCTCCGGCGACCACGGCGACCAGGCGGGTGCTGCGCCGCTCTGGCAGACGCTCGTGGGCGCGAAGGCTGATCTGGTGCTGAACGGGCACGACCACCACTACGAGCGGTTCCTGCCGCAGAACGTCAACGGTGCCAAGGATCCGAACGGACCGGTCCAGATCATCGGGGGCATGGGCGGAGCGCCGCTGTACCCGGTGCACGCCGCGCATCCGGCGACGGCGAAGATCATCTCGGACTTCGGCGTACTGAAGCTGTCGATGACCGACACCACCTTCGCCACGCAGCTGATCGGGCTCGACGGAAAGGTCCTGGACAGCAGCCCGACGTACAGCTGCCACTGATGTACCTCGCATCCGTCGGCCCGCCACGGACACCATTGCGTCGCGTTCCCGGGAATGTCGTTGCGCTAGGCATCGTCAGCCTGGTGACCGACGTCTCGGCCGAGATGGTGACCGCGATCCTGCCGTTGTACCTGGTCTTCGGGCTCGGGCTGAACCCCCTGCAGTTCGGCCTGCTCGACGGCCTGTACGCCGGAGCAACCGCGGTCCTGCGGTTGGTCGGCGGACACGTGGCCGACCGCTGGCGGCGGTTGAAGACCGTCGCCGGCGTCGGCTATGCACTCTCGGCGATCTCGAAGCTGGGCTTCCTGGCCGCCGGTTCCACGGTGCCGGCGATCGGCGCGGTCCTCGCGATCGACCGCGCAGGCAAAGGCATCCGCACCGCACCGCGCGACGCCCTGATCTCGCTGAGCAGCGACCCGTCGACGATGGGCCGCTCCTTCGGCGTCCATCGCGCTCTCGACACCATCGGGGCGTTCCTGGGTCCGCTGGTAGCAACACTCGTCCTGTGGGCCAGCCTCAACGACTACAACTCAGTGTTCGTCACCAGCTTCGCCTTGGCCACCTGCGGCGTCATCTTGCTGATGACTTTCGTCCGGGACCAGTCCCCACCACCGCCCGCGTTCGTCGCGTCCGCGCCCGCCCGGTCTGGCTCCGCCGCGTCCGCAGTTCCGGTGCTGGGACTGCTGCGTGATCCCAGCTTTCGCAGGTGCTGTGTGTGGGCGGCGGCACTCGGCCTGTTCACGATCACCGACTCCTTCGTCTACCTCGCCGTACAGCGTCGCTGGGACATCGGCACCAGCCTGTTCCCGCTGCTCCCGCTGCTCCCGTTGGGGACCGCAGGCACCTTCCTCCTGCTCGCCGTCCCGCTCGGCCGGCTCGGCGACCGGATCGGCCGCTGGAAGGTCTTCCTCGGCGGCCACCTCGCCTTGATTGTCGCGCTCCTGCTCGTCTGCGGCCCGATCGGCGCCTGGTGGCTGGTCCTAGCCCTCCACGGTGTCTTCTACGCCGCCACCGACGGCGTCCTTCCCGCCGCGGTCGGCCCGCTCCTGCCCGAAAACCTCCGCGCCAGCGGTCTCGCCGTACTACAAACCGGCCAGGCGCTAGCCCGTATGGGCGCAGCTGTCACGGTCGGTCTGTTGTGGACCTTGTGGGACCTCCGCCCGGCGCTCCTCGTGTTCATCCTCGCCTTGCTCGCAGTCACGATCGCCGCCGCCATCTTCAAGCCTTTGGAGGTACGCCGATGAGGCGCCGTGTGGTTGTCGCCGCTGTTGGGGTCGTCGCACTGGTCGGCGGCGCGATCACGTACGTCGCGCACGCGCGGGACGGCGGCGCGGCCGAGAACGCAGTACCGGTGGTCACTGGGCAGTCGATGCGGCTCGACGCGAAGACGCTGCTCTTCCGCAACCTCGCCGACGGACCGGATTCCGGCAAGTTGGCCGCCGTACCCGTGGCCGATCCAGGTGCGGCCCGGCGTGTGGGGGAGTTGCAGTGCGACCGGTTCGCCGCGGCGCACGGTACGGCGATCTGCCTACGGCTCAAGGCCGGCTCGCTCCCGGCGATGACGGACCTGATCGTCCTGGACGCGAACTTCCGTGAACGCCATCGCGACACGCTCCCCGGTACGCCGAGCCGGGCGCGGGTGTCGCCGAACGGGCGGATCGTGAACTGGACGCTGTTCGTCACCGGTGACTCGTACGCGGCGACCGGTTTCTCGACCCGCACCGGGCTGTACGAGGTGGACACCGGGCGGCTCGTGAAGACGATCGAGGAACTCGCGGTGTTCGTCGACGGGAAGCGGTACTTCGCCTCGGACGTGAACTACTGGGGCATCACGTTCGGTGCCGACGGCAACCGTTTCTACGTGACGATGGCGAGCAAGGGGAAGACGTACCTGATCGAGGCCGACTACCGCGCATACCGCGGGACGGCGATCGCCGAGAACGTCGAGTGCCCGTCCCTCTCACCTGACGGCCGCCGGATCGCCTATAAACAAAAGGTCTCCAACGGCGTTTGGCGCCTCGCGGTGCTGGACCTGGCCACCCGCCGCATCACCCATCCGCCTGACTCCCGCCCGATTGACGATCAGCCCGTCTGGCAGGGCAATGACACTCTCCTCTACCCGCTGCGGAACTCGGACAACACCCTCGACATCTGGTCCGTAGGCCTGACCACCCCGCCGAAGCTCGTCATCCCGCAAGCCAGCACCCCTTCGTTCGCCTAGCCCACAAGATTCCACTTCAGGAGTCGCCCGGATCGTGCGCCGATGCCGCTCGGGATGCTTCGGACCTTGTGCAGCTCGACAGTACGTATACGTCCACTGTCGGGTGCTGCAGTCAATCGTCCGGCTTGCGATCGCGGGTACTAGACGTATACGTACTGTCCAGATGCAGCGTCCGCCGACCGTTCCACGCCTGAAGGCAGCCGCCCGGTCGTCGAGCGCAGCGGGTCGGCAGTCGATGGCAGCGGCGGCTTCGTTTGCTGGGTGAGCCGACTGGGGCGCGCGGTGGGGTGGGGGGCGGGACGCCGCGGTGGGTGGGGCTACCTGGTGGTCGTGCGGGTGTGAGTGGGTCGTTCGCGGTGGCGGTAGATCGTGGTCTTCGCGATCGCAGCCCCGATTGGAAACGGTGCCATGGGTTGTCAGGGTTTGGTGTCACCGTTGGCCGGGTGACCTCGCGACCGCGCTTGCTGCTGCCTGCAGCCTTCATCACTTCCCTCGGCAACAACATCCAGCTCCTCGGCGCCGCGCTGCTGCTGGTCCGCGCGCACGGCTCGATGCTCGATGTCGGCTGGCTCTTCATCGCGGTCGCCGTACCGCAAGCCGTCCTCTCGCCGTACTTCGGTCGCCTCGCGGACCGCTTCGACCGGCGCCGCCTGTGGCTCATCTGCGATCTCGTCAGCGCGGCGGCCGCGCTCGCCCTCCCGGTCGGCCTGGCGCTCGGTGTGTCCCAGCAGCCGCTCGTTTACGTGACCAACTTCGCGCTGGCGGTTATTGCCGCGCAGTTCACGCCGGCCAGTGCTGCATTGATCCGTGAGCGTGTCCCCACTGCGCAGCTTCGACGCTTCAATGCGCACTACGAGATCGCCCTCCAGTGCGGCATGCTCTTGTCCGCTTCGGTCGGTGGCATCGCGCTCCAGTACTTCGGTCCGACGCCGCTCTTCACCTTCAATGCGCTGACGTTCGCGCTCTCCGCCGTACTGGTGTTCGCGGTCGGAACGGGTCGCCGGCCAGCCGAGTCGCTGGCGGAGGCGACTCGCGCCGCACAGCCCATCGCCGCAAGGGTCCTCCCACTCGCTCCGTTGGCCTTGCTCTTCGGTCAGGGGCTCGTGGTCGTGACGGTCTTCAACGCCTTGCTGCCGGTGTTGCTGATCGGAGAGTGGCATCGCGGTCCGGCTGTCCTCGGCGTCGTCGATGCACTGGGCGGAGCCGGCTTCCTGCTCGCCGCAGCCGTCTACCGTCGATCAGCGGCGCGGCTCGGTGACCTGAGGCTCGCAGTCGGTGGATTCCTGGTCTGTACGACGTTGCTCGCGCTGCAGCCGCTGTTCGGCGTACCCGTGCTGATGGTGCTGGTGCTGCTGGGTGCGTTCCTGTTCGGGCAGGCGCGGATCGCGACGCGGTCGTTGCTGATGACGTCGGTGGACGAGTCGCGGGTCGGGCACGCGTTCGGGGTGGCCAACGGGTACGGTCTCGCCGCGACCATCGTCGTCATGCTGATCACCTCGGTCGTCACGGGCCACTCCGACACCCGCTACGGCTTCGCAACTGTCGCCGTGATCAGCCTGCTGTCCGCCGGCCTCGCCGCGGCCTGGATCTCAACCATTTCGCGGCGCGCCGCAGCCAACCACCCTGGAGCACGACCAGATGTAACAGCATTTATATAAGTACTGTTATGATCGGCGCATGGAGGATCCCACAGAACAGAGTTTGTGGCGGCCGTTGCACGAGTTGCTGGCGCGGATGGATACCGAGATCGGGCGGATCTACACCGATCGGGACATCAAGGGGCTGAAGCCGACGTACGTGCGGGAGCTGCTCCAGCTGCACCTCAGAGGGCCGATGACGATCACCGAGCTGGCCGACGCGATCGGGCGGACGCACTCGGCGCTCAGTCAGAAGGTGGCTGCGATGCGCACCGCCGGCCTGGTCCGGACCGTGCCGGGTGCGGATGCGCGGAGCAAGCAGGTCACGCTCACCGCCAAGTCCAAGAAGCTCGTCGAGCTGCTCGCCGCCGAGTGGCGGGCGACCGAGGCCGCGATCGCCGAGCTCGAGGCCGAGCTGCCGTACCCGATGAGTCAGGTCGTCCGCGACGTCGAGGAAGCACTTGCCCGGAAGAGCTTCCACGACCGGATCGCGGAGAAGCTGCAGTGAAGCACGCGTTCATCGACCTCGGACCGTTGAAGGTCCTGACGTACCGGCGGTTGTGGATCGGGCAGGTGCTGTCCGGGTTCGGCGGTCAGCTGACCTTCGTCGCGGTGATGTTCCAGGTCTGGGACCAGACCGCGAGCCCGGCCTGGACCGGCGCGGTCGGACTGGCGCAGGCGTTGCCGCTGATCGTGCTCGGCCTCTTCGCGGGCACGCTCGTCGACCGGCTCGAACGGCGCAAGATCTACCTGATCACCACGATCGGGCAGTTGCTGACAGCAACCGTCATGGCCAGCCAGCTGGCGATCGGCCCGGTCCCGGTGGGGGTGCTTCTGGCGTTGGTCGCCGTACAGTCCGCGTTCGGCGCGACTGCCGGACCGGTGGCGCGGACGGTGTTGCCGCAGTTGCTGTCGCGTGATCAGCTGGCCGCTGGGATCGCGCTCAATCGGATCGGGTTCCAGGGTGCGATGCTGCTCGGGCCGGCGCTCGGCGGTGTGATCGTCGGCACGTGGGGCGTCGGTGTCTGCTACCTCGTCGACGCGCTGAGTTTCCTGGCCGCGCTGTACGGCGTACTCGGGCTGCCGCGGATGAAGATCGAGGGGCTTGCGAAACCGGGGTTGCGCGGGGTCTGGGACGGGTTGACGTTCGTCGTCGCGACGCCGGTGATCCGGGGCGCGTTGATCACGGACCTGGCGGCGACGGTGCTGTCGATGCCGATCAGCTTGTTCCCGGTGATCAATGCGGAGCGGTTCGGCAACAACCCGCGGACGCTTGGGCTGTTCCTGACCGCGATCGCTGTCGGTGGGGTCGCCGCGTCGTTGTTTTCCGGGTCGTTTACCCGGTTGCCGCGGCACGGGTTGGTGATGTTGTGCGGTTCGGCCGGGTGGGGGATTGCACTGCTGCTGTTCGCGTTCTCGCCTGCCGCGTGGTTGGCGTTGGTGTGTCTCGCGTTCGCCGGCGCGGCGGATACCGTCGCGGTCGTCTCTCGTAGCACGATCGTTCAGTTGCACACGCCGCCCGAGTTGCTCGGGCGGGTCAGTGCCGCCGAGCAGATCGTCGGCCAGGCGGGTCCCGACCTCGGCAACCTCCGCGGCGGCGTGGTCGCACAGCTGACCTCACCGGTCGCGTCGCTCGCCTCGGGCGCCCTGCTGTGTCTTGCCGCCGTCGCTGCAGTCGCAGGCACAACGCCAGGCTTGAGGGCGGCCGAGAAGATCCCAGTCACAGACTGACGGTGCGGAAGCCGGCGTTGCCCATCGAGGACTCCGGCGTGTTCGACGAGCGGGCGGCGTTGCGGTAGCGGTTGCAGTACGAGTCGTGGCAGAGGTACGAGCCGCCGCGGATCACCCGGGCCGCGCCGAGCGACGGTCCGAGCGGATTCTCGGCGGGGGAGAACTTGTAGTAGCGCGGGCCGAACCAGTCCGCGCACCACTCCCACACGTTGCCGACCATCTGCCACAGGCCGAAGCCGTTCGGCTGGAAGGTGCGGACCGGGGCAGTGGTCAGGTAGCCGTCTTCCTCGGTGTTGGTCCGCGGGAAGTCGCCTTGCCAGATGTTGCAACGCCACTCGTCGGTCAGTTCGTCGCCCCAGGGGTACCGGGCGCGTTCGAGACCTCCGCGGGCGGCATACTCCCACTCGGCCTCGGTCGGCAGGCGACGCCCGGACCACTTGCAGTAGGCGACCGTGTCGTTCCAGCTCACGTGTACAACGGGATGGTTGTCGAGCCCGTTGAGATCGGACCGCGAGCCGCCCGGGTGCCGCCAGTCTGCTCGGCGAACACCGACCCACCATGGGGTGCCGGACGCGGGTCCCATCACCTCGTCCGGTTCCGCGGCCAGGGCGAGATGAAACACGGCGGAGTACCCGAAGGTCTCGGCCTCGGTCCGGTAACCGGTCGCGTCGGCGAAGCGCGCGAAGTCGGCGTTCGTCACACTGGTCGCGTCGATGCTGAACGGCGCCACCTCGACCTCATGCACCGGCGTCTCGCCGTCGGCGGCGTTCTCGTCCCCGTTGCTGTTACCCATCGCGAACGAGCCACCACCGAGCACCACCTGCTCGATCCCGTGGTCCCCGCGCGCGGTCGGCGCCGACGGAGGCGCCGCCGCCTCACCACGCGCCGGCGCACAACAGGACGGATGGCGATCAGTCATGCATGCAACCTTAGGTGCGGAGTCAGCCGAGGCTCGGTGGGCCTTGCTCGATGCGGCGCAGTACGGGATCCAGGCGGTAGAAGTCGGTGCCGGTGATCAGTTGGCGTTCGTCCCACCAGGTGGCGCCCGCGTCGGCGAGTGGTTCGACGAGGGCGCGGGAGCCAGCGGGATCGGCCGGGCTGATGCCGCCGACAATCACGTCGTACGGCGTGGTGCGGTCCTCACGCTGCTCGTTGATGAACGCGACCAGGTCGCGCAGTTCGTCGACCGGTGGGGCCTCGCCGTGGTTGGCAGTCTTGAACAGCGGCACCGCACCGTCCCAGCGCGCGGCTCGGCGCATCGGGGCCTTCCGCGGCCAGTAGCCGGCGATCCACACCGGCGGCCGCGGTTGCTGGACCGTTGCCGGTAGCAACTCGACGTCATCGGCCCGGTAGTGCTCACCGGCGTGGCTCACCCGCTCACCGGACCAGTACGCCGCGAGCAGATCGAGGCCTTCGTCCAGTTGCGAGGCCAGCACCTTCGGGTCGGTTTCGTACCCGAAGCTGCCGAACTCGTCGTCGATCGGCCCACCGAGCCCGGCACCGAAGATCACCCGGCCGCCGCTCAGCCCGTCCAAGGTGGCGACCTGTCGCGCGAGTTGCTCGGGCCGCCGCCGGGCGACCGGTGTGACCAGCGGGCCGAGCTTGATCCGCGACGTCGCCAGCGCGGCCGCCGTCATCAGCATCCATGGGTCACCGAACGGCTGGCCGCGGCGCCGCTCCTTGCTGTGCACCACGTGGTCCCAGAAGAACATGCCGTCCCAGCCGGCGTCCTCAGCAGCTTTCGCAACCCGCGCGACCGTGTGGGCGTCGGCGAAGTCGCCGAAGTTCGGAATGTTGATCGAAAAGCGCATCGTCACTCACCCAGCCGTAGTTCGATGAACGGAATCGTGTCGCCCGGCAACAGGTACGTCTCCACCTCGACGAACCCGTGCGCCTTCGCGAACCGTACGCCGTCCTCGTTGGTGCTGAGGATGTGCGTCTCGATGCCGTCGCCGAGCTCTCGTCCGCGCCGTAAACAGTGCTCGTAGATCGCCGTACCGAAACCGCGACGCCGGTACGCCGGGAGCACGCGAGCGATCACCACCGCGGCCGAGGTGTCCTCCGACGGCGGTCGGACCGTGGAGCACCCGACGAGCACGTCACCGTCGTACGCCACCTCGAGCACGTTCCGCGTCAGGCGCTCGCGGATCTCGTCGACCGACAGCGGTGCCGTCGGGATGATCTCGTTGTGCACCCGCTGCCAGTCCAGCAACGTCTGGTCGTCCGTCACCGGCACGATCCGCAGCTCACTGATTGCGCCAGCCAACAGCCGGGCCCGGCCAGCGGTCAAACGGATTCGGTCTGGGGGAGTAGTAGCGTCCGTGTTGTGCGGATTCTCTTCGTGGGTAACAGCTTCACCTCGCGGAACAACCTGCCTGGGCTGATCAAGGGGCTGGCCGGGGCGCGGGGCATCGAAATCGAGCACAAGCTGATCTCGGCCGGCGGCGCATCGCTGCGGCAGCACCTCAACGCGGGTAAGGCGCTCGACGAGATCGCGAGTGGTGGTTTCGACACCGTCGTACTGCAGGAGCAGAGCACGCTGCCGATCAAGAGTCCGGACCGCTTCCGGGAGAGCGCCCGCGACTTCGACGAGGCGATCACCGCGGCTGGCGCCAGTACCGCGCTCTACCTGACCTGGGCGCGCCGGAACGCACCGGAGACCCAGCAGGCCCTGACCAAGGCGTATGGCGGCGCCGCGGTGGAACTCGGTGCGACGCTCGTACCGGTGGGGATGGTCTGGGAGCGGTTCCTCAGCCAGTACGACGACCCTGCGCTGCACGACGCGGACAACAGCCATCCGGCGCTCGCGGGCAGCTACCTCGCGGCCTGCGTGTTCCTGATCGCCTTGCTGAACGAGGATCCGGTCGGGACCGACGTACCGGTGAAGGGCCTAGCGGCAGACACCGCCGCCCAGCTCCGGCAAGCAGCCTGGGACATCTGCTCCGACCTGGCCGCAGCCGAGTAACCCGCCACGACCTCCGTGGCGGGTTACACGATCACAAGCTCCCCAGATCGACTCAGCCCGGCGCCGCACGCCGCCGGGCCTCGTCCGGATCAGCGTCGTCTGGACCAGAGCCAGCGGGACTACTGTCCGCCGGACCAGAGTCGGGTGGATCAGGACTGCCGCGATCAGCCGGAGGCGTGCGGTAGCGCCGTCCCGTAGGGCTGGACCAAGTCGTCGTGCCATCGGGATCGGATGTGACGACCCATCCACCTTCATGCTTGAGACGGTGATGGTGCCGGCACAGGCAGTGGAGATTGTCGGTGGTGGTGCGGCCGCCTTCTGCGAAGGCGACGCGGTGGTCGACGTCCGCGAACTCGGCGGGCTGGTTGCATCCGGGGAACTGGCAGGTTCGATCACGCTGGCGGACGAAGCGATCAGTAGCCGCGTCCGGCGTGTACCTGTCCGGCTTCCCGGTCGGTGGCTCGTCGCTGATCCGAAGGCCGAGCCGGGACCGGCCGGCACCCGGAAGGAGAGACCGAGTCAGGGTGCGGGTGAGGTGCTTACGCAAGGATTCTTGAGGAATCGGGCCGTAGTGTTCCGCCGTCCCGCCGGTGCCGTTCTCGCCGTCGATCAGCGCGCGGATCTCAGCGCCGGTCGCGTGGATGACGACGGTGGCATCTGCGCCAACAGTCGAGTCCTCAGTGTCCGCGGTGTCGACCGATTCCCCCACCCGGCGAGTGTCAGTCCGCGGCAGAAGCCGATCCAGGGCGATGTCGGCGCGTAACTGGTCCATCGACCGGGTGTCGCCGTGACGACGCCGGTTCGCCGCCGCGCGGGTGAGGCTGTTCATCACCGCGCCCGCGTCCAATGCGTCCTGGGTGTGGATCAGCTCAGCCGTGCCGTCACTGTTCGGGAAGATCCGCACCGACCGCTCATCCATCGCCCGCGCGTGGGACTTGCTGCGCGCGTCCGGTGACCGCCGAGCGGCCTCCCGCTGGGCTTCCTGCTTGATCTTCTGCAACGGATGGTTCCCGGCCCACTCCAGCAGGGCAGTTTCGGCCGCACCCATCGCTTCCGGATCGTCCAGGACCGACAACTCCCGCACGATCGTGAACGCGGCGCGCTCGGTCAGCAGGCCCTCCTCCAGCGCCCGCAACGTCGCCGGAAAGTTGTGCACCAACTCGCAGGACAGGTGAATCCGGGCCATCGCAGCGCCCTTGTGCAGCTGCCACACCAACCCGAGCTCGTCAGCAGTCGACCGCAGATCACCCGCGACCCATCGACGCTCGCCCGGCTCCGCGGCCCGATCTCCAGGCTCGGGGTGCCGATGCCCCAGATCGGCCGACACCCCGCGCAATGACGACTCGTACCCGGCCACCGCGTCTGCCTTCATCGCGGCCAACCGTGCCTCCAGCCGGCCGATCGCCTCATGCCGATCCAGCCACCCCGAATCGTTCAGCCCCGACGTGTCCTGGAACACCACCGCCTCGAACAACCCGGCACCACGGTCAGCGTCATCCGGTACGTCGTACCGCCCCAGCAGCCCGAACCGCCCAGCAATCTCCGCGTCCCGCCGCAACCGATCCCGCAGAAGCGCTAGGCCATCTTCGGGAACCACGGACAACCGCGCACGCCCAGCAGACTCCTCACCCGAGGGCTCGTCGACCGGACATTCGCTCATGCATTCGATCATACGTTCGAATATACGCAACAGCAAATCACTTCGCGTCGTGGAAGACCAGCCCGAGCGTGTGGCGCTGCCCCGAGCGGATCGCCGAAACGCCATGCCTCACAGGCGCCGCCGACCAGCCGCGCGCCGACTTCACCGGCCGATCGCGGGTCGTGAACACCAGCCCGTGCCCCTGCGGGATCAACGTCGACGTGCCCCGCGACTGCGCCCGCGGCCGCTGCTCGATCAGCAGGAACTCACCCCCGGTGTGATCCACGCCAGGTTCGTTCAGATTGATCACGACCTGAAGCGGAAACACCTTGTCGCCATAAAGATCACGGTGCAACGCATTCCAGTCGCCCGCGCCGTACCGCAGCAGGATCGGCGTCGGCCGCCCCTGCCCCGCCCGATGACACACGTCCAGCCATTCGTCGAGCGTGTCCGGCCACTCCGCCTCCCGCCCAAGCCGCGAGTACCACTCCCGCGCGATCGGCAGCAGCCGTGGATAAAGCGCCTGCCGCAACGCCTCCACAGCCTCCGGAAACGGCCGATCGAAGTACCGGTACTGCCCCTCGCCGAACCGATGCCGCGCCATGTCGATCGTCGCCCGGAACCGCAGTACGTCGTCGTACATCCCAGCGATCCGTGCAGCCTCGGCCGGCGTCAGCAGCTGCGGCAGGAGCGCACACCCAAGATCATCGACCGCCAAAGCCACAGCGTCCCAGTCGGCTCCGGCCACGCGTCGTTCGTACTTGTTCATACCTCCTGAACGGTCTGGCGCAGGATTGTGTGAGTCTGCTCCAGCACGGTGATCGGCGCCAGCATCGTCGCGTCGTCGAGCGGCCGCTCACCGGTCTCGAGCATCCCGAGAAAGACCTTCAACCCAGGTACGACGTACTCCGAGTCGAGCCGTACGTCGCGACTCACCAGCCCCGTCCGCCCGACGAGCTCCGCATGGAACGGCACCCGCCCGTCCTCCGCAGGCTTCACCAACTGCAACGTCACCAGCACCCCACCGCACAGGTAGCGCACAACAACAGTGGACCCAACGCGCGCGACCGTCACCGGACCAGGCTCGCCAGGAGCCAACCGCTGCGCCAGATCAGCCGCATGGATCCCGTAGAAGAAGATCCCGCTGTACTCACTGTCCGGATCAGCCGGCCCCGTCACCGTGACCGCCTGGAGCTCTCCGACCGAGGCCGCAGCCAGTGCGTCCGCATCCGCGACCCAGCGCACAGCCGAGTACGACGTCACCGGCGCATCACCGCGCCGCGACGCATCCAGGATCGCCCGAGCATCCGCCGTACTCGCCGCCAACGGCTTGTCCACCCACACCGGCACGCCTGCCTCCAGGAACGGTACGGCGTGCTCGCGGTGCAACGCGCCGTCTCGGTTGGTGGCGATCAGCGCGTCCACGCTGCCGAGCAACTCTGCCGAGGTCGGCACGAGCTCGGTGATGCCACCGGTCGCGGCGAGTTTCCGGTTGCGTTCGTCATCCGCTCCGACCAGTGCGACGATGCGGGCGGTCCCACTGACGGGATCGACGTTCAGGTGCCGAACGATCTCGTCCGCGTGGCTGTTCTCAGTGCCGACCAGGGCGACGCGCAGCATGGGTCAGTCCTCCTTCAATGAGACCGGTTGCCCTGAACGGGCGGACTCGTAGACGGCGAGCACGGTCGCCAACGACCGCCGCCCCGCCTCCAGCGTCACCGCGGGCGGGCGACCTTCGCGGACAGCGGCGATGAAGTCGCGGTACTGCGCGAGATGCGCGAGCTCGACCTGCCCCCACCCGTCCGGCCCGGCCAACACGAGCGCCTCAGGTTCCGAGGCGTCGGCCGCCGCGAAGTACGCGAGCTCATCGTCGTCGAGGATCGCCGTACCTTGATCGCCGTGGATCGTCAGCCGCACCGGCCGCCCCGGGTACGCCGCCGTACTGGCGAGCATCAGCCCGATCGCCCCGCTCTCGAAGACGATCGACGCACCGGCGAGATCCTCGACCTCGATCCCCGAGTGGGCGAGCCGGCCGGTCTGCGCGCTCACCTGGACCGGGCGACCGAGCATCCAGACGAGCAGATCGAGCGCGTGGATGCCCTGGTTCATCAGGGCGCCGCCGCCGTCGATCGCGAGCGTGCCGCGCCAGTCGTCGCCGTCGTAGTACGACTGCGGCCGGAAGAACGCCGACTCGGCGATCCCGGACGTCACGCGGCCGAGGGCGCCGCTGTCGATCGCGGCCCGGATCTGCGCGACCGGCGGCTGGAAGCGGCGCTGGCTGATCACCGATACGGTCAACCCGGTCGAGCGCTGCGCCTCGATCAACCGGTCGGCGGCGGCCAGCGTGATGTCGACCGGCTTCTCGACGATCACGTGCTTGCCGGCCCGCAGCGCCTCGATGGCGACGTCGGCGTGCAGCGCGCTCGGCAGGCAGATCCCGACCGCGTCGAGCTCCTCCGCGGCGTACGCCTCGGCTGGTGTTGCAAAGGCTCGTCCGCCGTACTGCGAGACGAGTTTGCCCGCGCGGTCGAGGTTCTGGTCGACGGCGGCGGCCAGGACGGCGTCTTCTCCAAGGGAACTGAGGGCTTCGATGAGGCGTGCGTGCACGGCGCCGATCGCGCCGGCACCGATGAGGGCGAAACGCATAGGACCTCTCTTCAGTCGGTCGTCCAGGAGATGGGTACGCCGCCGTTCTCGGCGGACCGTTGTGCGAGGAGTGCGAGCCGCGTGGCGAGCAGGCCGCGTTCGGTGGTGATGTCCGGTTCGTTGCCTGCGGCAAGCGCCTGCAGAACGAGCTCGGCCGGGCGATGACCAGCAGGCAGCGGTACGTCGTGTGGCGCCAGGTCGGTCGTGGTGAGAACAAGACGGTTGCGCGCCCAGAGCAGCTCGGCGGTGCCGTCAGTTCCGACGAGCTTCATCCGGTAGTCGCCATGCACGGGTGAGCCGGCCGGGTTCATCCAGTCCACACCCGCGGTGATGACCGCACCGGGTCCGCTCAGCGTCGCGACGCCGTACGAGCTGTCGACGATCGAACCGCTCACGGTCCCGCTGGTCAGTCCGGTGAAGAGCAGCGCGGCGTCGATGTCGTGGACGGCGAGGTCGTTGAGAAGTCCGCCGTACCGTGCACGCTCGAAGAACCACGCTGGCCGCGTCGGGCGGTTGAGTTTGTGCGGGCCGGACGACGTCACACCGTGGATCGTGCCGAGTTGGTCCGCGATACCCAGGGCGGCGAGCGTGACGGGGTAGTACCGCTTCTCAAGCAGGAGCGTCACGTGACGGCCGGTGCGGTCCGCGGCCTCGGTGATCGCGTCGAGGTCCTCGATCGTCGTGCACAGAGGCTTGTCGGTGATCACGTGGCAGCCGGCGTTCAGTGCGTCGACCACGACCTGACCGCGGTCGCCGTAGATCCCGGCGACCATGACGACGTCAGGCTCGACCTCGCGCAGCATCTGCTGATGATCGGTGAACACTTTGGCGTCGTACGGCGCGGCCCACCGCTCGGCGGTCTCGCGGGACGGATCCGCCACCGCGACCAACTCGTACTCGGCGACCTGATCGACCTCCGCGGTCGCATAGGCCACGTGCGGATGGGCGGCGCCGGCGATGGCGATACGCGTCATGCTCGTGATTCCAGCATGCAACCGGTTGCAGGTCAACGCATCAGGGCGTCGACTTCGGTACCGCCGCGGTCGTCGCGCGCGTCACCAGGTGGGTCGCGACCGTGACGCACTCGGCGCTCGGCTCGGCGGCCTCCAGCAGGTTGACGAGCAGCTTCGCGGCCGCCGTACCGGCCGTTGCGGCACCGGCCGAAACGCTGGTCAGCGCCGGCGTAGTCAGGGCGGCGAGGGTGTCGTCGCAGCCGACCAGACTGAAGTCGGTTGGCACCGAGATGCCGCGCACCTCGAGCCCGGCCAGCACGCCCTGCGACACGACGTCGTCGAACGCGATCGCCGCGGTCGCCCCCGATCGGACGACCGCCGACACCGAGTCCCGCCCGGCCGCGTACGTCGGCCGCCCGACCTCGACGATCTCCACCGTCAGCCCCGCTTTCGCGGACGTCTGCGTCAGCGCCTCCCGCCGCCGCTGGTCCGACCACGAGTCGCGCGGCCCGGCCAGGTACACGAGCCGCTGGTGACCGAGCTTCTTCAACAGCAGCACGGCCTCGGTCATCCCGCCCGACGAGTCGATCAGCACCCGCGGAATCCCGTCCAGATCACGGTTGACCAGTACGACGGGACGCGTCGCCGCCAACTCCCGGATCAACTCCTCGGACAGCCGCGGCGAGGCGAGCACGAATCCCTCGACCTGCGGCGCCAGCCGGGCGATCAGCTTGGCCTCCCGCTCCGCGGACTCGTCGGAATCGCCGAGGAACACCGCGAGATCGGCGGTCTCCGCGGCGAGTTGCAGGCTCCGCACCAGCGGCGGGAAGAACGGGTTCGCGATATCCGGTACGACGACCGCGATGTTCCCGAACCGTCCCGTCGACAGCGCCCGCGCAGCCTGGTTTCCGACGTACCCGAGCCGGGCCGCGACCGCGCGGACATGCTCGACGGTCTCCTGGCTGAGCAACTGCGGCCGAGTGAAGGCGCGCGACACCGTCGACCGCGAAACCCGGGCGGCGACCGCGACGTCGCCGATGGTGACCCCCGGCGCCCGGCCGGCACGTGATGCCATGTGCACACCATAAGGTCCCGTGCAACCGGTTGCACCCCTCTACTTCACAACCTCGAACCGGAAGTTGCGGAGGCCGAGTTTCGTAGGCCGTACGCCGGGGCTGTCGTAGAAGCGAACGCCTCGGCGAACCTCCCGACCCGCCGGCCGCGGCGGTCTTCATTGCGGCGCTGAAACGAGTCACACTGGAGTAGGAGCCGTTTGACTCCGCTGGAGACCGGTCGACGGGGAACCGGGGGAGCATGATGGACGTGGAGCTGCGGTATCTGCGGATCTGGCGGGCAGCAGTGGGACTGCTGGCCACGCTCGGCGTGGTCACGGGGCTGGTCTTCGTCTCACCGGCGACGAACCTGGCGGTCTTCGTGGTCGGCGCCTTCACCGTCGGAGCCATCTGCCTCAGCGCCGGGCTCGGCCGCGACCTACCGACCTCGGACCTGCTCTCCACGGTTCCCCGCGGCGCGGTGGCCGGCGGCCTGTGCGTCGTCGCGATCTGCGGGTACGCCGCCGCGATCGGCGCAAGCACCTTCACGCTGCTCCTGCTGATCGTCGGTGTGTCGCCGCGGGTCGTCGGCTGGATGCGCTCAGGCCGGGCCGACCGGCCGGCGCGGACCCTGCCGCGCCGGCCGATCAGGTTGCCCAAGGCATCGAATCGTCAGCTGAACGCCGTCCTGGCCGAGTGCGACCCGACCGCGGACTGGACTCTGCCGAAGTACCTGATCGCCGTGGTGCGGAGCGTCGGCGAGCTGAGCGACGAGGAGCTGTGCCTCGCCTGGCGACGAAGCTTCAATCAGCTCCAGCGCGCGATGGGACCCGACCGCAGACAGGCGATGGTCGACGTACGCCGTGCCTACCTCGACGAACTCGAACGCCGCCACCCCGACTCGTTCGCCGACTGGCTGGCGTCGAACCCCCGCGCCGCCGGCAACCCGGCCCGCTTCTTCACCTACCGCGCCGACCATTAGGAAAACGCTGTACGAAGATCTGCTGCGATGAGTTCGACGGCGTGGCGTCCGGCGGACAGTGCGCCCGGAAAGTTCAGGAACGCGTGCATCGTGTCCGCGTACTCGACCAGCCGCGTCGGTACGCCGTCCTCCTCGAGGCGACCCGCATACGCCAATGCGTCGGCGCGCAACGAGTCCCGCCCGGCCGCCAGCATCAGCGTCGGCGGAAGCCCCGCGAGCGACTCGGCCCGCAGCGGTACGGCGGCCGCCGGTACGTCGTCCGCGGGGAAGTACCACTCGTGCCACTCGACGTCCGGGTGCAGATCCAACGTCGGGTAACACAGGATCTGCCGGTCGGGGAGCGGACCATCTTCGTCCCGAAGCAGCAGACACGCCCCGGCTGCCAGCGCCGCGCCCGCACTCTGTCCACCCACCGCGATCAGGCCGTCGCCGTCGAGATTCTCGCGAATCCACTTCAACGTGTCGCGAACGTCGAGAAGCCCTGCTGGATAAGGGTTCTCCGGTGCGAGCCGGTAGTTGAGGGAGACAACAGTAATGTCGCCGTCGACAGCGATCCCCGAGGTCGCGTACTCGATGTCCCGCAGATGCCCGCCGATGAAGGAACCACCATGCAGCCAGAGCAGAACCGGTCGAGGGGCCGGCGACATGCGGTAGATCCGCGCGTCGAGAGACCGCCCGGGCAGCGCGATCACGATGTCCTCGATCTCCGGCCGCGGATCACGCTCACCCGCCAGCACCGGATCCGGCAGATCCTCCCGGTCCAGTAGCAACGCCTGATACGGATCGAGTTCGGGGTAGCTGGGCTGATCGGCGAGCACCTTCAGCAGCGCATCGGTCTCAGGCCCGTACGCCGGGTTGTCGACAACCTCGGGCGTCATACGCTCACCGGCCGCAGGTGCCGCGCCGCGTGCGCGAACAGGATCCCGTCGGGAGTCGTCGAGACGTACTCCGCCAGCGCTCCGATCCCGCCGTCGAACCCGGCGCCCGTCGACGGGTCCGCCCAGGTCTCCTCGTCGTACCGCGAGATCTCGTCGACGAGCGCGTCGCCGACGTTGTGGAATCGGTGCAGCACGAGTTCGGACGGGATCCGCCGGCCCGCCTCGACGCCGCCGAGGTTGAGCGCGCGCCCGATCTCGGGGGTCTCCCACCGCGGATCGAGACTCCAGTGCAGGCGTCCCGCCCGCGCGTCCTGCAGTACGGCGAGCGTGATCTCGTCCCACATCAGCACGTGCGCGACCAGGTCGTGCAACGAGTCGCAGAAGTCCCCGAGCGGCCCGGCGGTCACGTCGTACGGCACCCGCAGTTCGTCCTCGCTCAATCCTTCGATCCGGCTCAGCAACAGGTCTTGGTCCCGCCGGATCATCCCGGTCGCCTGTGCCGGTGTTGTAGTCGGTGTACGCATGCCCACAATCAACCAGCCCCGATGCGGTCACCCCGGCCGATTGCGCGAACCTCTCAATCCACGGCCCGGTACGTCGCCATCTTGGCGCGCGCCCCGCACGTGTTCATTGAGCACCAGCGCCGCCGCCCGCCACGACTCGCGTCGACGTACAGCAACGAACAGTCGTCCGCAGCACACGTCCGGATCCGATCGCCGAGCGGACCGGTGAGCAGATCGACCGCGTCCCTCGCCAGGCTGCTGAGCAGACCAGCCACATCGGCGGCCGCACGCTCCGCGCGCAGCTCCGAGGTCAGCCGAGGCCCGGCCAGTGGACGGGTGCTCCAACGATTGACGACCTCGAGGTCGGCGGCATCCGTCGTCCCGGTGAAGAGCCGGTACAGCGCCTCCCGCAGCTCGACGGCCTGGTGGTACGCGCGTCTCGCGACTGCAGGCTCGTCCTGGCTGAGACCGACTTCGCGGAACCATCGCCCGAGATCGGCAGGCTCCGGAATCCGCTCGAACGGCGCCTGCTCGCGCTTGCCGAGGGTCGCGGTGAAGTCGACCGACGGCCGCCCGCCGACCCACGTGAAGCGCGTGTCCATGACCGTTAGTCTATCATCGCCGTTACCAGTTGAACCGGTAACCGAGGGAGTGCGTTGTGAGGATCGGGATCGTCGGCGCAGGCGGTGTGGGCGGGTACTTCGGCGCACGACTGGCCGCCGCCGGGCAGGACGTTGCGTTCGTGGCGCGGGGCAAGCATCTGGAGGCGCTGAACGCCGACGGGCTCGTGGTGCGGAGCCCGGCAGGCGACGTGCAGCTGCCGGTGCAGGCAACCGGCGCCCCGGCCGAGATCGGTTCGGTGGACTACGTGCTGATCTGCGTGAAGACGTGGCAGTTGCCCGAGGCAATCGACACGATCCGGCCGCTGGTGGGTCCGGACACCGCGATCGTCACGGTGCAGAACGGGGTCGAGGCACCCGATCAAGTCGCCGAGGTGTACGGGCGGGACGCCGTACTGCCCGGCGCCGCCGAGGTGATCGCGTACGTCGAGAGTCCCGGCGTGATCCGCCATCTCGGCAACGGCAAGCTCAACTTCGGCGAGTGGGACAACGAGGCCACGACGCGAACCGGTCTGCTGCGCGACGCGTTCGTCGCGGCTGGACTCCAGGCGACCGGTCCGGAGGACATCTGGGCGGCGCTGTGGACCAAGTTCCTCTCGGTCGTCCCGGGCGGCGGCCTCGGTACGGCGACCGGCGCCGGGTACGGCGTGCTCCGCACCCACCCCGCCACTCGCCGCCTGCTCACCGAGGCCACCACGGAGATCCGCGACATCGCACTGGCGCGAGGCATTCGGCTTGCTGAGGACGTCGTACCGCGCACGCTCGCCTGGATCGATCAGTTACCGGGCGACGGGACCACGTCGCTGCAGCGCGACCTGATTGCCGGCCGCCCGTCGGAGCTCGACGCCTGGACGGGCGCCGTTGTCCGCCTCGGCGCCGAATCAGCGGTCCCGACCCCGGTCAACACGATCCTGTTCGACCTGGCGAGCGCCCGAGCCCTGGCAGCCGGCAACTGACAGCAGCAATCCTCAGCGCTCGATCCGTGCGCGGATCCGCGTGTCCGGAGAGCTTTGTGTGTCGCGGGTGAGAACGGCTGCGAACAGGACGCACAGCGTGATGCCGTAGATCGCGACGCCGAGCGGCAGGGCGCTGGTCATGCTGAGACCGATCATCGCCACGGACCAGATGCCGGCGACCACGGCGGCGTACCGCTGCCAGCCGGTCCACAACCGCAGTACGGCGATGCCCGCAACGACCAGGCCGATCGCGGTGAGTGCGACACCTAGGCCGAAGAAGGCGCCGACGACCTTCGGACCGGTGTCGGCGAGGCGCTGGTCGGCGATCGGGATGGACGCCAGTTCGGCGAGCAGCAGGACCAGTGTGCCGCCGGCCGCGATCGCGGCGCCGACGCGGCCGGCTCGGGTGGTCATCGCCCGGTACACCGCGACCATCCCGCGGAGTACGAGGAGATGCAGGACGGCGTACCCGATCGAGACCGGGACGAATGCGTCGCTGGTCCACGGGTAGCTCCACAGCTTGTCCGAGACGTCGGACGCCGGTTTCACGACGGCCTCGACGGCGATGCCGGTCAGCGTGGTCACGGCGGCGCCGATCAGGCCGGCGACGCTCAGGTTGCGGTTCATGGTTCCCCACCTTTCGAAGACTGTGCTTCGACGCTAGGTACGGCTCGTTGTCGCGCGCATCGGCAGTAGTACGACGTCCGGCGTACGTGTTAGCACTGTTGGCGGGAGCGGCCCGCGCTGCCACCATGGGTGCCGTGGGAGGGCGTCGGCCGCTGGCGGCCGGGATGTTCGGGGTCGGTGTGATCGCGGAGGTCGCCGCGATCGTCCTGTCGTGGCGGCTCGAGCCGGTCTACGACACGGTGCTGTACGGCCTGTTCAACCTGGCCACCATCGGTGCCGGCGCGGTGATCGCGCGGCGGCGGCCGGAGAACGCGATCGGGTGGTTGTTCTGCGGGTTCGGGCTGCTGAACACCCTCGCCTCCGACCTCGCCCAGGGCTGGGGTCTTCGCGCGGCCGCGGAGGGGTGGCCGGGCGGCCCCGTCGGCGAGGGGATCTCGGCCGCCAGTTGGCTGTCGAGCGGGTACGGGTGGACGCTGACGTTCCTGCTGTTCCCGACCGGACGGCTGCTCGGCCGTCGGTGGCGGGTGCTGCCGTGGATCGGCGCGGTCGGGCTGGTGATCAGTACGGCGGCGTGGTCGTTGAGCCCGGATCGCGGCCGGGACTTCGTGTCCGGGCACAATCCATGGGCGGTCGCGGGGCTGCCGACCGGGTTCTTGCTCGGTCTCGGGATGCCGCTGTTCCTCGGTGCGCTCGTCGGCTCGGTCGTCTCGCTCGCCGTCCGGTTCAAGCGGTCGACCGGGCTGGAACGTCAGCAACTGAAGTGGTTCGTGCTCGCCGCGATCGTCGCGGCGGTCGCGCTGCCGACGAGCTTCGCACTCTGGTACGTGACCCCGGCCGCGGGCGTGATCGCCGCGGTCGCGCTGACCGGATTGCCGTTGGCGGCGGGTGCGGCGATCCTGCGGTACCGCCTGTACGACATCGACTTCTTCATCAGCAGGACCGTCGCGTACGCGAGCCTGACGGTCCTGCTCGTGGCGTCGTACGCCGTCGTAACCGTTGCCCTGGGCGCCTTTCTCGGGGGCGGGTCGGCGTGGACCGCGGCGGTCGCGACCCTCGTCTGCGCGGTGCTGTTCCGGCCGTTGCGGGCGCGGATCCAGGATGTCGTGGACCGGCGCTTCAACCGATCGCGGTACGACGCTCTGCACCGGATGGCGGCGTTCCTCGACGACGTCCGCGCCGGGCGGCGGCCGCCGGAGGAGGTGCGCGCCGTATTGGGCCAGATCCTCGGCGACCCGGGCCTCGAACTGCTCGTTTTCCTGCCCGAGAGCCGCCGGTACGTCGACCTGTCCGGTACGCCGCGGGAGGACGCGGACGGGCGGCACCGGATCGCGATCGAGCGCGGCGACCAGCCGATCGGGGTGGTGCTGTACGACGGGACGAGCGCGCTGGGGCCGGACCTGGTACGACGGGTGGTCGAGGCCGGCGGGCTGGCGGTCGAGATCGCCCGCCTGCGCGCCGAACTGAACGTCCAACTGGTCGAGGTGAAAGCATCCCGGGCCCGCATCGTCGCCGCTGCCCATGCCGAACGCCGCCGCATCGAACGAGACCTCCACGACGGAGCCCAGCAACGACTGGTGTCCATCGGCCTGGCCCTCCGCCATGCCCAGCACCAGCTGGGTGCTTCGCCGACCGGGGAGATTCGGGCGACCTTGGACGGGGCGGTGGCCGAGGCGGCGGTGGCCATCGGGGAACTGCGGGAGTTGGCTCGCGGGTTGCCGCCCTCACAGTTGGACTCCGGGCTGGCCCCTGCTTGTGCGGAGTTGGCGCGGCGGGCTCCCTTGCCGGTTTCGGTGCGGATGCCCGACAGAAGGTTCGACACCGGCGTGGAGGCGGCGGCGTACTTCATCTGCTGTGAAGGTCTCACCAACGCGGTCAAGCACGCCGCCGCCTCCCGCGTCGACCTGATCGCGGACCAGCACCGTGAGCACCTCGTCGTCCGCGTCGTCGACGACGGGATCGGCGGTGCGGCACCGCGCACCGGTACCGGACTCACCGGACTCGCCGACCGCGTCGCCGCTCTCGGCGGCACGTTCCACGTCCACAGCCGGCCGGGCGCCGGTACGACGCTCGTCGCGGAGCTGCCATGCGGATCGTGATCGCCGAGGACCAGGTCCTGCTGCGCGAAGGGCTGCGGATGCTCTTCGTCGACGGCGGCCACGAGGTCGTCGCGACCCTCGGCGACGCGGACGGCCTGCTCGACGCGATCACGACGTACCGACCGGACCTCGTCGTCGCGGACATCCGGATGCCCCCGACCCACACCGACGAAGGCGCCCGGGCCGCGCAGGCCTTGAAGCATGCGTACCCGGAGCTCGGCGTACTCCTCCTGTCGCAGCATGTCGAGACCCAGCACGTGGTCGACCTGGTGTCGCTCGGCGGGTTCGGGTACCTGCTGAAGGACCGGGTGCTCGATGTCGACGAGTTCCTCGCCGCGGCCGAGCGGGTCGCCCGCGGTGGATCGGCGCTCGACCCGCAGGTGGTCGCCGGCCTGATGGCGCGGCGCGATCCGCTGGAGACGTTGACCGAGCGCGAACGCGGCGTACTGCAACTGATGGCAGAGGGCCTGACCAACAGCGGCATCGCGAGGCGCCTCTACCTCAGCGAACGCACCGTCGAGGCCCACGTACGGCACCTGTTCACGAAGCTGTCGCTCCCCGAGAGCGAAGACGGCCACCGCCGCGTCCTCGCCGTACTGGCCCATCTCGGTGCAGCTACTCCAGACCGAGGTCGGTGAGGACCTCTATCACCGGACGGCTGGGCGGTGCCGCGGCGACCAGGCCGCGGATGCAGCCGGTCATCACCATCCGGAAGTACGGCTCCGAGGTGATCAGCGGGAGCTCCTGATGCGCTGCGCGGAGTACCTCGTCCGCGGCGAGGAGTGCATAGACCTTCTCGAGTTCGCGCTGGTGCGAACCTTCGTAGTACGGGCGATGCCGCTCCTCGGCCGCGGTCAGGTTGATCGCCAGCGACGCGACGGTGCCGGACATCAGCACCGCGCCGGCCGGGCTGTAGCCGCGCCGGCCGAGCGCCTCGACCGCCTCCCGTTGCAGCCGCACGCCGGCCTCGCCGCGCGGGAACAGTCCTTGCAGGTACGCCGCGAGTCCGGGGTGCTCGAGTACGAACGTGTGCAACTGCCGCGCGAACGACAACAGGTGCGCCTCGACGTCGTCGCCCGGGTCGTCGACGATGTGCAAGTCTCGCAGTACCGCCTCACCGACCAGCGCCTCGAGCCCGAGCTTGCCGTCGACGTGCCGGTACAGCGCGGTCGGGGTGACGCCGAGCGCCGTCGCGACCCCGTTCACGGTCAGGTTGGTCAGGCCGAGCCGCAGGCCCTCCCGCTCGATGTCCGCGATGGTGATCTGCGCCTGGCGACCGCCGGTCTTCCGGCGGGGCGGATTCGCTGTCACAACCGTCCTCCCTGGGAACTGACCCCAAAGTTATGCTACTAACTTAGATCGATACCGTCACCGACGGTGATTCTGTCCCTCACTCTTCAGGAGATCATGGTGAGCGCACCTCGCCCCACCCGGCGCACGATGCTGAAGGCCGCCGGCGGGCTGACCGTCGCCGCCGGCCTCGGCGCCGGCACCATTCTGGCCACCTCCCTCGCCGCAAGCGCGGCTGACGACGGATTCGGCCTGCACATCACCGAGCGGAACGAAGACGATCCGCGGATGTGGTACTACCGCTTCCAGACCGACGCGATCAGCTGGGCGCCGGCCGTCAACGTCCTGCTGCCGAGTGACTATCACACCAGCGGGCGCACTTACCCGGTGCTGTACCTGCTGCACGGCGGCAACCAGGACTTCATCGAGTTCGATCGCCTCGGCATCCGCGACTGGACCGCGGGCAAGCCGATGATCGTGGTGATGCCGGACGGCGGCAAGGCCGGCTGGTACTCCAACCCGGTCAGCTCCAACAGCGGCCCGCGCAACTGGGAGAGCTTCCACCTCAACCAGCTCGTGCCGTGGATCGACGCCAACTTCCGCACGTACGCCGAGTTCGCCGGCCGCGCCGTCGCGGGCTTCTCGATGGGCGGCTTCGGCGCGCTCAAGTACACGGCGAAGTACTACGGTCACTTCGCGTCCGTCAGCGCGCACTCCGGCCCGGCGAGCGTCCGCCGCGACAACGGTCTGGTCGTGCACTGGGCGAACGTGTCCTCCGCGGCCGTCGACCTGGCCGGCGGCACGATCTACGGCGCTCCGGCGTGGGACGAGGCGCGCGTCACCGCCGACAACCCGATGGAGAACCTCGAGCGCTACCGCGGTAAGCGCATCTTCCTGGTCGCCGGCACCAGCCCAAGCCCCGACCCGTTCGACTACGCCAACGAGACCCAGGTCCTGGCCGGCCAACGCGAGTTCCGCGCCGCCCTGGACAAGGCCAACATCCCCTTCACCGCCTACGAAGACCCAGGCGGCCACATGGTCCGCCCCAACCGCATGATCGAGGACTTGGAAGGAATCATCGCCCACCTGAAGAAGGCCTGATCGCGGACCGCCACGCAGGCAGAACCCACCCGAAACGCCGTTCTCCAGCCAAAAAGGCACCTTCTGCCTGCGTGGCGGTCCCCACCGCCCGCCTGGTGGTCCCCACCGCCCGGCCGACGGTCCCCACCGCCCGGCCGACGGTCCCCACCGCCTGACTGGAGCTCCGCGCCGCCCGGCTGGCGGTTCGCGCCGCCCGACTGGCGGCTTATGTCACGGCTGGCGGGTTGCAGCACGCCAGCCGTGACATAACCCGACAGCGGCGCGAGCTCACTCCTCTGCCAGGCGCTGCAGGAGGTGAGCGAGGGTTTGCTGCTCGTCCGCCGTGAGGCGGGCGAGCTGGCCGGCCATCACGTCGCGGCGTTTCTCGCGGAGGGTGGCCAGGACCTTCAGGCCGTCGGGGGTGAGATAGACGAGGGTGGCGCGGCGGTCGTGCGGGTCCGGCTGTCGCGCGACCAGCCCGGCCGCCTCCAGATCGTCCACGACCGACGTCGCCGATCGCGGCACGATGCCCAGTAGCGCCGCCAGTTCGCTCAGCCGTAGCAGCCGGTCCGCGCGATCGAGCGTCCGCAGTACCCGGAACTGCCCATGCGTGACGCTCTCGCCGAACCCTTCCCGCGACGCCCGCCGCTGCCGACGAACGATCCCGTCCAGCAGGCTCGCAATCTGCTCCGCAGAGTCATCGGGATCACGCATGCCCAGAGCCTAATGGGACCCGTCGCGCCAGCGGGGAACAAAACACCATCTTGTGAGGTTAGCTCATAGTGAGGTAACCTCACTATGTTTTGATCCCTGAACTGGAAGGAACTGCATGTCGCAGATTTCCGGACTTCCGGGTGGGGGAGGGGGCGGCGGGCGCGCAATGCGGTCGCTGTTGAAGGACTCCTCCGTCCGGCACCACAAATTGACGGCGGGCACGCTCCGCCGGATCCTCGGGTTCGCCCGTCCGTACCGCGGCTATCTGGCCGTCTTCCTTGTCCTCGTCGCGCTCGACGCCGGCACCGGCGCGGTCACCCCGCTGCTGTTCAAGGCGATCATCGACCGCGGCATCGTGCCAGGCCATGCCCAAGTGGTCGTCTGGCTCGCTCTCGTCGTAGCAGTGCTAGCGATCGCCAACAGTGCAATCACCCTCGCCGAGCGCTGGTTCTCCGCGCGGATCGGCGAAGGTCTCGTCTACGACCTCCGCACCGCCGTGTTCGACCACGTGCAGCAGCTCCCCGTCGCGTTCTTCAGCCGTACGCAGACCGGCGCGCTCATCCAGCGCCTCAACGGCGACGTACTCGGCGCCCAGCAGGCATTCACCTCCACGCTCTCCAACGTGGTCAGCAACCTGCTCAGCGTCACGCTCGTACTCGCCGCGATGTTCGTGATGTCGTGGCAGATCACGCTGCTCGCACTCGTCGTACTCCCGCTCTTCGTCATCCCTGCCCGGCTCCTCGCCGGAAAGTTGCGCACAGCAACGGCTGAGACGTACAAGCTGAACGCCACGATGGCGCAGACCATGACCGAGCGCTTCAACGTCGCCGGTGCGATGCTCGCCAAGGTGTTCGGCCGCACCCAGGACGCCTCACGCGAGTTCGCCGACAAGGCCGCGCGGGTCCGCGACATCGGCGTCACCACGTCGATGTACGCCGGGGTCTTCCGCGTCTCGCTCACACTGGTAGCAGCGCTAGCGGTCGCTCTCGTGTACGGCGTCGGCGGGGTCTTCGCGGTCGAAGGCGCCCTCGGGATCGGTACGGTCGTCGCGCTGACGGCGTACCTGAACCGCCTCTACGGGCCGCTGACCGCGCTCTCGAACATGCAGGTCGACATCATGACCACGCTGGTCAGCTTCGAGCGTGTGCTCGAGGTGCTCGACCTGCCGCCGATGGTCGCCGACCGCGAGGACGCCAAGACGCTGCCGCCGAACGCGGAGCCGTCGATCGAGTTCGACCATGTGTCGTTCCACTACCCGTCCGCCAAGGAGGTGTCGCTCGCCTCGCTCGAGTCGGTCGCGACACTGTCAGCCGAGACCGGGGAGGAGGTCCTCAAGGACGTCACGTTCACCGTCGAGCCCGGGCAACTGGTCGCCGTCGTCGGTCCGTCCGGCGCCGGCAAGTCCACGCTCTCGTCGCTCGTCTCCCGGATGTACGACGCCACTGGCGGAGCGGTCCTGGTCGGCGGTCACGACGTACGCGAAGTCACCCAGGCCTCGCTGCGCGCGGCGATTGGTGTGGTCACGCAGGACTCGCACATGTACCACGACACGATCCGCGCCAACCTGCAGCTGGCCAAACCGGACGCGACCGACGACGAACTGCACATGGCGCTCGAGGCGGCGCAGATCGCGACGCTTGTCGACAGCCTGCCGGACGGTCTGGACACCGTGGTCGGTGATCGCGGGTACCGGTTGTCGGGTGGTGAACGTCAGCGGCTCGCGATCGCCCGGCTGCTGCTCAAGTCCCCGTCGATCGTGATTCTCGACGAGGCGACCGCGCATCTCGACTCCGAGTCCGAGGCAGCCGTCCAGACCGCGCTCGCGAACGCACTGGTCGGCCGTACGTCGCTCGTCATCGCGCACCGCCTCTCGACGATCCGCAACGCCGACGTCATCCTCGTCCTCGACGAGGGCCGCATCCAGCAACGCGGGACCCACGAACAACTGCTGGCCCAGGGCGGCCTGTACGCCGACCTCTACGCCACCCAGTTCGCCGAAGCCGCCTGAGGGGGCGGATCTCCAGCACTCACCAACTGTGCTCGAGGCCCGCACGCACTGGCATCGCACGCCTGCGTCTGTGCGGTCGGCCTCGGTTGGTGAGTGGCGCAGGTCCGGCCTGCCCGACCACCAGCCGGACCCGAGGTCGCGCGGCGGCCCGCGGGCGGGAGAGGATCGCGGCATGAGAGATCGGATGACTGCGGCCGCCAGCGAGTTGACGTACGACGCTCCCGCGGCGGACTGGCTGGCGGCGTTCCCGCTCGGCAACGGCCGGATCGGGGCGATGTGGTTCGGCGGCACCACGCAGGACCGGATCGCCCTGAACGACGAAACCTGCTGGTCCGGCAGCCCCGAAACAACCCGCCGACTCGCAACGCCGACCGGCGCGGTTGGCGCGGAGGCGGTTGAGGAGGTGCGGGCCGCGCTGGCGGCGGGTGACGTGCGTGCGGCTGAGGAGCTTGCGCACGGGTTCCACAGCGGGCACTCGCAGGCCTATCTCCCGCTGGGTGACCTGCTGCTGGACTTCGAGCCCGGCGGTGCGGTCACGAACTACCGGCGCCGGCTCGACCTGGACACCGCGGTCGCCCGCGCCGAGTACGAGGTGGGCGGCGTCGACGTCTGGCAGGAGGTCTTCGTCAGCGCGCCGGCGCAGGCATTGGTCCTACGTCTGGGCGCCTCGCAACCGCTGACGGTGACGCTCAGTCTCGCCTCGCAGCTCCGCGCGACCACGCAGACCCTCGGCGACAACGGGCTAGCACTGCTAGCAAACTGTCCGTCGTCAGTCGCGCCGCCCCACGGGAACGCCGCCGAGCCGATCCAGTACTCCGACGGGGACGACCGCGGGATGAACGCAGCCGTCGTACTGCGTGCGCACACCGACGGCACGCTCACGTCCACGAACAACCAACTGACCGTCAGCAACGCAACCCAACTCCTGGTAGTCCTCTCCACCGCCACCGGCTACGAGGACCCACACACCACCCCAACCCGCACCGCCGAGGAGTGCCAGCAGACAGCCGACACCGCAGCCCGCACCGCACTTGCCCACGATGTGTTGCGGGGCGAGCATGTCGGCGATTACCAAGGGCTGTTCCGGCGGTCCGTGCTTGTGCTTCCATCGGCCACGAACCTGACAACCGATCGAAGGCTCGTAGAGGCGGGGGACGACCCTGGGCTGGCCGCGCTGATCTACAACTTCGGGCGCTATCTGATGATCTCCAGCTCCCGCCCCGGCGGCTTGCCGACCAACCTGCAAGGGATCTGGAACGAGCACCTGCAGCCGCCGTGGAGCAGTAACTACACGGTCAACATCAACACCGAGATGAACTACTGGCCCGCCGAGACCACGTCCCTCTCCGAATGCCACCAACCCCTCCTCGACTACGTCAAACATCTCGCCGTAGCGGGACGCCGTACGGCCGAACACCTGTACGGCGCCAACGGCTGGACCGCGCACCACAACGCCGACGCCTGGTGCTGGACCGCCCCAGTTGACGGCGACCCGAAGTGGTCGAACTGGCCGATGGCCGGCGTCTGGCTGTGCCGCCACCTCTGGGACCACTACGCGTTCACCGGCGACCGCGAGTACCTGCGCGACGTCTGGCCGACGCTGCGAGGCGCCGCCGAATTCGCAAGAGACTGGCTGATCGAACTCCCGGACGGCACGCTCGGCACCGCCCCCTCCACCTCACCGGAGAACGAGTACGTCGCAGCAGACGGCAAACCCGCCTCGGTCACGACCTCGTCGACGATGGACCTGTCGCTGATCGCCGACCTGTTCGACCGCTGCGCGCAGGCGGCTGCCGAGCTCAACCTCACCGACCCGCTGATCGACGACCTCACAGCAACCCGCAAGCGCATCCCAGACCCGAAGATCGGTAGCCAAGGGCAACTACAGGAATGGCTGGCCGACCTGCCAGAGGCTGAGCCGCAGCACCGCCACACCTCGCACCTGATCGGCCTGCACCCCGGCGACCAGATCACCCCGGACGGTACGCCGGAACTCGCCGCGGCCGCCGCCCGCACCCTGGAGCTGCGTGGCGACAAGAGCACCGGCTGGTCGCTGGCCTGGCGAATCTCCTTGTGGGCAAGGCTCCGCGACGGCGCCGCCGCCCACCGCCTGGTCCGCGAACTGCTCACACCGGCCGCAGACTCGGGCACGGACTACGTCGGCGACGGCTCCGGCCTGTACCCGAACCTGTTCTGCGCGCATCCGCCGTTCCAGATCGACGGCAACTTCGGTGCGACCGCCGGAATCGCGGAGATGCTGCTGCAGAGCCACACCGGCGAGCTCGAGATCTTCCCCGCGCTCCCGGACGCATGGCCGGAGGGCGCGATCACGGGACTTCGGGCCCGCGGCGGTGTCGGTGTCGACCTCACCTGGTCCCCAGATGCGGCCAACGCCGTACTCACGGCCGACCGGGACACCACCGTCGTACTCCGGCACCGCGACCAGCGCGAGGAGGTGTCCCTCACCGCCGGCGTCCCACACACCTGGACAATTGCCGGATGAGCCACGTCATCGGCGTCGACATCGGTACCGGCAGTACGAAAGCTGTCCTGTGCACGCTCGAAGGGGAGGTCGTGGCGGTGGCGCGCCGCGACCACGCCCCGAGCCTGCCGCAGCCGGGCTGGGCCGAGATGGATCCCGAACGCGACTGGTGGAACGACGTCGTCGAGGTCCTCGCCGAGCTGGACTCCACGGACGTCTTGGCCGTCTGCGTGTCCGGTCTCGGCCCGTGCGTCGTCCAGACCGACGACGACCTGCGCCCGCGACGCCCGGCGATCCTGTACGGCGTCGACACCCGATCGACCCGCGAGATCGCCGAGATCACCGCGCAACTCGGTGCGGACGCCATCCTCGAGCGCTGCGGAAAGGACCTGTCCAGCCAGGCGATCGGGCCGAAGCTGGCGTGGTTGCGGCGCGAGGCCGGCGATGCGTGGCGGCCGCAGGATCGCTGGTTCAGCGCGCACACGTACGTCGTCGCGCGCCTCACCGGTGAATGGGTCCTCGACCACCACACCGCCAGCCAATGCGACCCGTTCTACGACATCCATCGCCAGGACTGGGCGACTGACTGGGTGCAAGCGGTCCTGCCAGGTCTCGCCCTGCCGCGCCTGGTGTGGCCGTCCGAACAGATTGGTGTCGTACGCCGGGATGCCGCAGCGCTGACCGGTCTGGCCGAAGGTACGCCGGTCGTCGCGGGGACCGTCGACGCGTGGGCCGAGGCGTTCAGTGTCGGCGTACGACGTCCTGGTGATCTGATGCTGATGTACGGCTCGACGATGTTCTTCGTCCAGGTACTGTCCGCGCCCACGAGCGTGCGCGGCCTGTGGACGACATCCGGCGTCGAACACGGATCGCACACGCTTGCGGCCGGGATGGCGACCTCCGGCACCGTCACAACCTGGCTGCAGGAACTCACCGGCGGTGCACCGTTCGAGACCCTGCTCGCGGAAGCGGCCGCCGTCCCCGCGGGAAGCGAAGGGCTCGTCCTGCTGCCGTACTTCAGCGGCGAACGAACCCCGATCTACGACCCGCTGGCCCGCGGCGTGATCGCCGGCCTGACCCTCCGGCACGGGCGCGGTCACCTGTTGCGTGCGGCGTACGAAGGAATCGCCTGCGGCGTCCGCCAGATTCTCGACCTCTTCGACGAGGTCAGTGCCGCAGGCACCGAAGGGCGGATCGTTGCCGTCGGCGGCGGCACGCAGGGCGGGCTGTGGACCCAGATCGTCAGCGACGTCGCGGGGATCCGGCAAACCGTTCCCCAGCAGACGATCGGAGCGTCGTACGGCGATGCGCTGCTGGCCGCGATCGGGATCGGGGCAGTCCCGCCGGACACCGATTGGACCAGACCGGATCACGTCGTCGGACCCGATCCGGCAACACGGTCGATGTACTCGACCTTGCTGCAGACGTTCACGGAGCTGTACCCGGCGACGCGTGCGCAGATCCACCGGCTGGCGCGGACGGTCCTTTAGGTCAGGTCGCGGACGTGCAGCACGGTTCCGCTGGGGAGATCGCGGTCGAGCAGCGACCAGATCGTCCGCGCGACGGTCTCGGGTTTCGCGAGGGCGCCGCGGGCCTGCATTTCGCGGAAGCGGGCCGACACCGGCACCTCGTCGGGGTCGGCTGCGCGCAGTTCGGCCTGCATGTCGGTGTCGATCGAGCCGGGCGACACGGCGATCACCCGGCAGCCGGGACTTCGGCGCTGCTGCTCCAGCCCGACCGTGCGCACCCACTGGTCGATCGCTGCCTTACCCGCGCAATAGCTGGATTCGCCTTCGTGCGGACGGCTCGCCGCGCCGGACGAGATCATGATCAGGTGCTGCTCGCAGTCCCGTCCGGACACCGCGCTGAGGAACGACTGCCCGAGCACCTGTCCGGCCGCCGAGTTCAGCAGCACGTTGCGCGTGTACTCCTCGGGGTCCACGTGATCCGCCGAGCCGAGCGGCGTCAGCGTCCCGGCGTTGTGGATGAACACCACCAGATCCGGGTCGTCGGCCTCGATCCGTTGCCGGAAGTCCTTCTCCACCACCGGCCACGACGCCGGGTCGGCCAGATCCACCGCGACGTGGTGCGCGCCCGGCGTGCCTCCGCGACGTGAGATGTCGATCAGTTCCGCGCCCTCGAACGGGATCGTCGCCGCCAGCGCAGCCCCCAGCCCCGCCGACGCGCCGGAGATCCAGACCAGAATCCGCCGCAGCCGCGTCATCGGCCGCCCGTCTCCGAGCGCAGGCAAAAATCCACCATCATGCAGTTCCCCCCTGCAGCCCAACTCCCTTGATGCAGAGACTACGTTGTGAAGTGCGTAAGTCGTACCCCTGTTGGCGTTTCTGACCACCAGCGATCGCGCAGTCGCCCGCAGCATGCGAGGCAACCCTCAGCGGGTACTCAGCGGGCTCACAGGAAGCTGTTGCCCGCAGCATCGACCAGCGGGTGAAGCGTTCGCGGCACTTCACGCAGGCGGCGGGTGTGGACGCGGACGGTGAACAGGCATCGACCCGTTGGCGGCCGCGGACCGGTCCGCGGCCACCAAGGGTGCAGTGACCTCAGGACTGGTCGTCCGGGATGTCGTCGTTCTGGCCGTCGAGGTTGTCCAGCTGGTCCTTGGCCAGGTCGGTGCCCTGGTCGATCTTGTCGCCGAACTTCCCGCCGGTCTTCTCGTCGACGAACTCGCCGGCCTTCTCGACGCCCTCGCCGACCTTGTCGCCGTGCTCGTCGACCAGGTCGCCGGCCTTGTCCTTCAGGTTGTCGAACATACCCATCGTGTTTCCCCGTTCTCTCGATGGTTGCCTTCCGCTACCGAAGCGCCGGTACCCGATCCGGCCGATCCCACACACCCGGCGCCGCAACGTGCCGGTGATCCGCGGGAAACCTGCGGAGTAGTTGAAGATGACATAACGGTCTGACAGGTTGCCGCCACGACCGGGAGGGGACTCGTGAGTCTCAGTCAGCCCACCGACGCCGAGCTGGACGTGATGATCAGGGCGCGTCTGGCTTCCATCGGAATCGATCTCGAGCAGTTACCGGCCGGGAGCGCACCGGATCCGGACACCGGGAGCCCGGGCCGCGACTCGGTGCTCGCCGGCCTGCGCAGCTTCATGCGTACGACGGTACTGCCGTTGAGCTCATACAAGTTCGCCGCGGACGCCCGCCTCGCTCAGCAGGCCGCGCCGCCGAAGCTGTACCCGTCCATCGACGTGGCCCGGGAGGCACGATGAGCGCGCCGCAGGACACCCAGGTCGATCGGCGTTCGTTCCTCCACCGCGCGAGCGCACTGGCCGCCGCCACGGCGGTCGGCTCGATAGCACTACCGGCGGTCGCGCACGCGTCCCCTGCGTCGACGGGTACGGCGTCGTTGGTCGACGTACCGGCGAGATCGGTGGATGTCAGCGAGCTCACCATTGCCGAGGCCGCCACGTTGATCCGCAAGGGTAAGCTGAAGCCCGAACAGTTGATGGAGGCTCATCTGGCGCGGATCACCGCGTTCGACGCCGTCTACCAGGCCTTCAACCTGGTGCTCGCCGACGAGGCGCTCGCTCGGGCCCGGGCGCTCGGCCGGACCCGCGGCGGCGCGCTGCACGGGATCCCGCTGGCGATCAAGGACAACTACTACACGCGGGGTGTGACCACGACCGCGAACTCGTACCTGTTCGCCGACTTCGTGCCACCCTTCGACGCGACCGCCGTACGACGGTTGACCGCAGCCGGCGGGATCGTCGTCGGCAAGACCCAAATGGGGCCGTTGGCAACCACCCGGGCGACCACGCCGGACGGCCGGATCACCACCGTGAACGCGTGGACGCCGAACAATCCCAGCACGGACCCAGGCGGTTCGTCGTCCGGGTCGGCGACCGCGGTCGCGGCGCGGCTCGTAACGTCGGCGGTCGGAACGCAGACCGGCGGCTCGATCACCGCACCCTCGAACGCACAGAACCTGACCGGACTGAAGCCCACCATGGGCCGGGTCTCCCTGCACGGCATCGTGCCGCTGAGCTACACACGCGACCACCCGGGCCCGCTGGCGCGCGACGCGATGGACGCCGCGATCATGCTGACTGCGATGGCAGGCGAGGACCCGGAAGACCCAAGAACACAAGGACTTCCGCCGGTACCTGACCTCGTTACGGCCGCCACACCGGTGCGACAGGGCCGGGCACGTTGGCGGACCCGGATCGGCGTGATCCCCGGATTCACCAGCGGTACGTCGGAAACCGCAGTCGCCCGTACGACGGCACTCGACGTCCTCGCGGGAATCGAGGGACTGTCGGTCGTCGACGTGACCATGCCGGACGAGTGGGACCTGCTCACGAACGCGGCCTTCAACAACGTCCGGCTCCCCGAACGCAGCGAGCCGTTCCTCCCGATGCTGCAGTCGGACCTGCGCGGCTTCGGTGTGTCCGTGGTGGGTTGGTTGCAGGGCGCGCTACTCGGAGCCAACGAGTTCCTGATCGGTCAGCGCGCGAAGGTGGTGCTGTTGGAGCGGGTCCTCGAGGACTTGTTCGAGCAGTGCGACGTCGTGGTGCAGACGTCTCCGACCCCGTTCGATGCGCTCGGTCTGCCGGAGCTGGCGTTGCCGATCGGCTTTACCGCGAGCGGCGTACCGATCGGCACGATCCTCGGCGGCAAGCCGTTCGGCGAGGATCGCCTGCTCGCCGTCGCCGCCGCCTACCAGTCCGTCACCGAGTGGCACCATCGCCGCCCCGCGGATCCGACCGCAGCCCCCGCCGCTCTGCGGTCTGCCGAGAAGCAGGACCGCGGCCGAATCCACGCCGAGGAAGTCCCCGACTTGATGCAGTAGATCAGCCGAAGTAAGTCTGTGACTGGGCGATTCGGCCGTTGCTGGCCCGCAGTACGCCGTACCCGGTGGCGATGGTCGACTCGGTGTCGGTGAGGTTCCAGCTGAACAAGGTGGCGTCGTGATGGGCGTGGATCACCTTGTCCAGTTGGAGCCGCAGGGTGCCGAGCTTCACCCGGGCCTGGCCGATGGCCGTGATGGCGGCGTCCCGGCCGTGCGCGGTCCAGTCGGGATCGACCATCTCGACCGATTCGTCCAGCAGCGTCTTCAGACGGGCCGAACGGCTCTCGTCGTCGGTGTCGTTCCAAGCCTCGAAGTATTCGGTGACGAGGTCGGGCATGGGAGGTCCTTTCGGTGCAACGGTCGGTTTCAGGGTTTTGGTGAGGATGGCGCCGGCGATGCTGACGGCGGCCGCGATCAGGAGGGCGGTCCGCAGTCCGTCGAGGAGGCTGGTCGGTGAGCCGGCGATCGCGACCAGTACGGCGAGGCCGAGCGCCCCGCCGATCTGTTGTGCAGCGGTAGCCATGGCGGACGCCGTGCCCTGCTCGCCGGGCTGAACGCCGGTCGCGGCGGCAGCGAACATCGCGGGGAAGGTGATTCCGCCGCCGATGCCCCAGACGACCAATCCTGGCAGCACCGTCCAGATCGAACCTTCGCTGACCATGCCCGCCGCGAGGACGGCGAGTCCGGCTCCGTTGATCGCCAAGCCGATGAGCAGCGTGCGGGGGATGCCCCACCGCGCGATCAGCGGCGCCGTACCGCTCAGCGATGCGGTGGCCGAGACGACGGTCAACGGAAGGAACGCGAGCCCGGCGGCGAGTGGACTGTAGCCGATCACGTTCTGCAGGTACGTGGTGAAGAGGTAGTACGCGCCGCCGAGCGACGTCTGGAACAACAGGATCACCAGCATCGCCACCACCAGGTGACGTGACGTCATCAGCCGTGGCGGAACGAGCGGGCTCGTCGTCCGCTTCTCGACGAACCCGAACAGTGCGAGCAGTACGGCGCCGGCGACCAGCGCTCCGCCGCCGCGGACTGACAGCCAGCCGGCCGCCGCGCCGTTCACCAGCCCGAGGACGAGCAAGGAGGATCCGGTGGTGACCACGGTGGCGCCGAGCAGGTCGAAGCCTTCCTTCCGGGGAGTACGGCGTACCGCGGGAATCACCTGGGGCGTCGTGATCGCCACCGCCAGGCCGATCGGCACCATCACGTAGAAGACCCAGCGCCAGCCCCAGGCGTCGGTGAGGACGCCGCCGAGGAGGGCGCCGGCGGCTAGCCCCGCACTCCCTGCTGCGCCCCAGGCGGCGAGGGCCTTGTTGCGCGCGGCTCCTTCGGGGAAGGTCGTGCTGATCAGCGCCAGCGAGGCAGGGCTGAGCAGGGCGGCGCCGAGGCCCTGGACGGCCCGGGCAGCGATCAGAACGCCTTCGTTGCCGGCGAATCCGGCACTCAGTGAGGCGAGGCTGAACAGGGTCAGGCCGAGCGCGAACATCCGGCGGGCGCCGAGCAGGTCCGCGGCCCGGCCGCCGAAGAGCAAGAACCCGCCGAAGCCGACGGCGTACGCCGTGACGACCCACTGGAGGTTCTGTGGACTGAAGGCGAGCGCGCGGCCGACGTCCGGCAGCGCGACGTAGACGATGTTGTAGTCGAGAGCGACCAGGAACTGGCCGAGCGCGAGCACGGCCAACTGGAGCGCGGGAGATTTTCTCACGGTCGTTTCCTCAGCTGCGAGCATTGGCTACACGCCGAGCAAAGATTGAACGGCGTGTAGGAACTGCACGGAGCATAGAACATGATCGGTGTAGAGTGTCAACTGTGAGCGAGCTGACGACCAGCAGGAGGGCCCGGTTGCGGGCGGAGACCGCGGCCGAGATCAAGTCGGTCGCGCTCCGGGCGCTGACCGAGAACGGCCCGGGGGCGATCTCGCTGCGCGCGATCGCCCGGGACATGGGCATGACCGCCGGCGCGATCTACAGCTACTTCGACACTCGGGACGCGTTGATCACGGCCCTGATGATCGACATCCACAACTCGCTCGCGGACGCCGAGCTGGCGGCGTTCTCGGCGGCTCCTGCCGACGATCCCGGCGCCCAGCTGCGGGCGATCGCCGTGGCGTACCGGGACTGGGCGGTGTCGAACACGGCCGAGTTCCAGCTGATCTACGGCGACCCGATCCCCGGGTACCGGATGCCGGCGGACGGCCCCGCTCGCGAGGCCGCCCACCGGGCGTGCGTCCTGCTGACGAACATCGTCGCGCTCGGATGGGAGGCCGCCGCTCCCACCGAGCCGGCCGGCACTGTCACGTGGACCGACCTGGATCCGGTCCTCGCCGCCGAGATCCAGCAGACCCACCCGGGCCTTCCGCCGGAGGCACCGGCGCTCTCGATCCGCCTGTGGGCGCGCATCCACGGCCTGGTGACGCTGGAGATCTACGGCCACCTGAACAATCTGACGCCGCGGCCCGCAGTCGTTTTCGCCGCCGACATGCGGGCCCTGACAACCGCGCTGAACTGGAGTTAGAGCGCGAACGGATTTCGGTCCGCGGCGATCGCGGGAAGGAGCGTTTCGGCGAACTTGGCGTACAGATGGCGCTGGAACATCGGGCCGAAGGTGACCCGGGCGACGCCACGGGCTGCGTAGTCCGCGATCGAGTTCGCGCCCTGCCCGTAGCCGGCGTTCACCGGGCCGCCGACTTCCCTGACCAGCGTTGCGAGCAGGTCGAGGTCGCCGACGCCGATCGGGTACACACAGTCGGCGCCCGCAGCAAGGTACCGTTTTCCGCGATCGACCGCGGTCCGTACCTGCTCGTCCGCCGTACCGGCCTGGCGGATGAACGCGTCGATCCGGGCGTTGACGACCAGCGCGTCACCGGCCGCGGCGCGGACCGCGGCCAGGAAGTCCGCCTGTTCGCTGGGGTCGATCATCGCGCCGGTTGCCGGGTCGGAGTCCTCCAGGTTGAGTCCGACGGCACCGGTCGCGAGGAAGCGCTCCACGAGTTCGTCGGGAGCCAGCCGGTACCCGCGTTCGAAGTCGACCGTGGCCGGGACGGACACCGAGTGCGCGATCCGCGCCGCGCCCGCCAGTACGTCGTCGACGGGCGCGTGCTCGCCGTCGTCGTACCCGAGGATCGCGGCCGTCGCGTTGCTGCTGGTCGCGACCGCGGCGAAGCCGGCCGCCTCGACCATGCGGGCCGAGGCTGCGTCCCACGCGTTCGGTATAACGAGCGGTGTGCCGGGAACATGCAGTTCCCGCAGAGTGGTTGCCAAGGACATCAAGATCTCCCATGGATCAGGGGCAGCCCGAAGGCCGGGAACAAAGCAGGTTGGTGGAACGCGAGCACGGCCGAGATCGCGTCCTTCGTGCACGTCAGCACCTTGATCGAGTGCGCGTGGAACAGGTCGTCCGTGCCGCGGATGTACATCGCGAAGGCCGGTTGGCCGTTCGCCGACGTCTCGACCATGACCCGTCGGCCCGGACCCGGACGCAGCTTCGCGTCGAGCAGCCGCAGTACGTCGGAACGCCCGCTGAACCAGGTCGGGATCGGCGGCATCTCCCACCGCGCGTCCGCGCTGAACAGCCCTTCCAGTACGACGAGATCCTTGCTCTCCATCGCGGCCTGGAACTGGTCGAGCAACGCCCGCCGCAACGGTTCGTGCGGCTCGCTCAACTCGTCCTCCCGCGGCCGCAACCGGGCGAGCTCGGCCCGTGCGCGTTGCAGTGAACTGTTCACCGCGGCGGTTGTTGTGTCGAGCAACGATGCGACGTCCGCAGCCGGCCAGGTGAGTACCTCGCGCAGGATCAGTACGGCGCGTTGCCGGGGCGGAAGGTGCTGCATCGCGGCGACCATCGCCAGTCGCAGGCTCGCGCGATCGCCGACCACCGTGGCCGGATCGGCCCCGAGCAACTGGTCCGGGAACGGCTCCAGCCACGGCACCTCCAACGCCTGTGCGTGCAACTCGTCCGGATTGTTGCCCGGGGCACCCAGCGCCGACGGGACGACCCGCCGGCTGCTGTGCTGCAGGAGGTTCAGGCAGACGTTCGTGGCGATCCGGTACAGCCAGGTCCGGACCGACGACCGGTGCTCGAAGTCCGCGTGACCACGCCAGGCGCGCAGGTACGTGTCCTGGACGGCGTCCTCGGCGTCGTGCAGCGAGCCGAGCATCCGGTAGCAGTGCGCTACCAGCTCGGCCCGGTGCTGCGCGAACTCCTCCTCGAGGTTCATCCGACTCCTTCCACCGCCTTCGTCGCGACGAGGTTGTCGGTCCGACGGCGGGCCGCGATCGCCAGTCCCGAGAGGGCCCCGAGCAACGACAGTACGCCGCCTCCCGCGAGCGCCCGGCCGAAGCCGTCGCCGGTGTAGCCGCCGGCCGCCGTGAACACCGACCCGAGGACCGCGACCCCGGCCGCGCCGCCGATCTGACGGTTCATGCTGTAGATCCCGGACGCGATCCCGACGGCGTCCCGGGGCAGCGCCGCCATCGCCGCGCTCTGCGCCGCGGGCATCGCGAGCGAGATCCCGCAGCCACAGATCACGAGCGGTACGACGAGTTCGTAGTAGTGGTCCGCGCCACGGCTGACCCAGAACATGCCGGCGGTCTGCAGCGCCATACCGATCACGACCAGCGGGCGCTCGCCGATCCGGTCGACCAGCCGCCCGGCGATCGGGCCGACAATGAACAGCGTCGCGGTCCACGGCAGCAGTTGCAGACCGGCCTTGAACGGCGCCGATCCGAGCACGGCCTGCATGTACTGCGACAGGAAGAAGACCGCGCTGAACAACGCCGCGCTGAGGAAGAACCCGGCCGAGTTCGCCGCGCTGAACGTCCGGTTCCGGAAGAACGCCGGCGGCACCATCGCATGATCCGTCCGCCTCTCCCACCACCCGAACGCCACCAGCATCACGATCCCGATCGCGAACCCGCCCAGTACTTCGGTACTCGTCCAGCCGGCCGACTCACCGCGCACCGTGCCCCAGACCAGCCCCAGTACGGCGAGACTGATCAGCACCGCGCCGACCAGGTCGAGCCGTCGCGCCGGGCCGGTGCTCTCCGGGATCCTCGTCAGCACCAACGCGATCGCGACCGCGCCGATCGGCACGTTGATCCAGAAGATCCACTGCCACGACAGCCCTTCGGTGACCGCGCCGCCGATCAGCGGCCCACCGAGTACGGCGATCCCGGTCACGCCGCTGAACACACCGATCGCCTGACCGCGCCTCTCCGGCGGGAACGCCGCCCCGAGCAGACTCATCGCCAACGGCATCACCATCGCCGCGCCGACGCCCTGCACGGCCCGGGCCGCGATCAAGAACGGCAGCGTGGTGGCCACCGCGCACGCGACCGACGCGGCGGTGAAGAGCGCCAGCCCCGCCGCATACGTCCGGCGCCGGCCCAGACGGTCGCCGATCGCGGCAGCCGTCATCAGAAGCATCGCAAAACTCAGCCCATAGGCATTGACCGTCCACTCCAACTCCTCAGCCGATGCACCGAGGTCGGCCCGGATCGTGGTCAGCGCCGCAGCCACCACCAGGGTGTCCAACGCCACCATGACCGACCCGAGCGAGGCCAAGCCCAAAACCCATCGTTGTTCTCTAGTCACACCTGTACAGACCAGCGCGACCCCCCGAACTCATCGCTCCGATGACCACAAGTTTCCAGCCCGCGCGATCCGGGCCGCACCCCAACGGCGGGGAAACAAATTTGCAAATGGAGCCTGTTGCAGAATCGGCGTGGCGTTGGTGACTATAACCAGGCCGGTGTTCGATTGTTTGGTATGGCGAAGTTGTATCGGCCGGTTGATCGTGGTCAGGGGTTCTTGTTGCCGCCGGACATGGCCGATTGGCTGCCGGA
>NZ_JBSGTS010000036.1:0-52659 GCF_053607525.1 Kribbella sp. NPDC055110
GTTTTGCCGACTGTCTTACCATGCTGATTTCGCTAATCACGAATGTACGGTGGTGCGGGGGCGGTTGTGTGGGGAGGTCTGACCACGCGCCGGCCCCGGCCAGTCCCTGCCCGGGCTCTGCCCGGGACACAAAGGAGGCACAGGTGACTGCAACCGCGCCGGTCACGGAACGACCGGCCAAGAAACCGAAGCGGGAGCAACGGTTCGACGAGGGCACCGGCCGGCTGGCCGCGACGCTGCTCTCCCCGACGCTGCTCGTCCTCGCCGTGGTGGTGCTGTTCCCGATCATCTCGGCACTGCGGGAGTCGCTGTTCCAGAGCGGCCAGCATCTCGACGCGAACGGGTTCATCGTCAAGGGCTCGACCTTCGTCGGGCTCGACAACTACACCGCAATCTTCAAGGGTGACACCGGGCACCGGTTCTGGAACGCGTTCTACAACACGACGTTCTTCACCGTGGTCTGTGTCGTCCTGGAGACGGTCCTCGGCGTCGCGATGGCGCTGATCATGCACAAGGCCTTCAAGGGCCGGGGCATCGTCCGGGCCAGCATCCTGGTCCCGTGGGCGATCCCGACCGTGATCTCGGCGCTGCTCTGGAAGTGGATCTTCCAGGCCGACGGCATCGCCAACACCCTGATCGGTTCCCAGGTCCTGTGGTCGACGGAGGGCTGGCAGTCGAAGCTCTCGGTGGTGATCGCGGACACCTGGAAGACCGCACCGTTCATCGGCCTCCTGGTCCTGGCCGGGCTGCAGACCATCCCGGCCGAGGTCTACGAGGCCGCGAAGGTCGACGGAGCCAACGCCTGGAAGACCTTCACCCGGATCACGCTGCCGTTGGTGAAGCCGGCACTGCTGGTGGCAGTGCTGTTCCGGATCCTCGACACGCTGCGGATCTTCGACCTGCCGTTCGTCCTGGTCGGCCAGCACAAGGACTCGGTCGAGACGCTGTCGATGCTGGCGTTCGACGAGGCCTCCAACACCCGGTTCGGGCCGGCGGCCGCTTATGCGACGGTGCTGTTCGTGTACGTCGCCGTGGTCGCCTACCTGTTCGTGAAGATCCTCGGCGCGGACGTGATCGGTGAGGCCCGGGTCAAGAAGCCGGGCGGCGGTAACGGCAAGCGGTGGCAGAAGAAGAACGCGGTCCAGGACACGACCAACGCCTCGGTCGGTGCTGTGGCATCCGGTGGAGGTGGATTCTGATGGCAACGGCAACTGCAACTGCACCGTCCACTGCCGGTGGCGGCACGCTCAAGACGGCCGAGACCAGCGCGGTACGCCGGTACGCGCCGCTGCTCGGCGTCGCGATCATCGTCGTGTACTGCCTGGCGCCGTTCTACTGGATGGTCGTCTCGGCGTTCCGCCGGCCGTCCGACCAGTTCTCGAACGGCATCATCCCGGCGCCGTTCTCGATCCAGAACTTCAAGGACGTGTTCGCCGGTGCGAACGGCTTCGGCCGGGGTCTGCTGAACAGCCTGATCGTGGCCGGGACGGTGACGATCCTGACGCTGATCATCGGCATGATCGCGGCGTACACGCTGGCGCGGCTGGACTTCAAGTTCAAGAACGTCGTACTGGCGATCATCATCACCACGTCGATGTTCCCGGGCATCTCGCTGGTGGTGCCGCTGCTGAAGCTGTTCGTGGACATCAAGTGGATCAACACCTACCAGGCGATGATCGTGCCGAGCCTGTCGTTCGCACTGCCGCTGGCGGTGTGGAACCTGACGGCGTTCTTCCGGCAGATGCCGCAGGAACTCGAGCAGGCCGCGATGGTGGACGGCTGTACGCCGGCCCAGGCGTTCCGCAAGGTCATCATCCCGTTGGCGGCACCCGGTGTGTTCACCACCGCCATCATCACGTTCATCGCGGCCTGGAACGAGTTCCTGATCGCGCTGAGCATGACCAACAAGAAGTCGATCCAGACGGCGAACGTGATCGTCTCGCAGTTCACCGGTACGACGGGCCGCGACCAACCGTTCGGCAGCCAGATGGCCGCCGGTGTGGTGGTCACGATCCCGCTCGTGATCGCCGTACTGCTGTTCCAGCGCCGCATCGTCGCCGGCCTCACGGCAGGTGGCGTGAAGTGAGCTGGCGGGACCGGCAGGAACGAGACCGCCGGGACCGGGAAGACCGCGACCGCCGCGACCGCCGCGACCGCGAAGACCGGGACCGAAGGGATCGCGAAGACCGCGACCGCCTACGAAACCGCTGAACCAGAGACGGCCGGAGCCAAACGCTCCGGCCGTTTCTCTTTGTCCTGCTGGTTTGGCGGCTACCTGACCGCACATCTAAAGTAACTCTCCGTGCCCGCCCACGCCTTCGTCGACGAGTCGATCCGCAACGGCTACCTGCTGTCCGCCGCCGTGATCTCGACCGGCGACGTGTCCACAGCTCGCGGCAAACTCCGCGAACTCTGCAAGCCCGGCCAGCGCCGCCTGCACATGAAGGACGAGAACAACAGTCGTCGCCGCGAGATCCTGAGCACCCTGACCGGTCTTGGTGTCGAGGTACACCTGTACCGCGCCTCGGTAGCCGGACGGGCGGTCCGTGACGGGCGGGATGATTGTCTGCGTGCTCTCGTCCCCGAATGCGCGAAACCCGGGCGACCAGTCGTCCGGCTGGCTCCCGGGTCCACTTCCTCGGCTACCGCCTCGGCACAATCAGTATATCTACAGATTTTGGCGATCGCCAAAGGGTCAGCTACGGATGGTGACTCCTCTGATGCTCAGACCTCGAGCCAGACGGTGGTGTCGACTGGGAGTTCGCCGTTGGGTACGGGGTTGCTGGTCAGTAGGAGTTTCTGGTGGGTGGGCAGGGGGATTGGGCGGTCGCTGAGGTTCACGACGCAGCGGAAGCCGGGGTCGCGGGTGAAGGAGAGGATGCCTTCGGGGGTGTTGGGGTCCCAGGTGAGGCGGCCTTCGCCGAGGGCCGGGTGGGCGCGGCGGATCTTGAGGGCCGCCTTGTAGAGGTTGAGGTGGCTGTCGGGGGCGTCGGCTTGAGCTTCGGCGGTCAGCGGCGCCCAGTCGGCGGGCTGTGGGAGCCACGGCTGCGCGGTGCCCGGGCCAAAGCCGTACGGCGGCTCGGTGCCGGACCACGGGATCGGGACCCGGCAGCCGTCGCGGCCGCGGACGGTGTGGCCGGAGCGCTCCCAGGTGGGGTCGTCGAGCACGTCCTCGGGCAGGTCCTCGACCTCTGGCAGCCCGAGCTCGTCACCTTGGTAGATGTACGCGCCACCGGGAAGCGCCAGCTCCAGCAGCGCGGCCGCCCGCGCCCGACGCAGCCCGAGCTCCAGATCGGTCGGTACGACGCCTGCGCCTTCCAGGGCATCCTTCCGGTCGCGGCCGAACCGCGTGCGGTGCCGGATCGTGTCGTGGTTGCTCAGCACCCACGTGGCCGGCGCCCTGACCGCCCACAGGTTCTCGGTGGTGTGGTCGATCACCTCACGCAGTTCGTCCGCGTCCCATGCCGCGCGCAGGGCGTCGAAGTTGAAGGCCGAGTGCAGCTCGTCCGGGCGGACGTACTTCGCCAGCCGCTCGGCGGGGGACAGCCAGGCCTCGGCAACGAACACCCGGGGACCCTGCGGCGTATCGGCGTACTCGTCGGCGACCGTCCGCCAGCGGCGGTGGATGTCGTGCACTCCCGGTTGGTCGTACGTCGGATGCCCGACGTACTTCTGGCCGGTGTAGTCACCGTTCTCGTCCGGGACCACGTCCGGCATCGAGGTGTCCTTGGCCATCGAGTCGGCGACGTCGATCCGGAACCCGTCGACACCGCGGTCGAACCAGAACCGCAAGATCGCGTCGAACTCCTCGATCACCTTCGGGTTGTCCCAGTTCCAGTCCGGCTGGGAGATGTCGAAGAGATGCAGGTACCACTGCCCGTCCTCGATCTGCTGCCAGGCGCCGCCGCCGAACGCGGCCGGCCAGTTGGTCGGCGGGCCGCCGTCCTTGGAGTCCCGGAACCAGAACAGGTCCCGCTCCGGAGAACCCTTGCCCGCCACCAGCGCGGCCTTGAACCACGGGTGCTCCCAGGAGCAGTGGTTCGGCACCAGGTCGATCAGGATCCGCAGACCCAGCGCGTGCGCCTCGGCGATCAGCGCGTCCGCGTCCGCGAGGGTCCCGAACTCGGGGTTGATGTCGCGGTAGTCCGAGACGTCGTACCCGCCGTCGAGGAGCGGGGACGGGTACCACGGGCTGATCCAGATCGCGTCGACGCCGAGTTCGGCGAGGTACGGCAGCCGGGCGCGGATCCCGTTCACGTCGCCGGTCCCGTCACCGTCGGCGTCGGCGAACGAGCGCGGGTACACCTGGTAGACGACGGCGCTACGCCACCAGTCGTCAGCTGGTCTGGTTCCGGAATCGAGCGCGGCATCAGTCATGTGACCTAGCCTGACATGAGACGCCCGCCGATCTGTGACGGTCGTCTCAGCCGGGACCCCGCCTGTTGCTCCCGGCACGAGGGTGGCTACTGTCAGAAGCCCCGTACAGGCGAGAGAGGGACCACACTCGTGGATCTGATGGAATTCCAGGCGAAGACGGTCTTCGCCAAGCACGGAGTGCGGACGACCGTGGGTGCGGTCGTCACGACTCCGGAGGAAGCCCGCGCGGCGGCCGAGAAGATCGGCGGCCGGGTGGTCGTGAAGGCCCAGGTCAAGACCGGTGGGCGCGGCAAGGCCGGCGGCGTGAAGCTGGCGAGCAGCCCGGACGAGGCCGAGGAGAAGGCCCGCGAGATCCTCGGGCTGGACATCAAGGGTCACGTCGTCAAGATCCTGAACATCGTCCCGGCCGCGGCGATCGCGGAGGAGTACTACTTCTCCTTCCTGGTCGACCGTGCGAACCGCAACTACCTCTGCATCGCCTCCGCCGCCGGCGGTATGGAGATCGAGGAGATCGCGCACACCGACCCGACCGCGATCGCGCAGATCTCGATCGACCCGGCGACCGGTGTGGACGAGGCGAAGGCGCGCGAGATCGCGGTCGCCGCGAAGTACCCGGCCGACGTGATCGACGCCGTCGTACCGGAGATCGTCAAGCTGTACGACGTGTTCATCGCCGAGGACGCCTCGCTGGTCGAGGTGAACCCGCTGGTCAAGCTCGAGGACGGTAACGTCGAGGCGCTGGACGGCAAGGTCACGCTCGACGAGAACGCGGACTTCCGGCACCCGGAGCACGCCGAGTTCGAGGACGTCTCGGCGGCCGACCCGCTGGAGGCGGCGGCCAAGGCCAAGGGCCTGAACTACGTGAAGCTGGACGGCTCGGTCGGCATCATCGGCAACGGCGCGGGTCTGGTCATGTCGACCCTCGACGTCGTCGCGTACGCCGGCGAGGAGTTCGGTGGCGTGAAGCCGGCCAACTTCCTCGACATCGGCGGCGGCGCTTCGGCCGAGGTGATGGCGAACGGTCTGGAGATCATCATCTCCGACCCGCAGGTGGAGAGCGTGTTCGTGAACGTCTTCGGCGGCATCACCGCCTGTGACGCGGTTGCGAACGGCATCGTGCAGGCGTTCGAGCTGCTGGCGAGCCGCGGTGAGCACGTCACGAAGCCGCTGGTCGTCCGGCTGGACGGCAACAACGCCGAGGAGGGCCGCCGGATCCTCGACGAGGCCGGCCTGGCCGGTCTGGAGCGGGTCGACACGATGGACGGCGCCGCCAAGCGCGCCGCCGAGCTGGCTGCGAAGTAAGGGATCGCCGAACAATGTCTATCTTCCTGACCAAGGACAGCAAGGTCATCGTCCAGGGCATGACCGGCTCCGAGGGCACCAAGCACACCACCCGGATGCTTGCCTCGGGCACCAACATCGTCGGCGGCGTGAACCCGCGCAAGGCGGGTCAGAGCCAGGACTTCGACGGCAAGTCGGTCGCCGTGTTCGGCACCGTCGCCGACGCGGTCAAGGAGACCGGCGCGAACGTGTCGGTCATCTTCGTGCCGCCGAAGTTCACCAAGGACGCCGTACTGGAGGCCGTCGAGGCCGAGGTGCCGCTGGTCGTGGTGATCACCGAGGGCGTGCCGGTGCACGACACCGCCGCGTTCTTCGCCGCCGCGCAGGCGTCCGGCAAGACCCGGATCATCGGCCCGAACTGCCCCGGCATCATCACCCCGGGCGAGTCGAACGCCGGCATCATCCCGGCCAGCATCGCCGGCCAGGGCCGGATCGGTCTGGTGTCGAAGTCGGGCACGCTGACGTACCAGATGATGTACGAGCTGCAGGACTTCGGGTTCTCGACCGCGATCGGGATCGGCGGCGACCCGATCATCGGGACCACGCACATCGATGCGCTGCAGGCGTTCCAGGACGACCCGGACACCGACGCGATCGTGATGATCGGTGAGATCGGTGGTGATGCCGAGGAGCGGGCGGCCGCGTTCATCAAGGAGAACGTGACCAAGCCGGTCGTCGGGTACGTCGCGGGCTTCACCGCGCCGGAGGGCAAGACGATGGGCCACGCCGGCGCGATCGTCTCCGGCTCGTCCGGTACGGCGGCCGCGAAGCAGGAGGCCCTCGAGGCCGTCGGCGTGAAGGTCGGCAAGACGCCGTCCGAGACCGCCAACCTGATGCGCGAGATCATGCAGGGCCTGAGCAAGTAACTGCCAGGCGTGAGCGGGACCTGCCCCTGACGGGGTGGGTCCCGTTTCTACTTGTAGGCGGCGGAGCGGTCGACCGCGCGGGCCAGCGTCTCGTTGAACGCCGCGTCGGTGAGATCCAGCTCCTTGAGCACCGGGAACAGTACGTAGACCGCCCGGTCCCCGGACCCGGCGATGCCGATCCGGTAGACGACCTTCTTCCCGTCGCCGGTGTCGTACGTCGCCTTCCAGCTCTTGCCCGTGATGGTGCTGGTCTTGATCGTGCCGGTCGAGTCGACCTTCGCGTTCGAGAGGTTCTTCTCGCAGGCGTCGACGTTCTTCTTGACCTGGCTGACGAAACCCGCCGCCACGGTCGGGGTGGCGAACTTGATGACCGTGTCGTCGAACCCGAACTCGGTCGGCACCTTCGCCTCCGGCGTCACGTACGTGATCGTGCCGTACTTGGTCGCCTTCGACTTCTTCAGGCCGAGTTTCTCGCAGCCGGTGCCGTCGCTGCTGGTCGCGACGGCGCTCACCCAGGGCTTGTCGATCTGATCCAGCAGCGGCAGGTCGACCGAGGCCATGAAGCCCGGGTTGTCGACGTTCGGCAGCAGGGCCGGTTGCGCGATCGGTGCGCCGGTCGCGCAGCCGCCGGTCTGGGCGCAGATCTTCTTCGCGGCCGCGCTCGCGGTGGCCAGCACGGTGTCGGGCCGCGGCGGCGTGGCGGCCATCGTGTCGTGCTCGATGACCATGGTCGCCTGTCCGGCGAGCGTGACGGCGATGGTCTTGTACTTCGTCTTCGCGCCGGGGACCTGCCCGAAGACGGCGATCACACCGCGCTCGCCGACGCCGGTGGTCACGTAGCCGGCCGACAGCCGGGTCTGCGGCGTCGTGCACTGGCTGATCCAGTGGACGACCGTGTTGTAGGTCTTCGCAGCGGTGGCCTTGTCGTTCGACACGTCGACGTACTGGACGGCGGTGTCCTTGGTGGCCGAGTTCTGCAGGGTGCGGACCCAGGTCCGCAGGCCGGACGGGTCGGCGAACCGCTGCGACTGGCAGGCGAACGCGCTCTCCGGAGCCGACTCGCCGTCCGCGGTCTTCGTGACTGCCCAGGTGCCGGTCGCGCCGAGCGTCTTCGCGCCCGCGGCGTCCAGCAGCGCCTTGTCGTCGGCGAGTACGTCGGAATTGGTCGGCTTGTCGTCCGACGGGCCGCTGCCGGCCTTCGCGCCGGGCTCCTTGTCGCCGCCGAACGCGTTCAGCGCGGCGACTCCACCGCCGCCGACCAGCAGCACGACCGCGGCCCCGGCTGCGATCGTCTGGTTCCGCTTGCGCGCCTGCTGACGCCGCGCCTCCCGGGCAGCGGCGCGACCGCCGCCGCGTGATGCACGGTGGGAACCGGCCAAAGCTCGTCCTCCTGACTGATTCCACCCGACAGTACCGGGTGAACCCACGCCGCTCCCACTCAGCTACCAACAGGCGAACACGTGCCAACTGAGCGTGAGCAGGCGGGCTGAAGTCTCCCACATCCGGCGTGTCAGGACGAGCGGCATCCGTGCCCGGGGAGACGATGGGAGTCAGATGACCGACATGCTGAGCCGCCCCGGAGCCCGGGACGGTGAGACGAGCGCCGCGCCCGCGTCGGAGATCGCCGCCCAGACCAAGCCTTTGCTCGTGTCGGCCGTGATCTCAGCCGGAGCGTGTCTGCTGACCGGTCTGCTCACCTGTGCCGCGGTCGCGGTGATCGGTTGGCTGGGCGCGACCTTCGGCGGTGCGTCCGGCGCAGTCCGGGCCGGCGCGTCGGCCTGGCTGGTCGCGCACAAGGCCGCCGTCACCATCGGCAGCAGCACGATCGGCACCGGCCGGATCAGCATCGCGCCGCTCGGCCTGACGCTGTTCTTCGCCTGGTGCCTGTATCGCGGCGGCAAGTCGGCCGCCCGGTCCAGCGCGGCCGACCGGACCAGGGACCTGCTCGCGCTGGCCGGAGCGTTCGCGCTCGTCTACGGCCTCGGTGGGCTCGTCGTGGCGTTGCTCACGGCGGAGGGCCCGCTCAAGGTCTCACCGCTGTCCGCGTTCCTGGGCGCGTTCTCGCTGGCGTTGGTGGCCGGGCTCGCAGGCATCGCGGTCGAGTCCGGTGCGGCAGAGGACCTCGCCGACGCCACACCATCGGGTTTGCGGGACGCCGTACCCGCCGCAATGGCCGCGGTCCTCACCGTGATCGCGATGGCCTCGCTGCTGTACGGCGTACTGCTCGCGATCCACTTCTCCCGGATCACCGGGATGCTCGAGCTGCTGGACGCCGGCGTGATCGGGTCGGTCGTACTGTTCGCGATCTGCCTGATGCTGCTGCCGAACATGATCCTGTACGTCGTCGCGTTCCTCGCCGGGCCCGGGTTCCAGCTGGGGGTCGGTACGACGATCGCCCCGACCGGCGTCGACGTGGGGAACCTGCCGGCGCTTCCGCTCCTGGCCGCGGTACCTGCCGACGGCGCGACCCCGTCGTACCTGCTGGTCCTGACGGCCGTGGTGCCCCTGGTCGCCGGTGCGGTCGCGGGACTGGTCGTCGTACGGCGAGGGCTCGCGGAGCGGGACGCTGACGCGCTGGGGTGGGATGCGTTCGCGCTGCGCGGTGCGATCGCGGCGCTCGTCGCGGGCGTCATCGTGTTCGCGCTGCTGGCCCTGTCGGGCGGATCGGCGGGGCCTGGGCGGATGGCCGCGGTTGGAGTCCCGGGGGCGTTGCCGGCGGCCGGCGTACTGGCGGCAGGCATGGCGATCGGGGCCGCGATCACGGCCGCGGTGGTCTCCGCGCGGCGACCGGCTGACGGAGACGCCGACAGCGGGCGATAGGCTTCCCGCCGTGACTGCTTCTGACCCGGGTTCTGCGCGCCTTGTCGTGCTCGTGTCGGGCTCGGGGTCGAACCTGCAGGCCTTGCTGGACGCCTGCGCCGACCCGGAGTACGGCGCCCAGGTCGTCGCCGTCGGCGCCGACCGCGACGGGATCGCCGGCCTGGACCGGGCCGCGGCTGCCGGAGTGCCGACCTTCGTGCACAAGGTGAAGGCCTACGCGGACCGGGCGGACTGGGATCGGGCGCTGACCTCATCGGTCGCGGAGTACAAGCCTGATCTGGTCGTGTCGGCGGGCTTCCTGAAGCTGGTCGGCGACGACTTCCTGGAGTCGTTCGGCGATCGCTACATCAACACCCACAACGCGCTGCTGCCGGCCTTCCCCGGGATCCACGGGCCCCGGGACGCGCTGGAGTACGGCGTGAAGGTCGCCGGGGCGACGCTGTTCTTCGTGGACGGCGGCGTCGACACCGGGCCGATCATCGCGCAGGTCGTCGTACCCGTTCTCGATGACGACACCGAAGAAGACCTGACCGAACGGATCAAGGAGGTCGAACGCCGCCAGCTGGTGGAGTGGGTCGGCCGCCTGGTCCGGGACGGCTGGACTATCACTGGACGAAAGGTTCGACTGAAGTGAGCACCGACCGCAGGCCGATCCGCCGCGCGCTGATCAGCGTGTACGACAAGACCGGTCTGGAGGAGCTCGCTTCCGCGCTGCACGCCGCCGGTGTCCGGCTGGTGTCGACCGGTTCCACCGCGGCGCGGATCGCGGCGGCCGGCGTGCCCGTGACCAAGGTCGAGGAGCTGACCGGGTTCCCGGAGTGCCTCGACGGGCGGGTCAAGACGCTGCACCCTCTCGTGCACGCCGGGCTGCTCGCCGACCTGCGGAAGCCCGATCATGTCGAGCAGTTGCAGGAGATGCGGGTCGAGCCGTTCGACCTGCTGGTCAGCAACCTGTACCCGTTCACCGAGACGGTCGCGTCCGGTGCATCCGTGGACGAGTGCATCGAGCAAATCGACATCGGCGGGCCGTCGATGGTGCGCGGCGCTGCGAAGAACCACGCGAACGTCGCCGTTGTGACGTCTGCGTCGCAGTACCCCTCGTTGCTCGCCGCATTGGGCGACGGCGGCTTCTCGCTCGAGGACCGGAAGCGGCTGGCGGCGGCGGCCTTCGTACACACCGCCGAGTACGACATCGCGGTCGCGTCCTGGATGGGCAACGTACTTACCGACTCCTCGGAGGGCTCAGGTTTCCCGGCGTGGGTGGGTGCCTCGTGGGACAAGTCAGCCGTCCTGCGGTACGGCGAGAACCCGCACCAGCCCGCCGCGCTGTACCTGAACGGGCGGGGCGGGCTGGCCGCGGCGGAGCAGCTGCACGGCAAGGAGATGTCCTACAACAACTACGTCGACGCCGACGCGGCCCGGCGTACCGCCTATGATTTCGACGAGCCGGCGGTCGCGATCATCAAGCACGCGAACCCGTGCGGGATCGCCGTCGGCAAGGACATCGCCGAGGCCCACCGGCGCGCACACGAGTGCGACCCGGTATCGGCGTACGGCGGTGTGATCGCGACGAACCGCCCGGTCACGGTGGACCTGGCGAAGCAGGTCGCGGACATCTTCACCGAGGTGCTGGTGGCGCCCGCCTTCGAGGACGGCGCCGTCGAGATCCTGCAGGCGAAGAAGAACATCCGGCTCCTCGTGGCGCCGGCCGTGTCCGCGGACGAGACGGTCGAGATGCGGGCGATCAGCGGCGGGCTGCTGCTGCAGCACCGCGACCGCTTCCAGGCCGCAGGTGACGACCCTGCTGCCTGGACGCTCGCTGCCGGCGCACCTGCCTCCGACGAGGTGCTGGCCGATCTCGCGTTCGCGTGGAAGGCGTGCCGCGCGGTCAAGTCCAACGCCATCCTGCTCGCCGCCGACGGCGCCTCGGTCGGCGTCGGCATGGGCCAGGTCAACCGGGTCGACTCCTGCCGCCTCGCAGTCTCCCGCGCCGGCGACCGCGCCACCGGCTCCGTCGCCGCCTCCGACGCCTTCTTCCCCTTCCCCGACGGCCTCGAGGTCCTCATCGAAGGCGGCGTCAAAGCAGTAGTCCAGCCCGGCGGCTCCATCCGAGACGAAGCCGCCATCGAAACCGCCACCAAAGCCGGCATCACCATGTACTTCACCGGAACCCGCCACTTCTTCCACTGACCCCTCAGGCGATCGAGCCAACCTCGGCGCCTTGCAGGTCAGCTTCTACGCCACGTGGAACTGGACGATCTGAACGTACGCCGGTACGCGACTTGGTGGCCGTTGCCGTCGACGTCAGCAACCCACCAGTTGCCACCAGCAAGCGTCTCCGCGGGTCGATTCGTTCCGATTGGGGAGTGTTACAGGCTGATTCGGGTGGGTTTTGCTCCCCAGATCCGATGGCGGGGCCCTGGCGGCGCGACGGACTTCGGAAGCAGAGCGCTAGTTGGGGATGATGATGGCGAGTACTGCGATGGCTGTTGCGGTGAGGAGGAGGAAGGTGGTGTCGAACATGCGGCTGCGGACGTGGAGGAGGCCGGCGGCTGTGTCGGAGAGGGTGGCTCGGAGCAGGCCGGCGAGGCCTACCGCGCCGGCGAAGACGAAGACGCCGTTGCGCCAGTTGTAGAACCAGAGCACGACCATGCCGGCGAGTGCGACCAGGAGCGTCAACGCCAGCGGCCATTGGCTCCGGCGCTGGGCCTCACCCGCCATCAGCACGCCACACCCAGCTCGGCCGCGTACGCCGTACCGCCGGAGGTCACTGGGGGAGGCTCGATTCGGCGGCTTCCACGACGTTGGTGAGGAGCATCGCGCGGGTCATCGGGCCGATACCGCCGGGCATCGGCGCGATCCAGGCGGCCTGCTCGCGAGCCGCGGTCTCGATGTCGCCGACGATCTTGCCCTCGGCGTTCCGGCTGGTGCCGACGTCGAGCAGGACCGCGCCGGGCTTCACCATGTCCGAGGTGATCAGGCCGGCCGAACCCGCGGCGGCGATCACGATGTCGCCGGTACGTACGACGGCCGCGAGGTCCTTCGTGCCGGTGTGGCACTGCGTCACGGTCGCGTTCTCGCTGCGCCGGGTGAACAGCAGCCCCATCGGCCGACCCGCGGTCACGCCGCGGCCGACGACGACCACGTGGGCGCCGGCGATCGGTACGTCGTACCGCCGGAGGATCTCCACGCAGCCCTTCGGGGTGCACGGCAGCGGACCGTCCTGGCCGAGGACGAGCTTGCCGAGGCTGACCGGGTGCAGGCCGTCGGCGTCCTTGGCGGGGTCGATCAGGCCGAGGATCGTGTTCGTGTCGACGTGCTTGGGGAGCGGGAGTTGGACGATGAACCCGGTGCACTCCGGGTTGTCGTTGAGCTCCTGCACCTTCGCGGCGACCTCGTCCTGGGTCGCGGTGTCCGGCAGCTCGACCTGGATCGAGGAGATCCCGACCGCCGCGCAGTCGCGGTGCTTGCCCGCCACGTACGCCCGGCTGCCCGGGTCGTCACCCACCAGGATCGTGCCCAGCCCAGGCACCACGCCCTGCTCGGCGAGTTTCGCGACCCGGACCTTCAACTCGTCCTTGATCGCGGCCGCCGTCGCCTTGCCATCCAGAATCTGCGCCGTCACGACCCCAGAGTCTGCCACGCACCGACCCCGGACCCGTACCCGGACCGCCGCGACTCCCGGCAGCCGCCACCTCCGACGCTTGCCCGGACCGCCGCCACTCACCAACGGCGTGGGCGTCGGCGCTCCCAGGCGGGGAGTCGGCTGGACGGGTCGGGTTGGGGTGGGTTAGTGAGTGGTGGGGGTCCGCCAGGCCATCACAAGTGAAGGTCGGCCGGGCGGCCACGCGGGCCGCCCGGCCGAAGGGGCGATTGTGATGGGCTGGGCGTCCGGTCAGCTCGTCAGGTTGTAGACGGTGGTGCTGCCGACGGTGGTCGCCGTGTAGTTGGACTCGACCCAGGACTGGATCTCGCTGGCCGCGGAGGTGCTCTGGCCTCCGCCTCCGCCTCCGCCGCCTTGGCCGCCGGCGATGTAGTACGAGATCTTGCCTTCGGCTACCCACTGCTTGAACTGGGCGAGGGTAGGTGCGTCGTCGGTGCCGCTGAAGCCGCCGATGGCGATGACCGACTTGCCGGTGGCGAGCTCGAGCGAGGCCGCCGACTGGGAGCCGCTGGTTGCGGCGGCCCAGGTCGTGGTGGTCTTCGACAACAAGGCCGTCAGGTCACTGCTCGCGGAGGCGTCGCCGCCCATCCCACCCCCTGAACCCCGACCCGACTCCGAAGCCCCAGCCGACCCCGTCCCCGTCGCGCTGCTCGAACCCGTGCCGGTGGATCCGGTACCGGTCGAGCTGCTCGAACCTGACCCGGTGGACCCGGTAGACCCGGTGGACCCGGTGGGGGGAGTGCCGGTGGGAGCGCCGGTGCCGCCGGGGCCGCCGGCTCCGCGGGTGCCTCCGCCTCCGCCTCCGCCCATCGCGCTGCTGCTCGGGCCTGACGTCGGGATCGAGCCGTTGTGCGTCTGCGACGCCGTGGCCACCGCGTACGCCGTGCTCCCGAGCCCAAGCGACACCACAACCGCCAGCACAACCGCAGGCAGTACTCGCCGAACCCGACGACCGACGAGCACCAGGAGAGCAGCGATCGCACCAGCCGCGAGTACGACGTACTTCGCCCACGGCGCGAAGTCCGACGTACGACCGAGCAGCACGTAGTCCCACACGCCCGTCGCCAGCACCATCGCGGCCAGCGTGATCCGCGCCGCCAGCACGTCCCGCTGCTTCCAGGCGATGGAGATGCCCATCCCCACCAGCCCGCCGATGGCCGGGGCGAGCGCGACCGCGTAGTACGGGTGGATCGTCCCGCTCATGAAGCTGAAGACGCCCGCGGTCACGAGCAGCCAACCGCCCCACAGCACCAGCCCGGCCCGGACCCGGTCGGTCCGCGGCGCGCGCCGCGTCAGCCACAACCCACCGACCAACGCGATCAATGCCGCAGGCAACAACCACGAGATCTCTGTACCAAAGGCAGAACCGAACATCCGAGTGATCCCGGTGCTTCCACCGAAGCCGGTGTTCGTGCTGCCACCACCGCCACCGCCGCGGTTGCCCGAACCACCCAGCAACCGCCCGAGCCCGTTGTAGCCGAGGGCAAGCTCGAGCAACGAATTGTTGGTCGACCCACCGATATAGGGACGGCTCGACGCGGGCCACAGTTCGACGAGCGCGACGTACCAACCAGCACTCACGATCAGCGCACCGAGCGCGCCGACCAGATGCAGCAACCGCCGGCGGAACGAGGTCGGCGCCGCGATCAGGTACACCAGCGTGAACGCCGGCAGCACCAACAAAGCCTGCCCCATCTTGGTCAGGAACGCGAACCCGATCGCCACACCGGCCAGCATCAACCACCTCGCCGAAGCGTGCGACAGCGACCGTACGACGAAGTAGGCCGCGGCCACCATCAGCAGCACGAGCAACGCATCCGGGTTGTTGAACCGGAACATCAGTACGGCGACCGGCGTCAACGCCAGCGCGCTACCCGCGATCAGCCCCGCGACCGGACCGGCGACGCGCTTCACGGTCAGGTACAGCAGCCCGACCGCCGCGATCCCCATGAACGCCTGCGGTGCCAGCACCGTGAAGCTGTTGAACCCGAACAATCGCGCGAACGCGGTCGCCACCCAAAGCGCGCCCGGCGGCTTGTCCACCGTGATCGCGTTCCCCGCGTCGAGCGACCCGAACAGCCACGCCTTCCAGCTCTGCGTCCCGGCCAGTTCGGCGGCGGCGTAGAAGCTGTTCCCGTACCCGGAGGCGGTCAGATTCCACAGGTACAGGATCGCCGTACCCACGAGCATCGCCAGCGCGGCCGGCCGGACGTACGCCGCCTGCTCGGCGGGACCGCGGGCGAACCGGCGGAGTCTCCCTGGTGGTCGGACCGGTGGTTCGGCAGGTGGTTCCTGCGCAACAGGTCGGTCGAGCAGCGTCGTCATGATCGTCTCCAGTTCACGGATGGGTTCCACTGACGACGGTGCCAACTGGCCCTCCGGTGACCCTGGACGTTGTCTGGAAGCTTCCTGTGAGCCGGGAATGCGGTGGCTCTTGCCGTGGTTCGGGGAGGTAGTTTATTGTTGAACTATCGACCAGCGAGGAGCATGCCATGCCCGCCGTGACTGTCAGTGACATCACCGTCCTGCCGCGGATCAGTCCGCAGGATTCGGTGAACGAGCGTTCGGTGAAGTCGGTGACGTCGGCGCCGAGCGGGTACGAGGGCGAGGGGTTCCCGGTACGGCGGGCCTTCGCGGGGGTCGATCTTCGTGACCTGGACCCGTTCATCCACATGGACCAGATGGGTGAGGTCGAGTACGCGCCGGGCGAGCCGAAGGGTACGCCGTGGCACCCGCACCGCGGGTTCGAGACGGTCACGTACATGCTCGACGGAATCATGGAGCACCAGGACTCCAACGGCGGCGGTGGCGTGATCTCCAACGGCGACACGCAGTGGATGACTGCGGGCAGTGGCTTGCTCCACATCGAGACTCCGCCGGAGCACCTGGTGATGAGCGGTGGCCTGTTCCACGGCATCCAGCTCTGGGTGAACCTGCCGAAGGCGCTCAAGTGGGCCCCGCCGCGTTATCAGGACATCCGCGGCGGTGACTCCGCGCTGCTCTCCACGCCGGACGGCGGTTCGCTGATCCGCGTGATCGCCGGCTCGGTCGACGGTCACAACGGCCCCGGTTCGACCCACACCCCGATCACGCTGGTGCACGCAACGGTGAGCCCCGGCGCGGAGATGGTGATCCCGTGGCAGCCGGATTACAACGCACTCGTCTACGTACTGGCCGGTCAGGGCACTGTCGGTTCCGAGCGTCGTCCGATCCGCAAGGGTCAGCTGGCTGTCTTCGGTCCCGGCGACACGATCCGTACGGCGGCGAGCACGACGCAGCCGCAGGCGGAGCCGAACCTCGACGTCCTGGTGATCGGCGGTCGCCCGATCCGTGAACCGATCGCGATGGCCGGCCCGTTCGTGATGAACACCCGCGCCGAGGTCATCCAGGCCTTCGAGGACTTCCAGGCCGGCAAGCTCGGCAGCATCCCCGCAGTCCACGGTGCCCCCACCGAACTGCGGAGCACCGACTAACCCTCGGGGTAGAACAAGTTCAGCGTGCAGCCACGCCGGTGTCGTCGAGCGTGATGTAGTGCTCGATGCGCGGGTCGTCCGGGTCTCCGCCGTACAGCTCGACGAAGCGTCGCGCCGCGGGTGGTCCGCCGTACTGCGGGTTGAGGGTGCCGCGCAGGCTCTTGAACATCAGCGAGAGGTCGACGTACCGGTCGCCCGTGCCGAGTCGGCTGAGGTCCAGGACGCCGGTGAAGCGCAGTGTCGCCGGGTCGATGAAGACGTTCGGCGCCGCGTAGTCCCCGTGTGTCACGGCGGTGCCGGCGCCCGGGAAGGGCGAGGCGAACGGGCAGTCCGTGAGCTCGTCCAGCGCCCGCAGACCGGAGGCGATCGCCGCGAGTACGGCGGGACGGTCGCGCGCCGGCCACGGTTGGGAGGCGTCGCGGCCGGGCAGCTCCGTGGTCAGCAGCCAGTTGTTGCCGCGGTCAACGATGCCTGGGCACGGAAATCCGGTTCCGGAAAGCCAGGCCAGACGTTCCGCCTCGGTATCGACGCCGTCACCCGCTTTGTAATACAGGCGTTCCGGGCCGCGGTCGAGCCTGACGACCGTCGCCCCGGAACAACCCACGTGGACCGGTTCGGCATTGTCCGCGCCGAACCGGTCCTGGAGAAGAGTCAGATCCACTCAGCGAAGGTTACGGTGCAACGCCGAGATCAGCTCCCCATTTGCGGTGTCACCGTCGAGCGACCAGATCATCGCGCCGCCCAGATCGCGGTGCGAGATGTACTGCGCTTTGCGTTTCATCTCGACCGGGTCGTCCCAGGTCCAGAACGTCGTACCGTCGAACAGCCACGCGAAACCGGCGCGGTTGTCGCGGTAGACCGTGTAGTTCGCCAACTGTGCCTTCAGGTAGCGGTAGTCCTCGGTGCCGGCGTCGAACGTCGACGGCGCCGGACCGGTCGACGGCTGGAAGAGGCCGTGGTTCTCATCGGTCACGCCGGTCCAGCCGTGCGAGTAGAACGGCACACCCATCACCAGTTTGCTCCGCGGCGCCCCGCGGGCCAGATAGGCGTCGATCGTCACCTGTGAGCTGAACTCCGGGGTCGTCGGATCGCCCGCCGGTCCGTCGATCGCCGACTGCTGGTTGGTGAGCGTCTCCCACGGACCGTGGTAGTCGTACCCCTGCGTCGTACCGAATGTCAGGTCCTTGAACAGCTGGCGGACCTCGAAGCCGCGGTCGATCATCGCCGGGTTCGCAGGCAGGAACGCGGTCAGGTCGTGCCTGCCCGGCAACTGGTCGAGCTGCTTGCGGTACTCGTGCACCAGCTCGGTGAAGTTCTGCTTGTCCTCCGGACGGATCACGTTGCCCGGGTTTCCTTCGCTGGCCGGCCATTCCCAGTCCAGGTCGACGCCGGTGAAGATGCCTTTCGCGGCGCCGGCCGGAAGGCCCGGCAGGTTGCCCTTGAGCCACAGGTCCAGGCACGACTTCACGTGTGCGGCCCGCGAGGCCGGCGTGAGTGCCGCGTCGGAGAAGTGCGCCGAGCCGGTCCAGCCGCCGAGCGAGATGCTGATCCGGAGCTTCGGGTACTTCTGCTTGAGTTGCTTGAGCTGATTGAGGTTGCCGTTGAGCACCTGTCCGGGCTCGTCGGCTTGGCCGTTGACGCTCTGCTCGGCGGTGAACGGTCGTTGGTAGTCGGCCCACGGGTCGCTGCTGAGGCAGTTCCCCTGGGCGTCGACGAAGCCGAACGCGTAGTTGATCTGGGTCAGCCGGGCCGCGGACCCGTTCTTCACCAGATCGCTGACCAGAAAGTTCCGGCCGTACCCACTCCAGTTGGTGTAGTACCCCACCACTCGCTTGTCGCTGCCGTGCGCTTCGGCCGGTACGGCGGCAGTCGTTGGCACGACCATCGCAGCCGCCATCAGCAGCCCCACACTCCGACGCCTCATAACACCCCCATCGGAAGGATCCTGCGCACACACTAGGACCGCCGACCGACTTACACAATGTCTCTGCAAAAACTGGATCTCGGCCGCGCCCTTGACGGGATTCGTCAATCGTTCGCTGGTCGTGCCGGAGGGCATGGATAGGGTCGGCGGTATGACGAGTGTTGCTGAGGAGCTGGCGCCGGGTGGGGTTTTGCGGGCCTCGATCAATGTGGGGAATCCGGTGCTGGCGCAGGGGACAGCGGACGCGCCGGGTGGGGTGACTGTCGATATTGCGCGGGAGTTGGCGCGGCGGTTGGGGGTGTCGCTGGAGCTGGTCTGTTTCGATGCGGCGCGGAAGTCGTTCGAGGCGATGACGACCGGGCAGGCGGATCTCTGTTTTCTGGCGATCGATCCGGCGCGGGCGGCCGAGGTGGCGTTCACGGCGCCGTACGTTGTGATCGAGGGGGTGTTCGCCGTACCGCAGCCCTCCAACCTGAAAACAGTCGCAGAGGTGGATGCGCCGGGTGTGCGGATCGGGGTGAAGCAGGGGTCGGCGTACGACCTCTACCTGACCAGGACGTTGCAGCAGGCAACGGTTGTCCGCGGGGCGGAGGGCGTCGACGTGTTCCGCGAGGAGGGGCTCGAGGTGGCGGCCGGCATCCGTCAGCCGATCACCCGGTACGTCGCCGAGCACCCGGAGCTCCGCCTGATCGACGAGCGGTTCATGCAGATCCAGCAGGCCGTCGGCACCGCGAAGTCGAAGCACCCGGACACGGTCGCCTACTTGCACGACCTGATCGAGGATCTGAAGTCCTCGGGCTTCATCGCCGCGTCCCTGACTGCCTCCGGCCAGGCGGACGCGACGGTTGCTCCGCCTGCCTGAGGGCGGATGCCCTTACGGGCAGTGAGGCGGCAGCAACCTGCCGTGGCAGGAGGTTCTGGCAACCATTCGATAGGGTCCGGACATCTATCGGTGAGTGGCCGTACGGCTCCGCTCTGTGAGTGGTCTAGTACGGCCCGCTGTGAGGACAACCGATCGGGAGGGACTCATCGTGGTATCCACACCACGATCGAGGCGCATCGGCGTTGCCGCCGTCGCCTTGATCGCCGCCTTCGGGCTCGCCACCCCGGGCCAGGCAGTAGCCGGCCCGCAAGCAACAGCCGGCCCGCAAGCGAAACAAACCCACCCAGCCAAGGACCAGAGCGTCACGCTGATCACCGGTGACCGGGTCACCCTGCGCGGCGGCGACCCCGCCCGCGCGACGATCCGGCCCGGCAAGGACCGGACCGGCGTCGCGTTCAGCTCGTACCGGCTGAAGGACCACCTGTATGTCGTACCGTCCGACGTCAGCGCGCGCCTGGCCGGCGGGAAGCTCGACAGCCGCCTGTTCGACGTGACCGCCCTCATCAAGGACGGGTACGACGAGACGCTGCCGCTGATCGTCACGTACAGCGGCAAGGCCCAGAAACGCAGCCCCATACCGGGAGCGACCGTCACGCGTCGGCTTCCGGTGATCAACGGCGCCGCGCTGAAGGCAACCAAGGACTCGAAGGTCCTGGACGGGGCCGGTATCGACAAGATCTGGCTCGACGGCAAGCGCAAGGTCACGCTGGACCAATCGGTCCCGCAGATCGGCGCGCCGACCGCCTGGCAGGCGGGCTACACCGGCAAGGGCATCCCGGTGGCGGTCCTGGACACCGGGATCGACAAGACGCATCCGGACCTCGCCACCCAGGTGGTCGGCGGCAAGAACTTCACCGACGCCCCGGACGGCGACCATTTCGGTCACGGCACGCACGTCGCCTCGACGATCGCCGGTACGGCGGCCGCGTCGAGCGGCAAGTACAAGGGGGTCGCGCCGGACGCCCGGTTGTACGACGGCAAGGTCTGTGACGACTTCGGCAGCTGCCCGGACTCCGCGATCCTGGCCGGCATGGAGTGGGCCGCGACCGAGGTCAAGGCGAAGGTCGTGAACCTGAGCCTCGGCGGCACCGACACGCCAGGGATCGACCCGCTCGAGGAGGCCGTGAACCGGCTGACCGCGCAGACCGGCACGCTGTTCGTGATTGCCGCCGGCAACGAAGGTCCGGGGGAGCAAACCATCGGCTCGCCGGGGAGCGCGGACGCCGCGCTCACCGTCGGCGCGGTCGACAAGCAGAACCAGCTGGCCGACTTCTCCAGCCGTGGGCCGCGCGTCGGCGACGGCGCCGTGAAGCCGGACATCAGCGCGCCGGGTGTGTCGATCGTCGCCGCGAAGGCGAAGGACTCGATCATCGGCGAGCCGGTCGGCGACGACTACCTGCGGCTCGACGGTACGTCGATGGCGACGCCGCACGTGGTGGGTTCGGCCGCGATCCTCGCGCAGGAACACCCGAACTGGAAGGCCGCCGAGCTCAAGGGCGCGCTGATGGGTTCGGCCAAGCCGGCCGCGGACCAGACCGCGTTCGAGCAGGGCGCCGGCCGGGTGGATGTTGCCAAGGGCATCAAACAGACCGTGATCGCCGAGCCGGGCAACGTCTCGTTCGGTACGGCGGTCTGGCCGCACGGCGACGACGCCCCGGTCACCAAGACCGTGACGTACCGCAACCTCGGCGACCAGCCTGTCACGCTCAACCTGGCCGCGTCGTTGAACGGCCCGGATGGCAGCCCCGCTCCGGCGGACGCGCTCAAGCTGAGCGCAAGCACGGTCACCGTTCCCGCGGGCGGTACCGCCACGGTGCAGGCGACCTCGAACACCAAGCACGACGGCCCGGACGGCCTGTACTCCGGCCGCCTCACCGCGACCGCCGGCGACGTCAGTGTCACGTCGGCGATCGGTGTGGACAAGGAGAAGGAGAGCTACAACCTCACCCTGAAGGCGATCGGCGCGGACGGCAAGCCGGCTCCGTTCGACGGTGTCCTGAGCGCGCTGGACCGGAACCTGTTCCAGTTCCTGGGTGACGGCAGCGACACGCTCAAGTTCCGGTTGCTGAAGGGCGAGTACCTGGTGCAGAACAGCCAGTTCGTCGAGCTGCCGAACGGCGACTTCGCCAGCTACGGGCTGCTGCAGCCGTCGGTGAAGCTCACCAAGGACACCACGGTGGTGTTCGATGCGCGTACGACGAAGCAGGTCAAGGTGACTGTGCCGCAGCCCGGCGCCGAGGCGGCGCTCGCCGACGTCGGGTTCGACCGGACGTCCGCGGACGGTCGGTTCGGACTGGGCTACTCCAGTCTGTCGTTCGGATTCGGAGCGATGTACTCGGCGCAGGTGGGATCGTCCGTGCTGCCGCCGGAGCAGTTGACCAGCCATGTCGCGTCGCAGTGGGCGAAGCCGGACGCGGACGGGACGTTCAACAACTCGCCGTACATCGTCGGTCAGCTCGACACGTTCCCGGGCGTGTTCCCGACCGGGTTCGTGCGGGACGTCAAGCCGAAGGAGCAGGCCACGCTCCAGCAGACCGTCAACGCCACCAGCGACCGCGCCCACGAACGGGCCGTGTTCGGCAACGCGCCGGGGATGAGCGGCGGCTGGGCGATCGCGTTGACGTACGGAAAGGCTCCGCTGACCACGACGGCGTACGTCGACGGCAAGCCGGCCAGCTGGCAGAGCGAGGTCGACGAGATCATCCCGAGCACCGATCCGGAGGATCCGTTCCCGCAGACGATCAGCCGGCTCATCTCGCCGTCGAAGGCGTACCGGGCCGGCAAGTCGTACCACGAGCGGTTCAACGCGGCGGCCTTCACGATCAGGCCGGATCTGGCGGTCCGGCTCGAGAACAGCGTGCTCCTGTCCGCCTACGGTCTCGGCGACGCGGACGGGAACGGCGGGTTCATCGCCACCGATTCCGAGTCCAGCAAGCTGATCCAGGACGGGAAGGTCGTCGCCGAGTCGCCGTACTTCGGGTACGTCGAGGCGTCCGATCTGCCGGCGGCGAAGACGACGTACACGCTGGAGTCGACGCAGACGCAGTCGAAGAGCCCGTTCGCCACCCGGACCGATCTCCGGTGGACGTTCAGCTCGGCGGCCACGTCTGAGGAGACTAGGCTGCCGTTGCTGGGCATCCGCTATCAGCCCACGGTGGACGATCACAACGTAGCTGTGCGCAGGCCGGTCACCGTGCTGCCTGTCGTCGTGGACCCGCAGGCCGGGCAGCAGCTCCCGGTCATCCGGAAGCTGACGGTCCAGGTGTCCGGCGACGGCGGTAAGACCTGGAAGAACGCCGCGGTCGCGCCGATCGGTCACGGCCGGTACAAGACAATCTTCCAGACACCGGCCGGAAAGTCCGTCTCGCTGCGATCGCACCTGGTCGACGGCGCCGGCAACATCACGGACCTGACCGTCATCGGGTCGTACGCGATGCGGTGAGAACAGCAGAACGGCCCCCGGGCGCATCCCGGGGGCCGTTCTGGCGGGGTGTTGTCAGCCGATCAGGCCGAGGTCCTTGACGGCGGCGCGCTCCTCGCCGAGCTCGGCGGTCGAGGCGTCGATCTTGCCGCGGGAGAACTCGTTGATGTCCAGGCCCTGGACGATCTCCCAGTTGCCGTCCTTGGTGGTCACCGGGAACGACGAGATCAGGCCCTCCGGGACGTCGTACGAGCCGTCGGAGACGACCGCCATCGAGGCCCAGTCACCCTCGGCCGTGCCCTTCAGCCAGTCGCGGGTGTGGTCGATGGTGGCCGCCGCCGCGGAGGCCGCCGACGACGCGCCACGGGCCTCGATGATCGCGGCGCCGCGCTTCTGCACGGTCGGCAGGAAGTCGTTCTCCAGCCAGGCCTGGTCGTTGACGACCTCGGCCGCGTTCTTGCCGGCCACCTCGGCGTGGAAGATGTCCGGGTACTGGGTCGCGGAGTGGTTGCCCCAGATCGTCAGCTTCTTCAGGTCGGTGACGTGCGTGCCGGTCTTCTTCGCCAGCTGCGCCAGCGCCCGGTTGTGGTCCAGGCGGGTCAGCGCCGAGAACCGCTCGGCCGGGATGTCCGGCGCGTTGCTCTTCGCGATCAGTGCGTTGGTGTTCGCCGGGTTGCCGGTCACGGTGATCCGGATGTCGTCGGCGGCGTGGTCGTTCAGCGCCTTGCCCTGGACGGTGAAGATCGCGCCGTTCGCCTCCAGCAGGTCGCCCCGCTCCATCCCCTTGGTCCGCGGCCGCGCGCCCACCAGCAGCGCGACGTTGACCCCGTCGAAGACAACGTTCGGGTCGTCGCCGATCTCGATCCCGGCGAGCGTCGGGAACGCGCTGTCGTCGAGCTCCATCACGACGCCCTCGAGCGCCTTCAGGGCCGGTGTGATCTCCAGCAGCCGCAGCTCCACCGGCGTGTCCGGCCCGAGCAGCGCCCCGCTCGCGATCCGGAACAGCAGGCTGTACCCGATATTCCCTGCGGCCCCGGTAACGGCCACCTTCACCGGTGTAGTGCTCACGACTAGCTCCTAGCTCATCCGATTGTGTGTTTGGGACGCTAGCAAGCCAGGTGTCTCAGCCCAACGCTGGGGCACCACCGATTTGCTCACATCCCGGCGGATCGTTCACCGGGCCGTCATCCGCCGTACGACGAAGGGCTGCCGCCGTGCCCGAGGGTGGCGCTCAATCCCCTGGATTGTTAGGAGAACCTCATGAAGCTGCCTCGTCAGCTCGTCCCGGTCGCCGTCTCGGCGCTCGCCGTGACCGCCGCGGTGCTCGTCCCGCAGACCGTGCCGTCAGTGCAATCAGCGCAATCAGAGCAAACGGTGCAGGCGGACAAGCACGACGACTTCGTGATCGTCGGGCACCGCGGCGCGTCCGGGTACCGGCCCGAGCACACGCTGGCGTCGTACGAGCTGGCCGCCCGGATGGGCGCCGACTTCATCGAGCCGGACCTGGTCACCACGAAGGACCGGGTGCTGGTCACCCGGCACGAGCCGGAGATCAGCGGTACGACGGACGTCGCGAACCACCCGGAGTTCGCGGACCGCAAGAAGACCAAGATGCTCGACGGTGTCGCCACCACCGGCTGGTTCACCGAGGACTTCACGCTGGCCGAGCTGAAGACGCTGCGCGCGGTCGAGCGGATCCCGGCGATCCGGCAGCACAACACGGTGTTCAACGGGCACTACCAGATCCCGACCTTCCAGGAAGTGATCGACCTCAGCAAGCGGCTCTCCAAGGAGCTCGGCCGGCCGATCGGCATCTACCCGGAGACCAAGCACCCGACGTACTTCCGCCAGCAGGGTCTCGCGCTCGAGCCGGAGCTGGTGCGGACCCTGAACCGCAACGACCTCAACCGTCCGGGCGCGAAGGTGTTCGTGCAGTCCTTCGAGGTCGCCAACCTGAAGGCGCTGCACCAGGAGCTTCGCGTCCCGCTGGTGCAGCTGACCAGCTCGGCCGGTGCGCCGTACGACTTCGTGGTCTCCGGTGACAAGCGCACGTACGCCGACATCGTCAGCGCCCAGGGCCTTCGCGAGGTCGCGACGTACGCCGATGGCGTCGGGCCGAGCAAGGACCAGGTGATCCCGCTCGACGCGGCCGGCAAGCTCGGCCAGCCGACCGCACTGGTCGCCGACGCGCACCGGGCCGGCCTGGTCGTGCATCCGTACACGTTCCGGGTCGAGAACAACTTCCTCCCGGCCGACTTCGACAGCGACGCGGTGCCGTCGGACTCGGGCAACCTGTTCGGCGAGATCGCGGCGTACCGCAAGGCCGGGATCGACGGGCTGTTCACCGACAACACCGACGTGGCGGTGGCCGAGGAGAAGGAAGCTCGCTAGAGCTGAAAAGATGGTGCCGTGGAGCGGCGGACCGGGTCGGGGATGGCGAGTGTCGAGGCGCAGGCGGACGGGACGTTCGTGCTGCGGGTCGACGGCTCGCCGCAGTCGCAGGTCGATCTGGCCGACCCGGGGAACCTGTCGTTCGAGTACATGCGCCGGATCGGTGACGTCGTGGACGCGATCGCGCCACGGCGTCAGCCGGTCGCGGTGGCGCATGTCGGCGGCGCCGCGCTGAGCCTGCCGCGGTACGTCGCCGTGACGCGGCCGCGGTCCCGGCAGATCGTGCTCGAACCGGACGAGGACCTGACCGAGTTCGTCCGCGAGGCGCTGCCGTTGCCGAAGCGGTCCGGGATCAAGGTCCGTCCGGTCACCGGGCGGGCGGGCATCACCGAGTTGTACGACGACTCGATGGACCTGGTGATCCTGGACGCGTTCGAGCACGAGGCGGTGCCGGCGAATCTGGTGACGGCCGAGTTCTTCGCGGAGTGTGCTCGCGTGCTGCGACCCACCGGCGTACTGATCGCGAACCTGATCGACGGGAAGGCCGGCCTGCCGTTCATCCGGCGTACGGCGGCGACCGTGGGCGACGTGATCGGCGCGGGTGTCGTCCTCGCGGAGCGGAAGATCCTGCGGGGCAAGGGGTTCGGGAACGTCATCATGGTGGCGTCACCGCAGCCTTTGCCCGACCTGACGGATGCGGGCAGGCGGGCGCAACCGCCGTACGACGTGATGCCGTTGCAGGAGCTCGCCGGGAAAGCGGTGCCCCTGACCGACGCGGAAGGCTTCGTCACGCCGCGGGCGCCGGCCTCAGTCTTCCGGAGCTGAGACGTTCTACGGCTTCGGCGACCGCAGCGCGCTCGGCCGGTGTGGCGCCGATCGTGCGGACGAGGTGATCGAGTCGGTCCTGGCCGGGGAGCCTGGTGCCTTGGAGCCATGCCTGGATCGTCGCTCGCGGGATCCCGGTCTCGTGCGCCAGCGCTCGCAAGGATCGCGGCCGCGCTAGCGCCGCTAGCGCGACTCCGAGGTCTTCGAGGTTCGACGCGTTCTCCAAGAGGCCGACGATGTCGCGCGGGTCGCGACTCGCGTGCTGCCATCGCCGGTGCCAGACCGGGAGCAGATCCGTCGGCACTCCGCACCCGGTCAGATACGCGGCCGCCACATCCCAGGTCGGGACATGCTCGCCGCTGGTCGCGCGGATCAGATGTGCGTGCGAGTAGTGCGCGCGATCCGCCAATTGACGGTAGCTCAGACCCGCCTGACGACGTACCCATTCCAAGGCGACGGCGAAAGCTGCGACGTTCTCCACGTGTTCAAACATAACTCAACATGTTTCAACAGAGCAAGGCCGGTTAGGCTGGTGCCTGTGTCTGTCGCAAAGGTTGCCGCCCTGGCCTACTACCCGGTGAAAGGCCTCGCCGGGATCCCCGTCGAGTGCGCCGACGTCGGACCGACCGGTCTGCTGAACGACCGCCTGTTCATGCTCGTCCAGCCCGACGGGACGTTCCTCAGCCAACGCAAGCTGCCCGCCATGGCTACGCTGCGTGCTTCGTTGGCGGGTGACGCGCTTCAGCTGTCCGCGCCCGGCGCCCCGGACCTCGAGATCGAGATCCGGTACGACGGGAAGCGGCGTGACGTCAGCCTTTTCGAGAAGTGGTTCGGGCAGGGCGTGGTGCAGGATCCGGCCGCGGACGAGTGGTTCACCGCGCGCCTCGGTGCGCCGGCGGCCCTGGTTCGGGTGACGCCCGAGCACGAGCGGCCCGGGTGGGGCGCGCATCGCGGGCTGACCGGGTACGGCGACGCGCACGCGTTGATGATCACGTCGCAGTCGTCACTCGACGGGCTGAACGCACGCATCCTCGAGCACGGCGGCAGCGCGATCCCGATGAACCGCTTCCGCCCGAACCTGGTCGTCTCCGGGTGGGACGAGCCGCACACCGAGGACAAGGTGCTCCGGATGACCGCAGGCGCGGTCGAGATCGGGTACTCCGCGCGCGGGATCCGGTGCGCGGTGCCGACCGTGGATCAGGCGACCGGCGCCAAGTCCGGGCCGGAACCGACCCGGACGCTGGCGACGTACCGGCGTGAACCCGCCTACGGCGGCGGGGTCAGCTTCGGCGTCAAGGGCGCAGTGCTTGCCCCTGGCAACATTCGGGTCGGCGACGAAATCACCGTCTCCGAATGGATCCCAGACGGCACCGACCCCGGGCCCGACGGACGGTAGCAGGTGCGCTAGCAGGCGACCCGGTAGCGGCCGGTGACGGCCTTGTAGGTGCAGGTGTCGAACGTCTTGCCGGCCGGGGTCTGGAAGCGGGCGGTGTCGCCGGTGTTGTTCCAGATGTACCAGCTCTGGTTCCAGTACAGCGTGAGTGCGCGGTTGCGGTTCTTGCCGGTCCGGACGATCACGGTCGACCGGCCCGGCAGGACGTAGCCGCGCGGGAACACGAACAGGTGGTTGGCCACGTCCAGAACCCGGAACCCGGACAGGTTGATCGGCCGCGAGCTGAGGTTGCGCACCGTGAAGAACTCGTTGTTCAGCTGGGCGTTGGTGCGGACATCCGCACCCGGCGGGTCGTACTGGATACCGCCCAGGACGACGGTGATCGCCGCATCGGCCGGCAGTGGTGCGAGGGCCGCCGTACCGGCCAGCACCACGGCGGCCGTGGCAGCGGAAAAGAGCGCGCGAAAGCGTCGTGCGAACAAAGGAATGACCCCCTAGGCAGTGGGCCGAACTCCCCCCGGCCCGATGAATACGAACTGCCGGTTCCCCCCGGCGCACGCACGCTATCCGTCACGCTCCGTGCTCGTCAAGCCCTCAATCAAGGCTCGTCGCGACGCCGTGCTCGAGCAGCCTGACCCGATCCTCCAGTCCGGCGTCACGGAACGCAGCGACGAACTGCTCTGGGCCCTCGCTGAAATGGGTCCAGCCCTCGGTGTGGACGGGGACGATCGTCGCATGATCCAGGATTCGCGCGGCCTCGACCGCGTCCGCCGACGTAAGGGTCAGGTTGGCGTTGTCGAGCAGCCCGGTCCGTGCCGCTCCGGCGAAGAGTACGGCGACGTCGATCGGCGCGAACCGGTCCGCGATCTCCTTCACCAGGCCGAGCGACGCGTTGTCACCCGAGACGTAGACCGTCGGGAGTCCCTCGCCCTGCAGGATGAATCCGGTGACGAAACCGACCACCGCCTCGGCGCCTTCCGGGCCGTGCAGTGCGGGTACGCCGGTCACCGTGATGACGCCGCCGTCCGGGCGGGGCAGGTCGATCGACTCCCAGTTCTTCAGCCCGCGGACGCCGGGGATGCGGACGGCCGCGCCGGGGGTCGACAGGACGGTCGGGATGGACGGCAGCAGCGCGCGGCCCGCGTCGTCGAGGTTGTCCTTGTGCTCGTCGTGCGAGACCAGGGCGACGTCGATCGGGCCGAGCTCCGCGGCCGGGATCGCCGGGCCGGTCAGCTTGGTCATCACCCGACCCGGGAGTTGGTAGTCGCGGGGCTCGTCGAACGCCGGGTCGATCAGGAACGTGAGGCCGCCGAGGTCCAGGACGGCGGTCGGGCCGCCGATGTGCGTGATCTTCATGAGGACGATCCTCCGGCCTCGCGGACCGTCTCACCATTGGCCCGCGAGTCACAGTTCCTGAAGATCGGGCCATACTGTGTCCATGCGTACTGTCGCGGTCTTCGCGTATCCCGGGATGAGCCCGTTCCACCTGTCCGTGCCGTGCCTGGTGCTCGGCGAACGCCGCGGGCTGCCGGACCGGTACGACGTACTCGTCTGTGCAGAGGAGCCGGGATCGTTCGCCACCAGCGCCGGCTTCGGGATCACGGTTGACCACGGGCTCGAGGCGATGGAGCGGGCCGATGTCGTGGTGCTGCCGAGCTGGGAGCCCGGTTTGGTCGCGTCCGACGTACTGCTGGACGCGATCCGGCGGGCGCATGCGCGGGGCGCGACCGTGGTCGGGTTGTGCGTCGGGGCGTTCCTGGTCGCGGAGAGCGGGATCGCCGAGGGACGTGAGGTGGTGACGCACTGGCGGTTCGCCGACGAGCTGCGGTCGCGGTACCCATCGTTGAACGTGCGGGCGGACGTCCTGTGGTCGGATCAGGGGGACCTCGTCACGTCGGCCGGTACGGCGGCCTCGCTGGACTGCTGCCTGCATCTCGTCCGCACGCATCACGGGGTCGAGATGGCGGAACAGGTCGCTCGGGACATCGTGGTGGCGCCGCATCGGAGCGGATCGCAGGCGCAGTACATCCCGGTGCCGGTGCCGCCCGACCCTGCCGACGACGTGATCGAGAAGGCGATGGTGTGGGCGCGGGCACGGCTCGACCAGCCGGTGTCGCTCGACGAATGGGCGGGAGCGGTGGCGATGTCACGACGTACGTTCACCCGGCAGTTCCGGGCGCGGACCGGGAGCTCGGGACAGGCCTGGTTGTTGCGGCAGCGGCTGGACCGGGCGCGGTTGTTGCTGGAGACAACGGACCTGTCGGTTGAGAGGGTGGCGACGGAGAGCGGGTTCGGGAGCAGCGACGCGCTCCGGCACCACTTCCACGGGTTGCTCGGTACGACGCCGCAGCGGCACCGGCAGGAGTTCTACAGCACGAGCAGGATGTAGATCACCGGCGCGGCGAACGTGACGAGCAGGATCCAGGCCATCATCCGGTGCGCAGGCTTACCGCGATCGAGCGACGACGCGAAGTAGAGCACCGCGCCTTCCTCGGTGTGCCGGCTCAACCCCATCCGCCTGGCCTCCTCGGGCCGCGGATCCGGCCGCTCCTCGGCCAGCGCATCCGGATGAATCCCGAAATGCGCCGGCTCCTCCCGATCCACCTCATCACGCTCAAACATCCAACCTCCCGCAGGGTGGACCAGGTCCTCACTCCCATGGTCGCACTGCCCGAACCGCCACGCAGGCATAAACCCCATTTCGAGCGGCCCAAGGGCCCGCCCGAGGGGGTTATGCCTGCGTCCAGCTCCGCACCTACGAGAAGTTAGCCACCCACGCGTACCGCTTGGCCGAACCGCAGATCAGCGGGCACAGAATGCCGGTGCTGTGGTCGGCCGACTTCATGCCTACCCCCAGCGTTGTGCGACCACAGTCGAGGACCGTGCTCTTGTACCTGTTCATCAGCTGGTTGTAGGCCTGCTGCGCGGTCATGCCGTCACCACCGGCACCGACCTGCGAGCCCGAGCCGCTGTTCAAGCTGTCACCGGACTTGGCGCGGCCGTCTGCTGTCGCCTCGGCGCTGTTGGTGAGGCTCGGGTCTTCCTTCAGGCGGGCGCAACCGTTGTTCACCCGGGCGTTGTCGATCAGGTCGAACAGTTGCTGCTCGTTCGAGTCCATGCCGCCGTCGACCGGGGGTGGCGGGGTTGTCGTGGTCTCGGTCGGTGTGGGGGTGGGGACTGTGCGGCCCGGCGTGGTTGGTGCCGTGGTGGGCTGTGTCGTCGGGGCCGAGGTCGGCGCGCTTGTCGGGATCTTTGTGGAGGACTTGGTGGGGGTGTCCGTCGGTGTGTCGGTCGGTGTGTTCGTCGGAGTGTTCGAGGGGGTTGCCGACGGGGTGTTGGTCGGGGTGGCCGTGGGGGTCGCCGTTGGCGGGACGGTGACTCGGGCCGACGGGGTCGCGACGGCTGCCTTGGTGGTCGGCGTGATGTAGGTGTCGTCGGTGCGGGTGACGATCGGGATGGATGCGTCGGCCTCGTCGTTCTGCGGCTGGTGCAGCAGGATCCACGAGATCGGCGTGATCACCAGCAGGACAGAAGCAATAGCAATCGCCGTACGACGACCGCGAGCAGACCGCCCCGCCGCCGCCGACCGAGCCGCAGTACGCCGCCCCGGCCCGTTACCGCCACCCCCAGAACCGCCGGACCCAGAACCGCCGGACCCGGGCCGACCTGGCCCAGAAGCCCCACGCCCACCGGCACCAGCAGCAGCAGCAACATGCTCGGCCCCACCAACCTCAGACCCAGCACCGGCAGCAGACGTGCTTGCGCCGGACGTGCCCCCAGCGGAGGTGCTTGCGCTGGATGCGTCTGCGCTGGATCCACTGAGGCTGAACGCGGTTGCGGCTGCTCCGGCGCCGAACGCGGGTGCGTCGGCTGCTCCGATGCCGAACGCGGGTGCGTCGGCTCCTGTGGTTGCTGCTTCGGGCCGTGCAGTTGAACGGCGGGCGGTGGTTGTGGCTAGGTCTTCTGCGGCTGAGCGGGTGGTGCTCGCGCGTGCCGCGAGGCCCGAGGCAGGTGTCTCCGTGGCACTCGTGGGGGCGCTGCCTAGGGAGGCCCAGTCGTCGGCGGCTCGGCGGGAGGACCAGGTGCCGGCGGTTTCACCGAGGGGGGCCGGGGTTTCCGCAGGGGTTTCCGTGCGGGCGGCTCGGCGGGCCCGGGTCGGGGGTTCGGGGTCTGTGCCCGCGATCGACTGGTCGACCCACGACGGCGTACCACCAGCAGGCCGCCGGTTCCCGAGACCCGCGGCCGGCTCCTCGGCGGGTCGAATGGGCAGGCCGGATTCGGTGTCGGGTGCGGTGTAGCTGGGCAGGGCGCCGCGCGGAGCGTACTGGGGTGTGGCGGGACGCGACTGGTTGCCACCGGCCCAGAACGGGGACTCGCTGGACGTCGCGCCCTTCGGCGCGCTGGCCCAGAACGGTGACTCGTCGCTGGTCCGCGGCGCGTAGCGCGGCGGTTCGGGTGGTGCGGGCGGGGTGGTTTCCGCGGGCGGCGGAGTGGGCCGGTTGCCGGAACGCGACGAACGGGAGGCCGCTCGGGTCGCTTTCCTGCGTGGTTTGTACCGGCCGTTGCCGGACTCGGACATTATTTCGTTGTTCCCTTCAAAGTCGCGCCCCCAAGACGTGCCTCGCCAGATCGAGACGCCTCACACGTCGTCTCACCGGAGCCCCCCAGGAACGTCCGGCAACTTGACAAGGACGGATCTACCCGCCGCGACCGGCCGTGAATCGGCCGGACATTGTGGCCCTGGAACAACGTTCTGGCCACTCTCGGTGTTCTGGAGACGATGACAACCACGATGGCTACCCGGCTCAGCTTCTGCCGAAGTCCTGGACCCAGCTGCCCGGTCCCCAGTCCGACCGCACCTGGCCGGGGTCGTACCCGATGCCGATCGTGGTGAACCGGCAGTTCAGGATGTTCTTGCGGTGCCCGTCGCTCTGCATCCAGGCGGCGACCACCTTCTGCGCGCTGTCGTAGCCGGCCGCGATGTTTTCGCCCCAGCTCGACCCGCGGTACCCGGCGGCCGCCATCCGGTCGCCTGGGTCCTGTCCGTCGGGATTCGTGTGGTCCATGTAGTGCCGGCGGACCATGTCGGACGCGTGCTTGCCGGCGGCCTCGACGAGTGCACTGTCCAGCCGGAGCGGGCCGCAGCCCTGCTGTTCACGGATCTGGTTGGTGTACTCGAGGACCTGCCGCTCCTGCGTGTTCGTCCCGCCGCCACCGGTCGGTGGCTGCGTGGTCTCGCTCGGCGTCGGGTCGGTCGACCGGGTCTTGGTCGGCGTACGGGTCGGTGTCCGCGTCGGCGTCGTACTCGCGGTCTTCGTCGGCTTGCCGGTCTGCGTCGGCGTACGGCGTGGCGCTGTCGGCGGCACCGTCACGGTGGTCACGCCGACCGTCGGTGTGGTGAGCACGTTGCTTGGCGTATCGCTCGACGCACCCGGGCTGGCCGGCGTCGCGGAAGTGGATGCGGCCGCGCCGAATGCCGGCGTACCGAGGACCGCCGTGGTCGTGCGGCCGTTCGGCAAGGTCTTCGTGATGGTGATCAGCGGGGTGCCGGCTGTCGTACCTTCGACCGCCGATCCGCCGTCGACGCGAGTGTTCTGGTTGACGTACTGCACGTCGGTGGCGTCGACCTTCGTGGTGTCGCGAGACATCAACCAGACCACCGGTCCGATCGCGACCAGGACCGAGAGCGCGCTGACGAGCGGCGCGACGAGGCCACGGCTCCGCCGGGGAGCTCGTCTACTGCCGCGGTGCCGCCGGGGGGAGGGCGAATCCGTCATGGGATGGGCGAATCCTCTTCGTTTTTTCGTCGTACCGAATGCGCGTCGTTCCCCGTGGTCCAGCCAGGTCCCCCCTGGTCTCACCGAACAGCGACCTTAACCGACGTGCAAGGTCATCGTTACGGAGGCGACTGCCCTCTTAACGAATCCTGAAGAAAACGATTGACTGAACGCCGCGGTAACCCGGTCAGCCGCCGAAGTCCTGCACCCAGCTGCCGTTGCCCCAGTCGGGCTTCACCTGGCCGCTGTCGTACCCGATGCCGATCATCGTGTAGCTGCAGTTGAGGATGTTCGCGCGGTGCCCCGGGCTGTTCATCCAGCCCTTCACGACCGAGGCCGCGCTCGTGTAGCCGACGGCAATGTTCTCAGCCATCGCGCCGCCCCGGAACCCGGCCGCCTTCATCCGGTCGAACGGGCTGCGGCCGTCCAGGCTGTCGTGCGCGAAGTAGTGCTGCGCGACCATGTCGGCGGCATGCGCCTCGGCTGCCTGCACCAGCGACTTGTTGGTCCGCAACGGTCCGCAGCCGGCCTTCGCTCGCTCCTGGTTGGTCAGGTCGAGGACCTGCGCCTCAGCCGGTCCACTGGTCGGCCTCGAGGTCTTCGTCGTCTTGGTCGGCGTCTTGGTCGGCGTCGGTGTTGGCGTCGGGGTCGCGGAGTGGCTCGGCTTCGGCGAGGACGTCGACGTGCTGGGCTTGGGAGTCCGCGTGCTGCCCCGGCTCGGCGCCGACGTCGTCCGCGTGGGCTTCGGCGTCACACTCGTCGCCGTGCGGCCAGGCGTGTACGACGGACTTGCCGGATGGACCGGTGTGGTCGCCGACGCGTCGTCGCTCGCGGTGGCCAGCGACGTGATCGGCCCCGACTGGCTCGTCACCTTGCCGCTGTCCGACTGACGCAGTACGAACCACCCGATGCCGGCCACCAGTACGAGAGCCGACAGAGAAGCGATGAGGGGACCGGCCACACCGTTGCCGGCGGACCGTCTGTGGTTCGTCATGATGTGCAGCCTTGCCCAGGGCAGCGCTTGCCCACGCGTGCAGCCGGCAGCCCTTCACGAACCTTTGACTATCACGGGCGTTTCAAACGTCAGCGTGAACGAGCGATGACGATGTCCGCGATCACCTTCCAGCCCAGGCTCCGGTACAGCCGCAGGCCGTCGATCGACGCGATCAGGATGCCGCGTTTCGCACCCTTCGCCGCGGCCGCCTCGACCAGCGAGGCCATCACGGCACTGCCGAGTCCGCGCCGGCGGTGGGCCGGGTCGGTCTCGATCCGGTCCGCGACCGCGTCCTCGCCGACGACCGCCATCCGGCCGCTCGACACCACTCCGCCGTGCATCGTGGCGCGGGTGATGATCAGGTCGTCCTCGAGTTCGGTGTGCAACGTATATCGCTCGTGCAGCTTCAGTGCCGGCTGCTCCGAGAGCTGGATGGTCATCAGCCAGTCCTGGTCCTGCTGGACCTCGAGGCCGAGCTCCTCCAGTTGCTCGATCCTGGCTTCCTTGTCGTCGGTGGCCAGCGTGATCCACCCCGAGCCGCGCCCGCCGCCGTCGGCGAGGGCCAGCTGGGCGGCGCGTTCCACCCGTTCCGGTTTGTCGTCGGCATCCAGTACGACGTACTCCGTCGGCCGGCTCTCCTCACCTGCCCGGACGATCAGGATGCCGTCGTTGTCGTCCTCAACCGTGGTCCAGCCCCGCGAGACGGACCACCCGGCCTGCCAACGGCGGACGAGTTCCTCACGATCTCTCACCCGTCGATTCAAGCAGCCCGGCAGCGCGACGGCGAGGGGAACCGGTGTCGTCTGTCACCAACTCGCCGTAAACCACTGCCTGCAGCCGGTCACCAGGGCCGCTGAGAAGTCAGTCGGCGAGGTGTTCGGTGGCGAGCAGATCGTAGGTGAGGAGGTTGTCGTACGTGCCGTCGCGGCGGGGGTCGGCGAGGCGCTCATTGGCGACCCGCGTGAAGCCGTTGGCCTCGGCAACGTGCGCGGACGCCGCGTTCACGTCGGCGCACTTGAGCACCAGCCGGCGCCGGCCCAGACCGCCGTCCTCGACCGGCCGGAACGCGTGCCCGATCACCAGCTGGACCGCGGTCGACATCACCTTGCGGCCGCGCGCGTCGGGGTGCATCCAGTACCCGATCTCGCCGATCGTGTTGTCGATCCGGTGGTTCAGGCCGAAGATGCTGACGTTGCCGAGCAGCTCGTCGGTGACCGCGTCGGCGACCGCCCAGGTGACCGCGTCACCGCTCGCCGAGGCGCCCGGCCGACTCGCGATGAACCCCTTGGCGTCGTCGATTCCGTACGGCGACGGCATGCCCGTCAGCCACTGCTGCGTCCGCTCGTCGGCGCATGACTCCATCACCCGTTGCGCGTCCGACGCACGCAGCTCCCGCAGCCGGATCGAGCCCCCTTCGAGCACGGGAACCCGCCACCAGTTGCCCTTCGGCTCGAGCTCGTCGTCGCGTCCGATCGACGCGACCCACTCGTCCTTCCGTACGCGGCGCGACCGCCCACCGCCCGGAATCGTCACCAGGCCACGGAATCCCGTCTTCCACGCGACGCGGCGACTCGCGTAGTTGCCGACGAACGCGCGCCAGATCACGCGCTTCCAGTCGAGGACGTCGAACGCGTACCGCACCGCCAGCTTCAGCGCGCGTGTCATCACCCCGTTGCCGCGGACGTCGGCCGACACCGCGAACCCGACCTCGCCGACACCGCCCTCGCCGTCGTGGAGGTCGACGGTGCCGACGTACTTCCCGTCGTACTCGATCGCCCAGGCCCATGCAGTGTTCGCGCGCCAGCCGGCCGGGACCACCTCGGTGAGGAAGTTCACCGCGTGCTCGTGCAGGTACGGGACCGGGATCGTGGTCCATTCCTGCATCACCGGGTCCTGGCACATCCGGTACGCCGTATCGACGTCGTCGGCCGTGTGCGCACGCAGGGTCACCACGCCGTCGGTCAGCACCGGGACGTCCTCGGGAAATCGCATGCTTCAGGGTGACGCGCTGCCACCGGCCGGGCAACACATTTCCGTGCTACGGAGACTATTCTGTGGACGTGAACGCAGCCGGAGCAGAAGCGCCCCGCGGCCGCGGCGGCCAGCTCGCCGCCCAGCGGCAGGCCACGATCGTTGCCGAGGTCAACAGCCGGGGCGCGATCACGGTGGCCGAACTGGTCGACCGGTTCGGGGTCTCGGACATGACGATCCGGCGCGACCTGGACGCCCTGGACTCCAGCGGTCTGCTGCACAAGGTGCACGGCGGCGCGACCTCGGTCGGCCTGCGCAGCGCCCACGAGCCGGGCTTCGACGCCAAGCTGACCCAGGAGTCCGCCGCCAAGCAGGCGATCGCGGCCGAGGCCGCCACCCGGGTGCAACCGGACAGCGCGATCGGCATCGGCGCGGGTACGACGACGTACGCGCTGGCTCGTCAGCTGTTGCGTGTCGAGAACTTGACGGTTGTCACGAACTCGGCGCGGATCGCCGACGTGTTCCACGGCAACGGGCGCTCGGACCGCACCGTCGTACTGATCGGCGGCATCCGGACGCCGTCGGACGCGCTGGTCGGCCCGATCGCGACGGCTGCGCTGGCGTCGCTGCACCTGGACCTGCTGTTCCTGGGTGCGCATGGCGTCGACGCCGAGCACGGGTTGAGCACGCCGAACCTGATGGAGGCCGAGACCAACCGGTCGTTCATCGCCGCGAGTCGTGAGGTGGTCGTGGTCGCGGACCACACCAAGTGGGGGACCGTCGGCCTGAGCACGTTCGCGACCTGGTCCGACCTGGACGTGATCGTCACCGACAACGGCCTGACCACCGCCGCCCGCAAGGCCATGCGCGACACCGGCTGCGAACTCGTCATCGCTTCCTGAAACCCCGCTGATCCGCGGCGTGGGCTCAGCTGACGCGCGACGCGCCGGCTGACGGTGTTGCGGCGAGTGAGCTCGGTGCCGAGAAACCGCGTTCCGCAAACGCTTTCTCGATCGCGGACAGCACGGCGTCGGCAGCCGATCCCTCCACCAGCGCGATGATGCAACCGCCGAAGCCGCCGCCGGTCATCCGGGCACCGAGCGCGCCCGCCTCCAGCGCGGTGTCGACGGCGACGTCGAGCTCCGGCACGGTGATCTCGAAGTCGTCGCGCAGCGAGGCATGCGACGCGGTGAACAGCGGACCCACCTCGCGGAGCTTGCCGGCGCGCATCAAGGCGACCGCGTCCTCGACCCGGCGGATCTCGGTCACCACGTGCCGCACACGCCGCCGTACGACGTCGTCCGACAACCGCGCGAGCGCGTCGTCGAGGTCCTCGAAGGCGATCGAACGCAGAGCCGGTACGCCGAGCTCGGCTGCTGCCTGCTCGCAGCTCTTCCGGCGCGCGGCGTACTCGCCGTCGACGTGCCGGTGCGGTGCCTTCACGTCGACGACCAGCAACGCGAGCTCATCGGCCGGCGGGTCGAACGGGATCTGGTCGGTGGACATCGCGCGGATGTCGAAGAACAGCGCATGACCCTCGGTGCAGCACATCGAGGCCATCTGGTCCATGAGTCCGACCGGCGCACCGACGTACTGGTTCTCGGCCTTCTGCGCGAGCCGCGCGATCTCGGCCGGGTCGGCCTCGAGGCCGCGCAGACCCAGCAGGGCCACGGAGGTCGCGCACAGCAGCGCGGCCGACGACGACAGGCCGGCACCGGACGGGAGGTCCGACTCGACCAGCAGGTTCGCGCCGCCGATCGGGTAGCCGGACTCCCGCAGGATCCAGGCCGCACCGGCCGGGTACGCCGCCCAGTCGCCGACCGAGCCCGGAGCCAGCTCGTCGATCGCGAACTCGATGACGCCGCGCTGCCCGCTCGACGCGACGGCGATCCGGCCGTCGTCCCGCTTCGAGGCGGTGACCAGGATGCGGTTCGGCAGCGCGATCGGGAGTACGAGGCCGTCGTTGTAGTCGGTGTGCTCGCCGATCAGGTTGACCCGGCCCGGAGCGCGCCAACTGCCGTCGGGCGACGTACCGAAAACGTCCTGAAAGCTCACGAGCCCACCTTCCGCAGGGTCTCGGCCACGTCCTCGGGCCGGGTGTCGCTGATGAACGCGCCCATACCGGACTCCGAGCCGGCCAGGTACTTGATCTTGTCCTTGGCCCGCCGGATCGACAACAACTCCAGGTGCAGGTAACCGAGCTCGCGGTCGATCCGGACCGGGGCCTGGTGCCAGGCGGCGATGTACGGCAGTGGCTCGCCGTACAGGCCGTCGAGGCGGCTGAGGACGTCGAGGTACAGCTCGGCGAAGTCGTCGCGCTCGCCGACCGACAGCTCGTCGATGCCGCCGACCTGCCGGTGCGGGTACAGGTGCACCTCGACCGGCCAGCGCGCGGCCTCCGGGACGAACGCGGTCCAGTTGCCGTTCTCGGCGACGACCCGCGTGCCCTCCTTGCGTTCCGCGGCCAGGACATCGGCGAACAAGTTGCTACCGGCAACTTCCTGGTGCTTGCGGGCCTGCCGCAGCAGGTTCTGCATCCGCGGCGGGATGAACGGGTAGGCGTAGATCTGGCCGTGCGGGTGGCTGAGCGTGACGCCGATCTCGCGGCCGCGGTTCTCGAACGGGAAGACCAGTTCGACGTCGTCGCGGCCGCCGAGCTCGGCGGTCCGGTCGGCCCAGGTGTCGACGACCAGCCGGGCCTGGCCCTGGGACAGATCGGTGAAGGACCGGTTGTGGTCGCTGGTGAAGCACACCACCTCGGTCCGGCCCGGGCCGGCGAAGGACGGGAACCGGTTCTCGAAGACGGCGACGTTGTAGTCGTGGTCCGGGATCTCGGTCGGGTTGCCCGGCTTGCTCGCGCACAGCGGGCACTGGTCGGCCGGCGGCAGGTACGTCCGGGTGTTGCGGTGGGTGGCGTAGGTGATCACGTCGCCGGTGAGCGGATCGGTGCGCAGCTCGACCTGCGGCTGCGGCGCGGGCAGGCCGCGGGTGTCCGCGAGCGGCACCCGGGCCGGCGCGTCGGCCGGGTCGTAGTAGATCAGCTCGCGGCCGTCCGACAGTCTGGTGTCGGTACGGCGTACACCGCGCGGTGTGTTCATCGTGTGACCCTCCCGGCCGTACGACGCGTCCGGCCACGAATCATCATAAACCGACAAACTCGAACACGCACGACGGGCCACGGACATGCCCTAGGCTTGGTCGATGGACGACTACGCCCAACGCCCGCCCTCTCGGTCGTCGACGAGAGGGCGCTAGGAAACCCGACCCATGAACGACACCCTGCTCAATATCGTCCTGATTCTGGTCTTCGTGCTGATCGGCGGGGTCTTCGCCGCGGCCGAGATGGCCCTGGTCTCGCTCCGGGAGAGTCAGCTCAAGGCGCTCTCGCACCGCGGCCGGCGCGGCGAGATCGTCGCCAAGGTGGCCGCCAACCCGAACCGGTTCCTGTCCGCCGTGCAGATCGGCGTGACCCTGATGGGCTTCCTGTCCGCCGCGTTCGGTGGCGCGACACTCGCCGACGGCCTCTCCCCGCACCTGCAGAAGCTCGGGCTGCCCGAGGGTGTCGCCGGCACCGTTGCGCTGGTGCTGATCACGATCCTGATCTCGTACGTCTCGATCGTGTTCGGCGAGCTCGCGGCCAAGCGGCTCGCGCTGCAGCGGGCCGAGACGTTCGCGCTCGGACTGGCGCCCCTGGTCGACCGGATCGCGTCCGGCGCGCGGCCGGTGATCTGGCTGTTGTCGAGGTCCACCGACCTGGTGGTGCGCGCGCTCGGCGGCGACCCGAACGCGAACCGCGAGGTGATGAGTGACGAGGAGCTGCGCGACGTCATCTCCGCGCACGAGTCGCTCGGTGAGGAAGAGCGCAAGATCGTCGACGACGTCTTCGAGGCCGGCAGTCGCCAGCTGCGCGAGCTGATGCTGCCGCGCACCGAGGTGGATTTCGTCGACGCGGAAATGCCGGCGTACAAGGCGGTCAAGTTCGCCGCCGAGCGGCCGCACTCGCGGTACCCGGTGATGAACGGCTCGGCCGACGACATCGTCGGCTTCGTGCACGTCCGCGACCTGTTCGACCCGGCGGTCGCGACCCGCTCGGTGCGGGTCGGCGACCTGGCGCGCGAGGTCCTGATGCTGCCGGACACCGCGAAACTGCTGCCGACGCTGACCGAGATGCGCCGCCGCAGCACGCACCTCGCGATCGTCCTCGACGAGTACGGCGGCACCGCCGGCATCGTCACGCTCGAGGACCTGGTCGAGGAACTGATCGGCGACATCAAGGACGAGTACGACGAGGAGGCGGCCGAGACGACCCGGCTACGCAGCGGCGACATCGAGGTCGACGGGCTGCTGAACCTGGACGACTTCGCCGACGCGACCACGATCGAGCTCCCCGACGGACCCTACGAAACCGTCGGCGGGTTCCTCGCCGCCCGGCTCGGGAAGGTTCCGTCGACCGGTGACGAGGTCCCGATCGACGCCCACACCCTGACCGTCACCGAGATGGACGGCCGCCGCGTCGCCCGCGTCCGCCTGCACCTGGTCAACCCGTCGGAGCAGGCTCCGGCCGAGGAACCCGAACCCGCCGCCGACTGATCATCCAACGCTTACGTCCGAAGAAGTGTGGCCTATGGCCCTCGGTTCTTCGGACGTAACGGGTTCTGGCATGACGTGACGGTGGGCGAGGACGACCAGCCCGCCGACGACGTACCCGAGGCCCTGGAAGACGAGGATCGGGATGATGCCGACGGCGTCGCCGAGCAGGCCGCCCGCGGCGATGCCGAGCAGGACCGCGACGCTTTCGGCAGCGCCGACCGCGCCGTAGATGCGGCCGCGGGTGCCGTCGACCGTGAGGTTCTGGAACACCGTCATCATCCCGGCGATGGTGAGCGCGCCGGGCAGGCCGACGACGATCATGCAGACGAACGCCGGGATCACGCTGGTCGACGCCAACGGGTAGAGGAACAGGGCGATGTCGATCAGGCCGAACGCGAACGCGCCGATGCCCCACAGCGTCGCGGCCGGCCAGCGGGAGCCGATCGCGGCGGCGACCAGGCCGCCGACGATCCCGCCGATCGCCTGCGAGGACACGATCAGGCCGTACACCTTCCCGTCGCCGCCGATCTCGGCGCTCACGAACGGCGCGAACAGCGTGCTCATGATCCCTTCACCGACCCCGGTGACCAGGCAGAACACGAAGAACAGCCGCATCGCAGGACCCAAGACGCACAGCCGCAGCCCATCGGTCCACTCCTCCTTCAGCCGCTTGATCGCACCGCCCGCGGTCTCTTCCTTGGTTTCGGGTCGTTCCTGACGGTGCCGCATCGCGGCGACCAGGACGACTGCGATCAGGAAGGTCGCGGCATCGCCGACGGCGAGCAGGGTGAGTCCGCCGACGGCCGCGAGCACACCGCCGAGCGCGGCGCCGACGAGGCGGGCGAGGTCGCGGATCTGGCTGTTCAGTGCGTTCGCGGTCACCAGTTGCTCGGAGTTCACGAGGAGCGGGACCAGCGATTGCTCGGCCGGCGTGAAGAACTGCTGCAGACAGCTCTGTGCCAGTACGACGGCGTACACGATCCAGATTGTGCTGGCGTCGTGGACGGCGATCAGTGGGATGAGTACGACGGCGTTCAGCACGTTCGTCACGATCATCGTGGTGCGCTGGTTCCACCGGTCAACGAAGACGCCGGCCAGCGAGCCGAGCAGTACGGCCGGGAGGAACGAGGCGAGTAGCAGCCCGCCGGAGGCCAGGGTCGAGCCGGTCAGTACGTACACCTGGAACGCGAGCCCGGTGCGCAGCAACCAGTCGCCGGTCAGCGAGATCAGGCCGGCGCTGAGCATCAGCCGATAGTCACGCTGCCGCGCGAGGACGCCCCACAAGTCCTTCATTTGCTACTCCTCCGGCTCCGGCGTGATGGTGACGATCTGGGTGAACGAGACATGCCGGCTCCCCGACGGGCGCGTGGACTTGTCGTCGATGGGCCGCTCGTCGATCCAGCGCTGCAACAGCGCGTCAACCTGGGTGACCAGCTCGGCGAGCTCGTCGGCGGTGAGGTAGAACCCGCTCTGCCCGATGCCGGAGTTGTCCCGCCAGACCGGGTCCTCGCTGGTTCGCTGCTGCTGCCATCGGCTGAGGGAGTCGAGCGCTCGCTCGGCCAGCAACTGCTCGAGTACGTCGGCCGCGGCCGCACCTTCCGGGGTCGCGGCCGCATCTCGCCATGACTGCGACGTGGACACCAGACGCCACGGCCGCTCCCGGTTGTCCTTGCCCGGCGCCGGCTCCACGAAGTCGTACTTCGCCAACTGCCGCAGGTGATGCGACGCCAACGCCTGGCTGATCCCCAACCGCCGCGCCGCATCGGCCGCCGTCAGCGGCCCCTCTCGCCCCAGCAGCGACTGCAGATCCAGCCGCACCGGGTGCGCCATCGCCCGGATAGCCAGCGGATCATCGAGCAATCGAGCCCGCCGCGAATCCTTCTCCAAAGACATGCTTGGAATATGCAGCAGCCTGAATTCGATGTCAAGCCATTGCTTGGAATGTTGGGCGATGTGCAGCTGGACAGGAGGTATCAGGCGGATGGGTAGTGCACCTGAGCGTGGCGGTGGTTGGTGCGTACGGTGTCTCGGGGTGCTCTACCTGTCGAGAGCGCGCATCTGTTCAGCCGGTTCGGTCGCGGATCCATTCGAGGGCGGGCTCGGCGTGGGCGAGGATCGAGATGTGGCTGAGGCCGGGGCGCAGGGCGAGCTCGGCGGTGGGGACGTGGGCGGCGAGCCAGTCCGCGTGAGAGCTGGGGATAATGCGGTCGGCGGTGCCGTGGAGCAGGAGGGTGGGGGCGGTGATCGTGGCCGGGTCGCAGCCCCACGGGACGACGTACGAGCAGTCGTCGTCGACGGCGCCGTCGGGGCCGTTGGGCATGGCCTTGTCGCCGGCGACCGAGCCGAGCCAGCCCCATTCGCCGTCGAACATCGCGACGTCGGACTCGGTGAACTCCGGGTCGTACTCGACTGCCTCGTTGCGCAGTCGAGCCGCCCGACCCGTCGCGGCAGCCTCCAGTGAGGCGCGGCCGGACGCGATCATGTCGTCGTACCAGTCGAGGCCTTCAACGCCGTACGGCGCGATTGCGGCGAAGGTGGCGACTGCCTCGACTCGCTCGCCGAGGACTGCGGCGGAGCCGAGTGCGTACGAGCCGCCGCCCGAGTAGCCCATCAGCGCGCAGGTGTCGATCCCGAGTTGGTCCAGGAGCGCGGTCAGGTCGGCCGCGACCGACGCCATCGTGCGGCCCGGTGCCGCGGTCGAACCGCCGTACCCGGGCCGGTCGAACGAGACCCACCGGATGCCGAGCCACTCACCCGCCTCGAACAGCGGCGCCGGCGGCGTCCCCAGGTTCGGCGTGCCGTGGTGCCAGACGACCGTCAGCCGCCCGTCGTCGCCAGGCGCGCTGTCGTACGCGTGCAGGACTCGCCCGTCGGCTGTCCGGATGTCGATCTCGTCCATGCCGTTCACCATAAAACGGCGAAATGTCGAGTGCTGCCGGATGCCTCCGACCTCTGCTGCGAAGATCCAGTACCTGCCCGAAAGGACACCGGACATGAAGTACCTGCTGATGATTCACAGCAACCCGATCACCTGGGGTCACCCGTCGTTCCTGCACACCGAGGAGGGCAAGGCCCTGCCGAAGAAGGCTCGGGACGCGCTCGCCGCGCAGCTCGACAACCTGCTGACCGACCTCGACGCCAGCGGTGAACTGATCACCGCCGTCCCCCTCGACCCACCGGCGAAGACCCGCGTCGTCCGGGTCCGCGAAGGCGTCCGAGCAACCACCGACGGCCCGTACTCCGAGGCCAAGGAGCAACTGGCCGGCGTCTTCCTCATCGACGTAGCCAGCCAGGAACGAGCCGAAGAAGTAGCCGCCACCATCCCAGAAGCAGGCTTCTACGCAGTAGAAGTCCGCCCAGTCTCAGTGTTCGACTAGGCGTTGGTGGTTTTGGGTGGTGGCCAAGGCGGGGTCGAGGGTGCCTAGGGCCAGCCAGGTGGCGCCTCCGACTCCGTCTCGGGCGGTGAGGACGTCGCCGGCAAAGTATTGACGGATCAGCCGGCCGACGGGTGAGGATTCACCGGCGACGCTGCCGGCGAGCACCATTGGGCCTTTGTCCGACGTTGTCTTCAGGCGGGCGGCGGTTTCTGTGAGCAATTCGGCTGCGCGTTTCACCAGGGCCCGCGCGGTCTCGTCGTCCTGTGCGTACGCCGCCATGACCGCCGGCGCCAGTTCCGCGAGCAACACCGGTGGCCGGCTGTTGACGGTCCTTACCAGATCATCACGCAATGCGTCGTATCCTTCACGGTGTGCAACTGCATGCTCGTCCCGATCGGGCAGGATTGTTTGTACGACGGCCTGCCCGAGCAGCCCGAGTGGCTCGCGGAGATCGAGCGCCTGCAGCACACTGCGCACTGCCTCCCGGCCGAGCCAGAAGCCGGAGCCGTCGTCGCCGAGCAGCCAGCCGTGTCCGCCCGCGGTGCGCAGCAGTTGATGATTGCGCACCAGGCCGGCGTTGCTGCCGGTGCCGGCGATCAGCACGGTTCCGTCCGGTTCCGGCGTACCTGAGGCGAAAGCGACCTCGAGATCGCCGATGTAGTCGGGGGCAACGATGAGGCCGGCGCCGGTCCAGGCGGCCTCGAACTGCGCAGCCACGTCGGGCCGCGCGAGCGCCACGCCGCCGGCCATCCCGACCACTCCGGCCTTGACGGCCGTCGGGTCGAGCTCGGACAGCGCGGCGTGAAGGGCCTGCCCGAAGTTGGCCGCCGCGCTTGCGGGATGACTGGTCGGATTCCCTCCCGCTGCGGCGCCGCGACCGACTACGTTGCCCTCAGAGTCCGCGATCACGATCCGGGTGGACGTGCCGCCGAGGTCGCCGCCGAGGACCAGTGGTCCGGCAGGTATCAGGACCACCGAGTCGACAGGTGCGGCGTCAACGTTCGGAAGTGGGCGTTCGACCGACATACGCAATGCTCCAAACTGCTCGAAAGAGCCTTTAAGTAAGCACAAGGAAACAAGGTTACGCAACGGTCCCGATCTGGGGAGATCACACGGATGAGCCTTGACTTTAGCTACGAGTTGAGAAAAGTTCTGTCCAGCAAACCGCAAACTTGCGCATTTGTCGGCACTTGGAGTGTCGCTGGCGAGCAGATTAGTCGAGGGGTGGGCCGTTGATGGCCAGCAGTAACACGGGGGAATCCACTGGCGTGAGCGCGCAGGCGTATGTTCAAACGCTGATGCCGATCCTGGCCGCCGTCACCACCCAGATCGACGGGCCGATCCAGCAGGCCGCGGACCTGATGGCCACCTCGCTGCGCGCGAACGGCGTCATCCAGGCCTTCGGCTCCGGGCACTCCGAGGCCCTCGCGATGGAGATCGCCGGAAGGGCCGGCGGACTGATCGCGTCCAACCGGATCGCGCTGCGCGACCTGGTGCTGCTCGGTGGCGAGCCGCCGGAACTGCTGCGCAGTGCGGAGCTCGAGCGCGACCCGGCGTACTCCCGCAAGCTCTACGAGCTGTCCGCGGCCCGCGAGGGCGACCTGTTCGTGATCGCCTCGAACTCCGGTGTGAACGGCTCGATCGTCGAACTCGCGAGTGTGGTCAAGGAGCACGGTCACCCGCTGATCGCGATCACCTCGCTGCAGCACACCGGCGGCATGGACTCGCGGCACCCGTCCGGCAAGAAGCTGATCGACTTCGCGGACGTGGTGCTCGACAACCAGGCGCCGTACGGCGACTCCGTGCTCGACCTGCCCGACGGCGGCAAGGTCTGCGCCGTGTCCTCCATCACCGCGGCCCTGATCGCGCAGATGCTGGTGGCCGAGGTACTGCGCCGGCTGACGGAGGCCGGCGAGACGCCGCCGGTCTACTTGTCCGCGAACATTCCGGGCGGCGACGAACACAACCACGCCCTTGAAGCAAAGTACGCCGGTCGTATCCGGCGTACTGCGTGAAACACTCCTTGGAAGGCGGGACCAATGACCACTCCCAACAACCTGTCGCGGCGCCTGTTCCTGCAGCGCGCAGCGGTCGGCACCTTGCTGGCGACCGGCGGCAGCACGCTGCTGGCCGCGTGTGCCGGCAGCGGCAGCAACGACAGCGGCTCCGGCAGTGGCGGCGCCGACAAGACCTCGGACAACCCGTTCGGCATGGCGGCGAAGTCGACTGTTGACGCGGTGATCTTCAACGGCGGGTACGGCTACGACTACGTGACGTTCGCGGCTGACATCGCGCAGAAGAAGCAGGCGGGCTCGACGTTCAAGGTCGCTCCGTCCACCCAGATCGCCCAGCAGCTGCAGCCGCGCTTCGTCGGCGGCAACCCGCCGGACCTGATCGACAACTCCGGCGCGAACCAGATCGGCTTCAACACGATCCTGGACTCGCTGGCGACGCTGGACGACGTCTTCGAGGCGAACAACTACGAGGGCACGAAGATCGCCGACACGCTGTACCCCGGCGCCAAGCTCCCCGGCACCTTCGACGGCAAGTTCGTCGCGATGAACTACGTGCTCACCCTTTACGGCCTGTGGTACTCCGACAGCCTGTTCAAGGAGAACGGCTGGGAGCCGCCGAAGACGTACGACGCGCTGCTCGACCTCGGCGCCAAGGCCAAGGCGAAGGGCAAGTACCTGTTCGTCTGGGGCAAGGAAGCCGCGACGTACTACCACACCCTGGCTGTCGACTCCGCGATCAAGGAGGGTGGCGACGAGGTCCGGCTGGCGCTGGAGAACCTCAAGGAGAACTGCTGGTCGCTGCCGCAGATCCAGAGTGTCTTCAAGGCCATGGAGACCATGGTCAAGAACGGCTACTTCGTCCCCGGCGGCGCCGGCACCCAGTTCACCGCCGCGCAGGCGAAGTGGAGCAACGACCAGCAGGCCGTCCTGTACCCCTCGGGCTCGTGGATCGAGAACGAGATGAAGAAGGCCACCAAGAGCGGGTTCCAGATGAAGGGCATCCCGGAGCCGACGGTCACCGACAGCCCGAAGCTGCCGTACGAGGCGCTGCGCAGCGCGGCCGGCGAGCCGTTCATCGTCCCGTCGAAGGGCAAGAACGCTGCGGGCGGCAAGGAGCTCCTGCGGGCCATGCTGTCCAAGGAGGCGGCGACCAACTTCGCCAAGACGCGGCTGGCGCCGACGATCGTCAAGGGTCTCGTGCCCGCTGACGGCTTCGGTTCGACCGCGCTGCAGTCGCAGACCGCGATGCTGGACGCCGCCGGCACGAACATCTTCGACTACCAGTTCGTCGGCCTGTACGGCATGAACACCGACAACCTCGTGGTCTGGAACTCGTTCCTGTCCGGCCAGCTCGACGCGGCGGGCCTGACGAAGGGCCTGCAGCAGATCACGGACAAGGTGCGGAACGACAGCTCCGTCAAGAAGATCCCGGTCACGAAGTGACCGTGCAGCAAACCGCGGAGCAAGAGGCTGTGCCGGGAGGCGGACCCAAGCGGTCCGTCACCCGGCGGCGCCGGCCGCTGACCTTCGACCGGGCCAGCTTCATGGTGGTGTTCCTCGGCCTGCCGCTGGCGGTCTTCATCATCTTCGTGGTCTCGCCGTTCGTGCAGGCGCTGTGGTACTCGCTGACCGACTGGTCCGGTTTCACCTCGGGGATGAACTTCGTCGGCTTCGACAACTACGTCAAGCTGTTCCACGACGACATCTTCCTGAAGGCCGTGCGCAACAACGTCCTGCTCGCGATCGTCGTACCGATCGTGACGATCGTGCTGGCGCTGACCCTGGCCACGCTGGTGACGATCGGCGGCTCGGGCACCGGGACCGTCCGCGGACTGCGCAACGCAGGCTTCTACCGGATCGTCTCGTTCTTCCCGTACGTGATCCCGGCGATCGTCATCGGCCTGATCTGGGCCCAGGTGTTCACCCCGGGCTCGGGCATCCTGGACGCGGTGCTGTCGAAGATCGGGCTGCACCAGTTCGAGAACTACGCATGGCTCGGTGACGCGCGGACCGCGATGCCTGCCTCGATGTTCGTGATGATCTGGGGCTTCGTCGGCTTCTACATGGTGCTGTTCATCGCGGCCATCCGGGGCATCGAGCCCGAGGTGTTCGAGGCGGCCCGGATCGACGGCGCCGGCCGGTTCCGGAGCGCGGTGTCCATCACGGTGCCGCTCATTCGGGACAACGTGCAGACGGCGTACATCTATCTCGGCATCGCCGCCCTCGACGCCTTCGTCTACATGCAGGCGCTGAACCCCGGCGGCGGGCCGCAGAACTCGACCCTGGTCATGCCCCAGCAGCTGTTCACCACGGCCTTCACCAAGGGCCAGTTCGGTTACTCGACGGCCATGGGTGTGGTCCTGGCCGCGGTGACGATGCTGTTCGCGCTGCTGGTGTTCACGGTGAACGCCCTGACCGGCGGACGTGAGCGGAAAGTGAAGGTACGCCGATGACAACCACCGCCGCCGATCGCGCCGACGTCGTTGCGGGATCCCGCGCTCCCGGCCATCGGGCCCCGGAGGGCAGGGGCGTGGCCACGACCGCCCACGTCGCGCTGATCCTCTGGTCGCTGCTGGTGATCCTGCCGCTGGTCTGGACGCTGCTGTCCTCGTTCAAGTCGACGCAGGAGGTCCTGGGCAACCCGCTGTCGCTACCGGGCAAGCTGCGGTTCGAGAACTACGCCAACGCCTGGACGACGGCCGGCATCGGTCGCTACTTCGTGAACACGGTGGTCGTCGTCGGCTGCGCGCTGGTGCTGGTGATGGTCCTCGGCGCGATGTGCGCGTACGTGCTGGCGAGGTTCACGTTCCCGGGTAACCGGCTGATCTACTACTCGATGCTGGCCGGGCTGACCTTCCCGGTGTTCCTGGCGATCGTGCCGCTGTTCTTCGTGCTGAAGAACCTTTCGCTGCTGAACACGCTGCCAGGGTTGATCATCACGTACGTCGCGTTCGCGCTGCCGTTCACCGTCTTCTTCCTGCACAGCTTCTTCAAGGCGCTGCCGGGCGAGATCTACGAGGCGGCGCAGATCGACGGTGCCGGTGAGTGGCGCACGTTCTTCTCGGTGATGTTGCCGATGGCGCGGCCGGGGATGGCGTCGGTTGCCATCTTCAACTTCCTGGGATTGTGGAACCAGTTCCTGCTCCCGGTCGCCCTGAACACCGACTCCAAGAACTACGTGCTCTCGCAGGGCATGGCCTCGTTCGCATCGCAGGCCGGTTATGCGGTCGACTTCGGCGCCCTGTTCGCGGCCGTGGTGATCACTGTCGCGCCGGTTCTGGTCGTCTACATCATCTTCCAGCGTCAACTGCAGGTCTCCGTCACCGCCGGAGGCGTGAAGTAATAGCCTGCGGTGATGCTGAGACGGCGAACTTTGTTGCAGGGGGCGCTGGCCGGTGCGGTCCTGAGCGGCTGCACCAGCAGCCCGGTCGCCCGGCCGGTGTCGAAGGAGAACCCGTTCACCGTTGACGGGAACGCGCCGGTCGACGTGGTCGTCAGTGAGGAGTACGGCGGATTCGCGGCGGCGGCGTACCGGAAGAAGTACGCGGCCGCCGCCGTCACGCCGAAGGTGACACCGCAACTGGCCGACCAACTGCTGCCCCGGTTCGCCGCGGGCAACCCGCCTGACCTGGTGCTCAGCACCGGCGACGACGCGCTGAAACTCGGCCGGCTGGTCAAGGAACATCAGCTGACCGACCTGCAGCAGTTGCTGGACGCACCGTCCTGGGACAACCAGTCCGCGACGGTCAAGGATCAGCTCCTGCCCGACATGCTGAACTTCGGCCGGTACGACGGGGCGCAGCGCACCGTCAACTACATCGCGAGCGTGTACGGGATCTGGTACTCGGCCAGCCTGTTCCAGCGCAAGGGCTGGGACGTGCCGCGCACCTGGCCCGATCTGCTTGCCCTAGGCACCGATATGAAGGCCGCCGGTCTCGGCCCGTTCATGTACGCCGGCACGCATCCGTACTACCTGCTGGAACTGGTGCTCACACTGGCCGCCAAGACCGGCGGGCCGGACGTCCTGAAGCGGATCGACAACCTCGACGACAGCGCCTGGAAGGACGAGAGCGTCACCAAGGCGATCAACGCGGTCGGTGAGCTGACCAAGCGCGGGCTGCTCGCCGCGGGGACTGCGGGCTACGACCACATCGGCTCGCAGAAACGCTTCCTCGCCGGTAAGGCGGGGATGCTGCCGTGCGGCAACTGGCTCGAGAACGAGATGAAGGGCCTGGTCCCGCAGGAGTTCGCGCTGACCATGTTCGCCGTACCGCCGCTCGACTCGTCGCCCGCGCTGGCGAGTGGGCTGCACGTCGCGGCGACCGCGCCGGTCCTGGTGCCGGACAAGGCGAAGAACAAGGCCGGCGGGCTCGAGTACCTGCGGGCGTTGCTGTCGGCGGACGTCGCGGCACAGGTCACCTCGGAGTCGAGTCAGCTCACCATCGTCCGCGGGGCGGCCGACGGGCTGGAGATGAGTACGGCGCTCAGCTCGGCCCGCGACCTGCTCGCGTCGGCCGGCGATCAGCTCATCACCTGGTACTTCGACGACTGGTACCCAGAGTTCGCGAACGCGGCCGCCGCCGCCACCGGGCAGTTCATGGCGGGCGGTCTGCAGCAGTCCGAATGGACCGCTCGGATCCAGGCCGCGGCCGACAAGGTCAAACAGGACAACGCGATCACGAAGTACCACCGGGACTGAGGTCTCCGTGCGCCCCCCGAAGCCGGCGGCCGCGGTGGACGGCAATCCGGCTACGAACGGGTAAATCACCGTCGCCTGAGGCGGCTGGTTCGCCGTACGCTCTGAGTGGAGAGTGAGTGCGATGGCGTGGCTGGCAGCTGGAGTCCTGTTCTTGGTGCTGTGCGTCCTGCTGAGCCTCCTGCTGCCGAATCCGCCGCCTTCGCGGTGGCGGCGCGGCCTCGAGCGGCGTACGGCGAAGGTCGCGGCCCGACTGCACCGGCATCCGGTCCCGGCCCCCGACCCGTTCGACACGCTCCGGCTGCAGACCCGCCTGGGGCACCTGTCCACCAAGATCCGGCGGGTCGAGTCCACGCCGCACGTCTACGCCCGCGCGCACCGCCTGATGGCCCTCGAAGCGGCGTACGACGACCTCCTCGACGAGGCCTGCCGACTGGCCGGCTGCCCGGGGCAGGCCGAGCAGAAACGCTCCGAGGAGAAACGCTGGCGGGAAGAGCAGGAACTGGCCGCCCGCGGCTGGTCCTGGTGAGCCCTCATAGTCTTTGAGATATGACTGATAACCCGCCCGGGTGTGGGTTGGACTGAAGCCGCTGGCAGAATCGGGTGCATGTCCCAAGCTGCGTCTGACCCCTCCGCAGCCGGTTCCCAGCGACGCCCCCGCGTGCTCTCCGGGATCCAGCCGACGGCAGACTCCTTCCACTTCGGCAACTACCTCGGCGCGTTGCGGCAGTGGGTGGCTCTGCAGGACGACCACGAGGCGTTCTACTGCGTCGTCGACCTGCACGCGATCACCGTGGAGTACGACCCGAAGGCCCTCCGCGCGCGCACCCGCCGGTCCGCGGCGCAGTTGCTCGCGGCCGGGATCGACCCGGAGCGGTCCACCCTGTTCGTCCAGTCGCACGTGCCCGAGCACGCGCAGCTCGCCTGGGTGATGTCCTGCATCACCGGGATGGGCGAGGCCAGCCGGATGACGCAGTTCAAGGACAAGACCGCGAAGGGCGGCGCCGACCGCGCCACCGTCGGCCTGTTCACGTACCCGATCCTGCAGGCCGCGGACATCCTGGTCTACCAGGCCGACCGGGTCCCGGTCGGCGAGGACCAGCGCCAGCACGTCGAGCTGACCCGCGACCTGGCGCAGCGCTTCAACCACCGGTTCGGCAAGACGTTCCGGGTGCCCGAGCCGTACATCGTCAAGGAGACCGCGAAGATCTTCGACCTGCAGGACCCGGGCTCGAAGATGAGCAAGTCCGGCTCGTCGCCGGCCGGGATCATCGACCTGCTGGACGAACCGAAGGCGAGCGCGAAGAAGATCCGGTCCGCGGTCACCGACTCCGGCCGCGACGTGATCTTCGACCAGGAGAACAAGCCCGGCGTCGCGAACCTGCTGACCATCTACTCGGCGCTCACCGGCCGCAAGATCAGCGAGCTCGAGGACGAGTACGCCGGCCGCGGGTACGGCGACTTCAAGAAGGACCTCGCCGACGTCGTGGTCGAGTTCGTCACCCCGTTCCGGGAGAAGACGCTCGGGTACCTCGACGATCCGGCGCAGCTGGACGCGATCCTGGCAGCGGGCGCCGAGCGGGCCCGAGAGGTCACCGAGCCGACACTGGCCCGGGTGTACGACCGCCTCGGCTTCGTCCCCGGCCCAGCGCAGGGCCGATGACTGTGCTGATGCCGCGACTCCGTCGCGGCGGGTCATGGGGCTGCTGCTCCCGGTCTTCCCTCGTCGCTCTGGTCGCTTCGCTCCCGCCGCTCCTCAGTCCAGACCGGGAGGCCCCATGACACTCCCTGTGTCAACCTCACGCCGCAGATTGAGCGGTTGTGTGTTGGTTGAGGATGGTTGCGGCGCGGTGGTTGGCGG
>NZ_JBSGTS010000037.1:0-51510 GCF_053607525.1 Kribbella sp. NPDC055110
CAGGCGCATGCGCCCGTCGGCGGTGCGCGGCGCGGGTGGCGCGCGGCGCGGGGGCGCTCGGTGGCACGGGGCGCGCGGACGCAGGTGGCGCATGCGCCCGTCGGCGGCGCGCGGCGCGGGTTGCGCAGGGCGCGGGTTGGCGCGCGGCGCGGGGGCACTGGCTGGCAGGGGCGCGGAGGCGGTGGGTGGCAGGGGGCGCGGGGCCTAGGTGGGCGCGTGCGCGTCGGTGGCGTGGGGCGCGGGCATGAGGTGGGGTGCGCGGAGGGGTGAGAGCGGCGCGGGTGAGAGCGCGCGGCGAGTGCGCGGGGTGCGGGGGCGGCGGCGAGCGCCCGGCGGGTGGGGCGCGGGTGGTGTGGGTGGCGGGGGTGGAATGCCGGAAGGCCGGGCGAGGGGGCTCGGCCGGCCTTCCGGGGGGTGCGGCGTTAGTTGGTGCCGAAGACCTGGAGTTCGGTCATGTCGGTGAAGCTGCAGCCGCTGGTGGTGCTGCCGGGGCAGGTGGTGGAGAAGTTCGGGACCTGCGGGCTGAGCATCCAGAAGCGTACGTACTGGACGCCGGTTGCGTTGCCGGTCGGGCTGAGTAGGTTGTACTTGCCCTGGTTGGCGGTGGTGAAGGTGCCTTCCTGGGCGGTTGCCCAGGTGGTGCCGTCGGCCGAGGTCTCGATCTTGTACTGGCCGGTCGAGGCCGTGCCCGAGTCACCGCAGGTGGCTGACGGGTCGACGTTGAAGGAGCTGATGTTGACCTTCGCGGGCAGTTTGATGTCGACGTGCTTCGGGATCATCGTGCCCGTCGGCGTGCCGTTGTCGTCGCCGGTGGTGCTGCCCCAGCCGGTGCCTTGGGCGTTGTCGATCGAACCGCCCGGGCCGCAACCGAAGTCGCTGTAGTCCGGACCGTTGAAGCCGGCGACGGATCCTCCGCCGGAGGCGGCGGCCCAGTTGCGGCGCGGTACGAAGTTGGCTTGAGCGCCGGCGGTGACCTTGACGGGCTGGACGAGCAGTTCGTAGCCCGGTGCGGAGACGACGACCTTCGGGTAGGTGCCTGGGGCAACGCCGGTGATCGTGTATTTGCCGGTCGCGTCGGTGGAGCCGGCGTAGTCGCCTGCGTAGCCGGAGGAGTGACCGCCGACGTACACGAGCGCGCCGGCCACCGGGGCGCCGGTGTCCTTGTCCTTCACGGTGCCGGTGAGTGCGGTGGTCGCGCCCGTCGGCGGTTTGTGGAAGTCCTGGGCCGGGTAGGCGTCTCCGCCGTCGACGACACCGGCGTACCAGCCCATGCCGCGGTTGGCGAACACGGTCCAGATGATGTCGGCGTTCTTGCCGCCGCTGGCGATCAGGTCGGCCTGGACGACGGCGTTGCGCATGTCGAGCATCGTCGGGTCGGACGGTGAGAGTTCCATCGCGCGGGTGATGATGCTCAGCGCGTAGCTGCGGCCGAAGCGCTCGCGCAGGTCCCACAGCGTCTGCGCCCACACCTCACCGGACGAGTGCACCTCGGGCCCGCGGGAACCGATGGTCGGGAAGTCGCCGTACGTGTAGCCGCCCTTGGCGCCGTTCGCCTTGACGCAGTTCGGGCTGACCGCCTTCACGCGGCAGTCGATCGCCTGGGTACGGAACAGGTCGCCGTGGGAGACGTACTTGCCCTCGAGGACCTCGCCCGGAGCGGTGGTGTCCTTCTCCAGACCGTGCGAGACGAGGTAGTCCATGGCGTAGAAGTCGCTCCACGCCTCGCCCATCGAGCCGGCCTGGATGCTGTTCAGCGTCGAGTTGCCGGTGGCGTCGACGACCAGGCGGTTCGACAGACCGTGCGTGTACTCGTGGTACAGGATGCTGGCGTCGTTGGCGCCGCTGGCCGGGACCCACGGCTCCTGCGCGTCGGACTTGCCCGGCGAGTGCCACAGGTACATCTGCATGGTCGGCGAGGTGCCGTCCGGCGGCGTCGACATGTTGGCGTTGTCGTCGTGGTTGGCGTCAGGCCCGCCGTTGGCACCGGTGGCCGCGCCGTCGAGGGCGTTCAGGTGCACCGGGTCGCCGCCCGCGGCGTCGAACGAGCCGGCCGCCGGGGTGAAGCTGATCGGCGCCTTCGCCAGCCAGTCGTGGAAGTTGCTGGCCAGGTAGAACGCGTTGGTGACGTCCTGGTTCAGGTTGGTCTTCCAGGAGTCCGGCTTCGCCGGGTCCCAGGTGCAGATGAACGAGGTCGAGCAGAACGACGACGCGTTCTGGAAGGTGGTCAGCTTGTACTCGGCGCCGGTCTTGGTGCCGGGCACCTTGACCGTCTCGCCGGCGTTCGGCTGGTTGTCGTCGTTGACGTCCGCGAAGGCCGCGACCGACGTACCCTCGAGCAGGGTCTTGGCGTTCTTCGGCAGCCACTTGTTGTAGATCAGGTTCTCGACCCGCTGGGTGCCGCCCTTGGCCGCGCCCGGGTAGTTGTCCTGGACGAGCGCGTCGCCGTTGCCCTCGCTGACGAGGTCCTTGCGGTACAGCGTGCCGCCGGTCTGGGCGTCGACGACGTGGCTGTAGATCTTGGTGCCACCGGAGTTGGTGTACGTCAGCCAGCCCTTGCGGAGCCCGTCGGCGGTGTGGAACCACACCTGCTTCGCGGTGTCGCCGTTGCTCCACTTGGTGTTCACGCCGGACGTGGTCGCGGTCGCGGACTGCGCCGTACCGCCGGCGTCCTTGACCGCGGCGCTGCGGGCGTCCGCTGCGGAGACCTTCGGCGCCGCGACGGCGGAGCGGCTCTGCGCGGCGGAGGCGAGGCCGGCGACCGGGGAGCCCATCACCGAGACCAGTTGGCCGTTCTTGGTGACGTTGGCCTTCAGACCGTTGCCGAACACCTCGACGCCGTCGACGACCTGCGACCAGAAGATGTGGTGGGTACCGAGGTCGTCGACGTAGTCCTTGCGCAGCTTCAGCGTGCCGAGGTCGGCGTCGGAGAGCTTGAAGATCTCCGGGTGGGCCTTCACGTAGCCGAGGGCAACGTCCGTGGCCTTCTTCGCGCTCTTGCCGGTGAGGAAGCCGTTCAGCTTGGTGACCTGGGCCGGGGTGCCGGTGTTCGGGTCGACCTCGACGACGCCCTGGGTACCGAGCGAGTCGCGGAACTTCTTCGCGGCGGCCGTCTCCTTGCCCTCGACCTTCGCGGCGCGGGCATAGGTGGTGCGTGCGTTCGGCGTACGGGCGTCGTAGTTGCCCTTGCGGTCCTTGCCGGCACTCTGTTCGGCCTGCGCGGGTTTCCTGCCCTCGGCACCGGCGTTCTGGGCAGCGTTCGCGCCACCGCCGGCCGTCATGGCCAGCACGGTGGCGGCCGCGGAGACGGCTGAGACTGCTAAGAGCCCCCGCCCTCTGCGTGATGTTGTCACAGCGAGATCTCCATCAAGTTCGTGTTCGCGGGTCGCCCTCCACGACCCGTCCCCGGGGGCCGACCTTAAGCCTGCGGACGGGTCCGGGGAAGAGAAATCGCCGGAATGTCGCGGAGTTGAGGGTTGTCCTTCGTGCTCGGAACAGTACCGCTAGTGACCGGCCAGTTGCACGTAGCCACCGGCCGATCACTAGCGGTGTCTCAAAAGGTCAGAAAGCTCCGGCGCCGTTCGGCGTACCGAGGCCGGTCGGACCGTCCCAACCGGTGCGGGCGTTGCACCACTGGGTTGTCGGGCAGGTGCCGTTGCTGCCGCTGGTCACGTCGAACAGCGAGCTCGGGTGGGCGTACGGCAACGCGTTCGCGTACCCGGCCGTGTTGCCGGACAGCGCGTAGACCGCTGCGATGATCGGCGCGGCCTCACTCGTACCGCCGAACTGCGCCCAGGTCGACGCCGACTTGCTCGTCGGGGAGTAGATCGCCATACCGCCCTTGGACGGGTCGGCCGCCGCGGACACATCGGCCATCGCACGCTTCGAGCAACCGGTGTCGAACGACGACGCAGCGCTCAGAGCCGTGTTGTACGTCGAACAGCCCGAGCCGGCGCCGTCCCAGACGCTCTCGCTCCACCCGCGACTGTTGCTCGCGGCAACCAACGACGTACCGCCGACGGCCGTCGTGTACGACGAGGACGCCGGGTAGCTGCCGCCCTGGTAGCCGTTGTCACCGGTGGACGCGGTGACCGCGATGCCCGGGTGGTTGTAGTAGCTGCCGTACGTCGCGTCGTCCGCGTCACCGCCGCCGTAGCTGTTGGAGATGGCGACGACGCCTGCCTGCTTGGACGCGGTCACGACCGCGGCGCCGAGGTCCGCGAAGCTCGCCGAGTTGGCCTGGACGACGACGATCTTCGCGTCCGGCGCGGCGGCCGACACCGCATCGACGTCGAGGGCCTGCTCACCGGCCCACCCGACGTTGAACCGCGGGAGCGACGTACCGCCGGTCTGGTTGATGACCTTCAGGCAGCCGTTGGCCGTCGTACACGCCGACAGGCCGAACTGCGAGCGGTAGACGCCGAGGTCGCGCTCCAGGTTCGGGTAGCCGTAGGCGTCGACGATCGCGACTGTGCGGCCACCTGCGCTGAGACCGTTCAGCTTGTAGGCGTCGCGCAGCCCGCTCGGGGTCAGACCGGTCGCCGGCGGTGCGGCGGCAGCCGGCGTCCGGCCGTCCGGGCTCACCAGTTTCACCGCGTTGCAGCTCGCGGTGTGCTTGGCCGTCGCGTCCGAGCAGACGCGGGCCGCGTGTTTGCCGGCGGTGTAGGGGGACGGTGCGGCGGTGGCGCCCGACGCGGTCAGTGCTTGGGCGGTCAGTCCTGCGACGGCCAATGCGCCGACACCCAGGGCGGACACGAGAATCCGTTGCCTCAACTGGACTCCTCGAGGTTGGGCAGGCCTCCGCGTGTGGGTCCCGTTGGGCCGGTGGGCGGAGGCCGGCTTGATTTGGGGGTGCTCGCATCGTGCGTCCGCCGGAGCACCGGATGCCAGCGATCGGACCGCTGACAAATGTCATGGGCGGACCCATGACAACCACCCCGGCTGGACCGGAATTTGCGCGTGATCACTGCGTCACCGAGGGTGCGTCGGCCGATGAAGGTTTCCCCCTGAGTTTCCTCGGGCCCGACCCTTGACACGGTTTCAGCACCCGGGACTATGCTGCCGGGATCTCTGAGAAATCGATTTCCCCGCCTGGAGGTTCCGTCATGGACCAAGCCCTGCTCAGTAGGCGACGTTTCCTCCAAGCCAGCGGCGGTACGGCGCTCGCCGCCTCGCTGGCTGCCTGCGGAGGCGGCAGCGGTGGCGGAGGCGCTTCGACGAAGGAGCTGTCGTTCGTCTACATGGGCACGGCCGAGCAGCAGGCGACCTGGAACAAGCTGTTCGCGAAGTTCACCGGGCAGCACCCGGAGATCAAGCTCAAGGCCGAGGGCATCCCGCTGTCGAACTGGGGCGACTTCTTCAACAAGCTCTCCACCCGGATCGCCGGCGGCCAGGTGCCGGACGTCATCCAGATCGCCACCGAGGGCCAGCGGCTGTTCGCGTCGAAGGGGCTGCTCGCGCCGCTCGACGACTACATCAAGAAGGACCAGTCGACGATCGACGAGTACTACGGTGACATGGACCCGAACCTGATCGAGTGGGACAAGAAGTACGCGTCCACCGACGGCAAGACGTACTACCTGCCGGGCGAGTTCAACACGATGTGCATGTGGTACTCGAAGGACCTGTTCGCGAAGGCCGGCGTACCCGAACCGACGGCGAAATGGACCTGGGACCAGTTCCGGTCCGCGTGTGAGCAGATCAAGGCGAAGACCGGCGCCTTCGGGTACGCCGCCGACTCGGCGTACTTCGCCGCGATCATGCCGTGGCTGCTCACCAACGGGACCAGCAGTTTCTCCGAGGACTGGTCGAAGCCGACGTACGACGACCCGCGCGTGCTCGAGGCCGCGGAATTCAACCGGAAGCTGGTCGCGGACAAGCTGTCGCCGCCGCCCGGCGGCACGTTCGACGCGTTCACCGCGGCCGCGCAGGGCAAGCTGGCGATGTTCGGCGGCGGCCGCTGGCCGATCATCAGCATCCGGAACCTGAAGGCGACGCAGAAGATGGGCATCGTGCCGTGGCCGACGAAGGTCGCGCAGGGCTCGCCGGTCGGCTGGAACGGGTACCCGATCCTGAAGGCGTCGAAGAAGAAGGACGACGCCTGGACGTTCATCAAGTTCCTGATCTCGAAGGAGGGCTCGTCGACGTTCGCCCAGCTCGGCGGCACCATCGTCCCGGCGCGGAAGTCGATCGCGAACAGCCAGTCGTTCCTCGAGGACGCACCGAAGGGCACGGAGTACCTGTACCAGGCGCTCAGCTACGCGACCCCGATCCCGTCGCCGGACAAGGGCGCCGCGGTCCAGAAGGCGATCGAGGACGGCTGGAAGCAGGTGCTGACCGGCAACGCCGCGCCGGCCGACGCGCTCGGCAAGGCCCAGACCACGCTGGAGGGGTTGGTCTGAAACCGCAGCGGAGGGACTGGCTCCCCGGCTACCTGTTCATCAGCCCAGCCGTCCTGCTCTTCGTGATCTTCGTCGCCGGCCCTTTGGTCGCCGCGTTCGCGCTCAGCCTGTTCCATTGGGATCTGCTGAGTACGCCGGAATTCGCCGGCCTGGACAACTTCAAGCAGCTCGTCACCGACGGCGCGACGATCCGCGCGGTGGTCAATACGTTCGTCTTCGCATTGGCGTCGGTGGTCACGCACATCGGAATCGGGATGCTGCTCGCGCTCGGCGTACACCGGACAATGACGCGCGGCACGAAGTACTTCGTCCGTACTGCGTACTTCTTCCCGTTCCTGGTGTCGTGGGCCGCGGTCGCGCTGATCTGGAAGTACGTGCTGGACCCCGCGTTCGGCATCGCGAACTACTACCTCTCGGCGACGACGAACTGGCTGGCCTCGCCGACGCTCGCGTTGCCGACGCTGATCGTGGTCGACTGGTGGCACACGATCGGGTACACGTTCATCATCCTGCTGGCCGGCCTGCAGACGGTGCCGGCGCAGCTGCTCGAGGCGGCGCGCGTGGACGGCGCGAACGCGTGGTGGCGGTTCTGGAGCGTGACGCTGCCGGTGATGTCGCCGACGATCTTCTTCGCGACGGTGATCACGTTCATCGGCGCGTTCCAGATCTTCGACCCGATGGTGATCATGACGCAGGGCGGCCCGGACGGCGCGACTCGCAGCATCGTGCAGTACACGTACGAAAAGGGTTTCCAGTCCTTCGAGGTCGGGTACGCCGCGGCGCTGTCGCTCGTCCTGTTCGTGGTGATCATGGTCGTCACCGGCCTCCAGTTCCGCCTCAGCCGACGTTGGGTGCACCAATGAAGGGCAAGCTGCTCGACCTCGTGCTGGTGCTCGGCGGGGTGGTGATGATCGCGCCGCTGGTGTGGCTGGTCGTGAACGCGTTGTCGGAGCCGATCGACGCGTTCCAGTTGCCGCCGCGATGGATCCCACGACCGCCGACGCTGCAGAACTTCCAGCAGGTGCCGGACCTGATCCCGTTCGCGCAGATGGCGTGGAACAGTCTGCAGATCGCGGTGCTGACGACGGCCGGCGCAGTGCTCACGAGCGCGCTCGCGGCGTACGCGTTCAACCGGCTGCGATTCCCCGGGCGAGACCAGATCTTCTCGGTACTGCTAGCAGCGCTGGTCGTGCCGGTGCAGTTGACCGTCGTACCGATCTTCATCATGATGCGCTGGCTGCATCTCGTGGACACGACGGTGGCGATCTGGTTGCCGGCGTTGGTGAACGTGTTCGGGATCTTCTTCCTGCGGCAGTACATCTCGTCGATCCCGCGGGAGCTGGACGAGGCGGCGATCATGGACGGCGCCGGGCATTTCTGGATCCTGTTCCGGGTGATCCTGCCGCTCGCGCGACCCGGGCTGACCGCGCTCGGGATCTTCGTCTTCGAGGCGTCCTGGAACAACTTCTTCTGGCCGTACATCTTCCTGTCGTCACCGGAGAAGATGACACTCCCGGTCGGCCTGGTGTCACTGCAGGGCGCCGTCGGCGGCGGTCCGACCGTCGTACTGTTCGCGGCAATAACCCTGGTGGTGCTGCCGATCCTCGTCCTGTTCCTGATCTTCCAGCGCTCCTTCATCGCCTCCATCGCGTCGACGGGTCTCCGCGCATGACCTATCTACCCGCCGCATTCCGAGCCCTCTGGTACGAGCTACCGCTCCTGGCCACCGCCGGAGTCCTCGTCTGCACAGCCTCCGCCGTTGTAGTACTACTCAGTCCGGGCGTGTCACCTGTCAGCGTCCTGCTGGCCGCATTCGCCATCGCCCCGGTCTGGGCAGCTGTCATCGCCACCACGGATGCAGTAGTTCAAGAAGACCGCGGCGGCGTCCCAGCACTGCTGAAGAACCTCCGGAAACACGCCCTGGCCGGGCTGGAGGTGGGTGTGGTTCCAGCAGTGGTGATCGCACTCGCACTACTCAACTGGCAGCTGTACGCCGGGCCGCTCTTCGCCCTCCCCCTCGTCGTGAGCGGCTGCGTGAGTGTGCTCCTACTACTCGCCTCCTGCTACGCCTTCAGCCTGCGAGTGACAGCAGGTCTCCGTGGCAAGACGCTCTGGGTCACAGCGCTCCATCTGGTCGCCCGTGCCCCGCTGGTACCGCTCGGCGTACTCGCCCTCGGCTTTGTAGCGGTGTACCTCGGGACCTCGGTTACTGCCTCACTACTCCTGCTAGCCCCCGGTCCGGTGGCGTTGTTCGCCTCAGCCGGTACATGGACGGAGAAACATGCACTACACCGGTGACAACCATCGCCACTTCGCTCTGCCGCTGGGAGGTCTCGGCACCGGCACGCTCGCACTGGCCGGCAACGGCGCGCTGCGGCAGTGGCAGCTGCACAACATCGGCAACCACGAAGGACATGTGCCAGACAGCTTCTTCGCACTACGCCTCTCCCGCGTCGAGCCGCCGCTAGACGAGATCCGCCTGCTGCAAGGTCCGCCGCTGGAACCCACCGACACCCCACTGGTCACCGATGACGTGGTGCCGGCCGGCGAGCGGAGACTGCACGACGTCATCCCACCGATCGGTACGACGGACGTCACCGCTACCTATCCCCGCGCACGCGTGGAGTACGAGACGGATCTGCCGATTGAGATCAGCCTCGACGTGTTCAACCCGCTGGTACCGTCCGACCCCGCGGCCAGCTCGCAGCCCGTCGTCGGCTTCACGTTCACACTGCACAACCCGGGCGACATCGCCGTCCACGGCAAACTCGCCGGCGCGCTGCAGAACTCGGTCGGCTGGGACGGCGTCACGCCAATCGACGGCGTGTCCTGCAGCCTGTACGGCGGCAACACGAACCGCACCCGCCGCGCCGACGGCTGGACCTCGCTCGTCCTCGAAAACACCACCCTGCCGGAAGATCACCCCGGTTCCGGGCAGCTGGTGCTGGCAACCGACTCCGACGCGTCGGCTCACCCGCAATGGACCCGCCCGGACGAATTCGTTGCCTTCCTCAACGGTCCCGTCCATCACGCGAGCAGTGCCAGCGCGCCAGGATCCACCTGGAACGGCGGCCTTGCAGTCCCGTTCAGCCTCCCACCAGGTGCGACCACGCAGGTACGGTTCCTGGTCGCGTGGCATTTCCCGAACCGATATGTCGACTTCAACCAGTTCGGACCGCACCCGTCGTACGGTCACAGCCGCTTCTGGCTCGGCAACGCGTACACCCGTCGTACGCCGGATGCGGTCGCCGCAGCCGACCACTTCATCGAGCACTGGTCCGAACTGGAAACACTCACCACCGCGTGGACAGAGGCGTTCGCGGAGAGCAGCCTGCCCGGCGAGGCCGGTGGACGGCTAGCAGCGCTAGCGGCCGACGTACGGAGTTCAACCGTCTTCCAGACCGCGGACGGCGACGTACTGGGGTTCGAAGGGGTTCTCGGCGCGTCCACCGCGATGTGGGGCGGCCGGTACGGCGGCTCGTGTCCGCTCAACTGCACGCACGTGTGGAACTACGAGCAGACGCTGTCGCGCCTCTTCCCGTCGCTGGAGCAGAACATGCGCGACACGGAGTACGACGTCATGCAGGCGCCGGAGGGGTACATCCCGCACCGGGTGCGCGCACCGCTCTACGTAAAGCAGCTGTGGGACGTGGTGATCGGCGGACCGGAAGAGCCCGCACTGGACGGGATGCTCGGCAGTGTGTTGAAGACGTACCGTGAGGTGCGCCAGGGCGCCGGTCTGGACTGGCTGGGGCGACGCTGGCCTCAGGTGGTCCGGCTGCTCGACCACATCCACAGCAAGTGGCTGCGGGACGGCGTACTGCGTGGCATCCAGCCCAGCACCCACGACATCGACCTGTGTGGCGTCAACTCGTTCATGGGCACGCTGTGGCTCGCTGCGCTGCGTGCGGCCGAGGAGATGGCGCTACTGCTCGGTGAGGACGCCAAGGAGTACCGGAGCCTGTTCGACACGGGCAGCACGGCGTACGACGAACTGCTGTTCACAGGCGAGTACTACCGGCAGGTCCTAGACCCGGACGAGACCCGTGACTTCCAGTGGGGTGACGGCTGCCTGGCGGACCAGCTGATCGGGCAGTGGTGGGCGCACCAGCTGGACCTCGGGTACGTGCTTCCCGAAGACCACGTGCGTACGGCGCTGCGCAACGTCGTACGGCACAACCTGCGGACCGGTTTCCGCGACTTCGACCACCCGTACCGCGTCTTCGCCGACGGCGACGACACCGGACTACTCATGTGCACCTGGCCGCACGGCGGACGCCCCGACATCCCCACCCGGTACTGCGACGAGGTCTGGACCGGCTCCGAGTACCAGGTCGCCGCCCACTGCCTGTACGAAGGCCTCACCGACGAGGGCATGTCCATCCTGCAAGGCCTCTGGACGAGGTACGACGGAACCCGCCGCAACCCGTTCAACCCGATCGAATGCGGCGACCACTACATCCGCAACGCCGCCGGCTGGTCCGTCCTGGAAGCCCTCACCGGCTACCGCCACAACGCCCTCACCAAGACAATCACCCTCGCACCCCTCCCCCTGGCCCGCGCGGACGACACCTGGAGCACCCCCTTCGTCACCAACACCGGCTGGGCCACCGCCACCTACACCGCAACCACCCTCACCATCACCTGCCAAGCCGGCCACCTAGACCTCCGGACCGTCCACGTCGACGGCACGGCGTACTCCGTCGACACCACGGTTCACCCCGGACAGCCCCTGGTCATCCGGACATAGAAGAGTGCCGGCCGCCCGGCAACGCCACCGGACGGACGGCACTCGATCAGAGGAGTCCTAGTTCGGCGGACTCTTGGTCGGTGAAGAGGCGGGAGCGGATCAGGAAGCGGATGCCTTCGGGGGCCTCCACCGAGAAGCCGCTGCCTCGGCCTTTCACCACGTCGACGGTGAGTTGGGTGTGTTTCCAGTACTCGTACTGGTTCGCGGACATCCAGAAGCCGATCGGATCGTCTACCCCGTCGACGACCAGATCACCGAGCTGCACGTCCGCCGACCCCGTTCTGAATTCCCCGTCCGGGTAGCACATCGGCGAACTGCCGTCGCAGCAGCCACCGGACTGGTGGAACATCAGCGGACCGTGCATCCCGGTCAGGCGGCGCAACCACTGCGCCGCCTCGTCGGTGAGCAACACCTTCTCGACCACTCAGAAGAACCCGAGCTTCGAAGGGCTGTAGCTGACCAGCAGGTTCTTGGTCTGCTGGTAGTGGTCGAGCATCATCTTGTGGTTCTCCCGGCCGATGCCGGAGTTCTTGTACCCGCCGAACGCCGCGTGCGCCGGGTACGCGTGGTAGTTGTTCGTCCACACCCGCCCGGCCTGGATCTCCCGGCCGGCCCGGTACGCCGTGTTGATGTCGCGCGACCAGACGCCCGCCCCGAGTCCGTACAGCGTGTCGTTGGCGATCTTCATCGCGTCGGCGTAGTCGTCGAACTTGGTCACCGAGACGACCGGCCCGAAGATCTCCTCCTGGAAGATCCGCATCTTGTTGTCGCCCTCGAAGATCGTCGGCTGGATGTAGTACCCGCCGGAGAGGTCCCCGTCGAGCTCGGCGCGCGCTCCGCCGGTGACCACCCGGGCGCCTTCCTCCTTGCCGATCGCGATGTAGGCGAGGATCTTCTCGTATTGGTCGTTGCTGGCCTGCGCGCCCATCATCGTGTCGGTGTCGAGCGGGTTGCCGAGCCTGATCGCCTGCGTCCGGCCGACCGCGTCGCCCAGGAACGAGTCGTAGATGGACGACTGGATCAGCGCCCGCGACGGGCAGGTGCAGACCTCGCCCTGGTTGAGGGCGAACATCGTGAAGCCCTCGAGTGCCTTGTCGTAGAAGTCGTCCTTGGACGACGCGACGTCGGCGAAGAACACGTTCGGGCTCTTGCCGCCGAGCTCGAGGGTCACCGGGATGATGTTCTCGGACGCGTACTGCATGATCAGCCGGCCGGTCGTGGTCTCACCAGTGAACGCGACCTTGGCGACTCTGTTGCTCGAGGCAAGCGGTTTACCGGCCTCGACGCCGAACCCGTTGACGACGTTCAGCACCCCGCGCGGCAGCAGGTCGTGGATCAGTTCGAGCAGCACGTGGATCGAGGCCGGGGTCTGCTCGGCCGGCTTGAGTACGACGGCGTTGCCGGCCGCCAGCGCGGGCGCCAGTTTCCAGACCGCCATCAGGATCGGGAAGTTCCACGGGATGATCTGCGCGACCACGCCGAGCGGCTCGTGGAAGTGGTACGCGATGGTGTCGTCGTCGATCACCGACACCGAGCCCTCCTGGGCCCGCAGCGCGCCGGCGAAGTACCGGAAGTGGTCGACCGCCAGCGGCAGGTCGGCGGCCAGCGTCTCGCGGACGGCCTTGCCGTTGTCCCAGGTCTCGGCGACCGCGAGCAGTTCGAGGTTGGCCTCGATCCGGTCGGCGATCTTGTTCAGGATGTTCGCCCGCTCGGCCGGCGACGTCCGTCCCCAGCCCGGCGCGGCACCGTGGGCGGCGTCGAGGGCGCGCTCGACGTCGTCCGCCGTACCGCGAGCGATCTCGGTAAAGGTCTCACCGGTGACGGGAGTGGGGTTCTCGAAGTACCCACCCTTCACGGGCGGCACCCATTCGCCGCCGATGTAGTGGTCGTAGCGCGACTTGAACGTGACCGGGCTGCCGTCCTGCCCGGGAGCTGCGAAGATCGTCATAGGTCCTCCTTCGGATACCCGACGTTGGACCGAAGGTAGGAGAATGGACGTTGCACCGACGTTGCAGCGTGGAGTGAGGCCGCATGGACGCACCGGATCAGGCCCGCCGGTTGAGTGAGTTGTACGACGAGGTGCTCAGCGGAGGCCGGGCCGCGGGCGACCCACGTCCACTGGTCGCAGCCTCCTGGGAGCGCTCTCTCGCGGCCGCGGTGGATCCCGAGCTGGACGCGCCTCCGGTGATCGTCGACCCGGACGTGGTCGCGGCGCTCCGCGAGAACCACCCGCTGCGCGCCGTCCTCCCGGTGCTCCGGCAGACGCTGACCACGATCGCCGACGAGGCGTCGCACATCATGATCATCACCGACGCCCAGGGGACGATCCTGTGGCGCGAGGGTTCGTCCGAGGTCAAACGCCAGGCCGACCGGATCGCGTTGTCCGAGGGTGCGGTGTGGTCGGAGGAGCACATCGGCACGAACGGCATGGGTACGTCGCTCGCGGTCGGCCAACCCGTGCAGATCCACTCGGCCGAGCACCTGGTACGCCGGATCCACGAGTGGACCTGTGCTGCCGCGCCGGTGCACGATCCCGACACCGGCAAGCTGCTCGGGGCGGTCGACGTCTCCGGACCGCTGCGCACGGTCCACCCCGCGATGGTCGCCCTGGTGACCGCGGCGGCTCAGCTCGCCGAGGGACAGTTGAAGGTCCGGATGGCCGCCGCCGACGAGATGCTGCGCGCCCGCAACATGCGCCACCTGATGGCGCTCGGCGATGCGCCCGGAGCCTTGCTGACCCCGACCGGCCGCGTGCTCGCAGTCCAGCCGCTCGAATGGCTGCCCAACCGTCTCGTCGTACCGGACGGCGCCGATCGCATCGATCTCGGCGACGGGCGGGAAGGACTGGTGGAGCGACTGGACGAGGGCTTCCTGCTCCGCATGCCCGGTACGCCGGTACGCCGTACGCGCCCGTCGTTGCGGTTGAAGCTGCTCGGCTCGGGGCAGCCGACCGCGATCGTCGGCGGCCGCGAGATCGCGCTGACGTTGCGGCGCGCCGAAGTACTCGCACTGTTGTTACTGCAGCCGACCGGACTCACGGCCGAGCAGCTGATGCTCCAGCTGTACGGCGACGAGGGCAACCCGACCACGGTCCGCGCCGAGATGCACCGCCTGCGGAACCTCCTCGGCGGCGGAGTCCTCGACACCAAGCCGTACCGCATCATCGCGGACGTCACCGGCGACGTGACCGAAGTACAGGCAGCCCTCCGCAGCGGCGACCTGCCGAAAGCCCTCGAGCTGTACGTCGGCCCGCTGCTCGCACGCTCCGACGCCCCCGCACTGCGCTCCGAACGCGACGAACTCGACGCAACCCTCCGCCGCGCGGTCCTCGACGCACGCAACGCCGACCTGCTGTGGCAGTTCGCCCAGACCACCACCGGCGCCGAGGACCTGGAAATCTTCGAGACCCTCGCCGCCGGCCTACCGACGGACGACCCCCGACGGGCCGCCGTCGCCGCCCGCCTCATCCGGCTCGTCGACTGACTTACTCGCGGCCGACCAGGATCCACAGGTAGTCGCGGTTCTTGGTCGGGAACGTGGCGGTCTTGTTGCTGACTTCCTTGGTCTTCTTGCAGTCGCTGGTGGTGTACTTCCAGCGCACGACCTGGACCCGCCAGGACTGCTTGAGCTGGTGCAGGCGGCGTACCTTGCCGGCCGGAACCTCGGCGGTGTACGACCAGGCCTCGGTGACCGAATGAGACTTGCCGACCGTCTTGGAGTACTTGTTCTGGATCTCGGCGATCACCAACGGGATGCTGACACCGAGGTCACCGGACCAGGACGAGTTCGACTCCGAGGTCGCGGTCTGCGTGTAGCTGACCCGGCCGGGACCCTCGAGCCAGTCGCTGTACAGATTGGTGCCGACGTACACCTCGTGCCCGCCGCGGGTGTACCAGTAGACGGGGTTCGTGTCGCATTTCTTGGCCGCGGTCGGCGCCGCGTTCGCCGCGGCCGGCACCACCAGACCGGTCGCGATCAGTGCCCCAGCAGCGATTCCTCGACGAAGACGCATGGTTCTCTCCCACCGAAACCGATTGACAGGTACTGCGGTTGCAGTGGTTAGAAACTTACTGATTGGTCCAGTGCCGAGCAAGGAACCTTCTGTAACGCTGTGTGTCGATTTGGTGACAGCCGAATTGGCGGCGTGACGAGCCCTACACAGACATGACTGACGGGTAACCGACCAATAACATCGCTGGTATGCAGATCCTCGCCATCGTCGTCTCGCTCGCGGTGACGCTCGTCGCCGTCGCGCTGTTCGGCAAGACGATCGGGCACATCGTGTCCGTGATCAAGCTCGGGCAGCCGGTCGCACGCACCGACGACCCGGGCAAGCGGACCGTCACCCTGGTCAAGGAAACCCTCGGCCACACCCGGATGCTGCAGTGGAGCCACATCGGGGTGATGCACTGGTTCGTCGCCTTCGGGTTCATCGGGCTGTTCCTCAGCCTGGTGACCGCGTTCGGCCAGCTCTTCGACCCGCACTGGGCGCTACCGATCATCGGGCACTGGTTCGTGTTCGAGTGGGTCAGCGAGGCGCTGAGCTGGACCGGGCTGGTGTCGATCCTCGGGCTGATGGCGGTCCGGCTGCGCAATCTGCCTCGTCGATCGGGAGGCGCGGAGGGCCGGTACAGCCGGTTCTACGGGTCGACCTCATGGCAGGCGTACTACGTCGAGTACACGATTCTCGGCGTACTGATCTGCATCCTGTTGCTCCGCGGTCTCGAGTACCAGCTGGGTGACCAGGACAAGTTCCACTTCCCGATGACGTTCTTCCTGGGCAGCGGCCTCTTCGGCGGGCTGAGCGAGCACGGCCTGGAGAACGCGGTCTACCTGGTCGCGATGGTCAAGATCCTGATCTCGTTCGCGTGGATGATCACGATCTCGCTGAACGCGACGATGGGCGTCGCCTGGCACCGGTTCACCGCCTGGCCGAACATCTGGTTCAAGCGCAAGGCCGACGGCGGTACGGCGCTCGGCGCGCTGCAGCCGATCATGGTCAACGGTGCCCCGATCGACTTCGAGAACATCGACGAGCTCGACGAGGACGCGGCGCTCGGGGTCGGCAAGGTCGAGGACTTCACCTGGAAGGGCCTGCTCGACTTCACCACCTGCACCGAGTGTGGGCGGTGCCAGTCGCAGTGCCCGGCATGGAACACCGACAAACCCTTGTCGCCGAAGCTGATCATGATGGGACTGCGCGAGCACGCGTACGCCAAGGCGCCGTACCTGCTGGCCGCCGATGACGACGCCCGCAAGTCGCTGCCGGAACTGGTCCTCGCCGAGCAGGAGAAGCCGTTGGTCGGTCCCGCGGACGTCGCGGTGATCGACGAGGAGGCGCTGTGGGCGTGTACGTCGTGCGGCGCATGCGTGCAGCAGTGCCCGGTCGACATCGAGCACGTCGACGCGATCATGGACATGCGCCGGTACCAGGTACTGATCGAGTCGTCGTTCCCGTCCGAGCTCAACGGGCTGTTCAAGGGCCTGGAGAACAAGGGCAACCCGTGGAACATGAACCCGTCCGGGCGGATGGACTGGGCCAAGGACCTGCCGTTCGAGGTCAAGCAGGTCGGTTCGGACGTCGAGACGCTGGACGAGGTCGAGTACCTGTTCTGGGTCGGCTGCGCCGGCGCCTACGAGGACCGCGCGAAGAAGACCACGCAGGCGGTGGCCGAGCTGCTGAACATCGCGGGCGTTTCGTTCGCCGTTCTGGGCGATGGTGAAACCTGTACGGGCGACCCGGCGCGGCGGTCCGGTAACGAGTTCGTGTTCCAGCAGCTGGCGATGCAGAACGCCGAGGTGTTCAAGGAGACTGGCGCGAAGAAGGTCGTCTCGACCTGCGCGCACTGTTTCAACACGTTGAAGAACGAGTACAGCCAGCTGGGCGTCGAGCTCGACGTCATCCACCACACGCAGCTGCTGAACCGGCTGGTCCGCGACGGCAAGCTGACCCCGGTCGCGCCGGCCGACAGCTCGCTCAACGGCCAGAAGATCACGTACCACGACCCGTGCTACCTGGGTCGCCACAACCAGGTGTACGACGCCCCGCGCGAACTGCTCGACATCATCCCGGGCGCCGAGTACGCCGAGATGCCGCGGAACCAGACGAAGTCGTTCTGCTGCGGCGCCGGCGGCGCGCGGATGTGGATGGAAGAGAAGCTCGGCACCCGCATCAACCTGAACCGCACCACCGAGGCGGTCGAGACCGGCGCCGACAAGATCGCCACCGGCTGCCCGTTCTGCCGGGTGATGCTGTCCGACGGCCTCACCGCCAAGCAGGCCGACGGCTCGGCCCGCGAGTCGGTCGAGGTCCAGGACGTCGCCCAGCTCCTGCTCGCTTCTGTAAAGCGCAGCGAAAGCTGACCTGCAACTAGCTGCAAATCTCTTCCTCCCCGGGTGGTCCAGACCATAAGATCCACCGTCTGAATCATCTGGGGAGGAAAACGCATCATGAAGTTCCGCGCCGCCGTGGCCACCGCGGCCGCCGTACCACTCGCCCTCGGCCTAGCCGCCTGTGGAGGAGAACCCAAGGCCACCGGCTACAAGCCGTCGACCCCGGCCACCACCTCGGCCGCACCCAAGCCGGTCGCCACCAACACGGTCGCGCCGCCCAAGCCCGCTACGGTCGCCCACCTGAACCGCGTGACCTTCGTCCCGGCGATGACGTCGGCGGTCAGCAAGCAGAAGACCTGGCACACCGTCGGCACGGTCACCGCCAACGGCTCGACCGTGATGACGATGGACGGCTACCAGACCACGAACCCGGTCGCGATGTCGATGGAGATGGCCGGTGCGGCGTTCCAGGGCAAGACCGCGAAGGTCATCCTGATCAAGAACGTCGGGTACGTCTCGATTCCCGGGGTGACGCCGGCGGGGAAGTACAAGAAGTTCACGACCGGCCTGAACGACCAGCTGAGCGAGCTGGCCGCGGGCGGTGACCCGACCAAGATCTACAAGTCCTTCGACAAGAGCATGGTCGACCTCAAGTTCGTCCGCACCGAGACGATCGGCGGGCAGCAGCTCGACCGGTACGCCGTGACCGTGAACGCCGCGAAGGCGCTCGCCGCCCAGGGCAAGAAGGTCCCGGCGGGGATGCCGAAGACGCTGACCTACTCGATGTGGCTGGACAAGTCCCACCTGGTCCGGCGGATGACCTTCGACCTCAGCGGAGTGTCGATGGTGATGACCATGTCCGACTACAACAAGCCGGTGAACATCACCGCGCCGCCGGCGAGCAAGATCGTGAAATAGGCCGGTATCGGTCATTTTCTCACCCCGTTGTGTGAACTTCTCGTAATCTTCCGTTACGGATGTGATCACCTCAGGATGATCGGGTGGGTGGGTGCCGATGCCGACTACACGACGCAACTTCCTTACTGTCAGCGGAGCCGCGGCGGCGCTCGCGCTGAGCGGCAGTCTTCCGGAGATCAAGACGGCCGCGGCGGGATGGACCGGCCGGGTCGACCGGCGGGATCCGTTCACGCTCGGTGTCGCGTCCGGCGATCCGTTGCCGGACGCGGTGGTGATCTGGACCCGGCTGGCCCCCGATCCACTCGCGCCGTTCGGCGGGATGGATCGGCGGCCGGTCGAGGTGCAGTGGCAGGTCGCGGAGGACGAGCGCTTCCACCGAATCGTCCGCTCCGGCACGGCCAGGACCGGGCCCGAAGCGAGCCACTCGGTGCACGTCGACGTACGTGGGCTGCGTCCCTGGCGGCACTACTGGTACCGCTTCCGTGTGAACGGGCAGCTCAGCCCGGTCGGTCGGACCAAGACCGCGCCGGCGTACGACGCTGTCGTTCCTGAACTCTCGCTGGCGTTCGCGTCCTGCCAGGCGTGGTGGGAGGGCTGGTACACGGCGTACGCCGACATGGCCAAGCGCGACCACGACGTGGTGTTCTTCCTGGGCGACTACATCTACGAGTTCGGGATCGATCGCGGTATCCGGCCGCATTCGAACGAGCCGTACATCACCCAGCAGACCGTGACGCTGGACGAGTACCGGCAGCGCTACGCGGCGTACAAGATGGACGCGGATCTCCAGAGCGCGCACGCGAACGCGCCGTGGATCGTGACGCTCGACGACCACGAGGTGGTCGACAACTGGGCCGACGAGGCGCATCCGAGCGCGCCGCCGGCCCAGTTCCGGGTACGTCGTGCCAACGCGTTCCGCGCGTACTGGGAACACATGCCGCTGCGGCTCGCGCAACTGCCGAAGGGGCCGGACATGCAGCTGTACCGGCGGATCAGGTACGGGCGGCTCGCGGAGTTCAACGTGCTCGACACGCGCCAGTACCGGTCGGACCAGGCGTACGGCGACGGCACGAAGGCACCCGGACCGGAGACGGCCGACCCGGCGCGCACGATCACCGGTGACGCGCAGGAGAAATGGCTGCTCGACGGATTCGCGGCATCGCAGACCCGGTGGAACGTGATGGCCCATCAGACCGCGATCGCCCGCCTCGACACGAAGGACGGGCCGGGGGTGCTGGTCCCGATGGACACCTGGGACGGGTACGAGGCGTCGCGGAACCGCATCCTCGGCGGCGCGGCACAACGCAACGTCCGCAACTTGGTGTCGATCGCGGGCGACCTGCACCGCAGCGTGGCGTCGGACCTGAAGCTGGACTTCAACGATCCGGCGTCGGCGACAGTCGGCGCCGAGTTCGTCGGTACGTCGATCACGTCCGGGATCGACGGTGAGGACCTCGACGCCGGCGGCGCGACCTTGCTGAGGGAGAACCCGCACATGAAGTTCGGCAACTTCCAGCGCGGGTACGTCAGTTGCTCCATCACGCCGCAGCGGTGGATCTCCGACTACCGCGTCGTCGACAAGGTGTCCGTCCAGGGCGGCAGCGTGAGCACTCGCGCCAAACTCCTCGTCGAGGACGGCCGCCCCGGCATCGCGGAGGTACAGAAATGAGGATCCCCCGACAGACCGTCGTCGCGGCCGGCACCCTGCTGGCGGCCGCCCTGCTCGGCTCCGGTTCGATGCCTGCGGCAACGTCCGACGTGGCGGTGAGCGTCGCCCCGGAACAACTGAGCGTCGTCGGGCTCCCGTGCTTCCCCGCCAGCCTCAACCTGACGATGACCAACACCGGCAGCCAGGACCGGTACGCCGACCTGACGCTCGAGCCGACCGGTCCGCTGCAGCTGTCCCGGACCCTGTTCTCGTCGTGGCTGCCCGCCCTCGATCCCGATCAGCCCGTCTCCGCGCCGGTCGAGATCCGGGTCCCGCGCGACACCAAGCCCGGCTCGTACAAGATCGGCGTCGAGGTCGACCGGAACCAACTGACCGTCCCGGTGACCGTCGAGCCGCTGCCGTCGAAGGGTCCCGGTGACAACCTCGCGCTCGGCGAACAGGCGACCGCATCCTCCACCCACGGCAACTTCACCCTCTGCGGCGCCGTCGACGGCGACAAGGACCCAGAACACTGGGACACCCTGACCGGCTGGAACGACGGCACCCGCGCGGTCTTCCCCGACACGTACGACGTCGCGCTGTCGACACCCGCCACCGTGAACCGGGTGGAGCTCTACACGCTCGACTCGGTGAAGTACCCGGCGCGCGTCAACGGCCTCCGCGACTGGGACGTCCAGGTCAAGGTCGGCGGTGCATGGCAGACCGTCGCCCAGGTCCGCGGCAACACCCAGGGCCACGTCACGTCGACATTCGACCCCGTCCAGGCGGACGCCGTACGCATCCTCTGCCTCGACGGCAACGACCACACCTACTCCCGCATCGTCGAACTCGAGGTCTACGGAACCTGACCCAACCGGTTGATCAAGGCAACGGTCCCGCCCTTGCCTAGATCAACCGTTTGACCCAAACGATCGCTTCAGCCCGAGCTGCCCAGCAGACCAAAGTGCCGCAGGGTGCACTCAGCCACCTCGTGCGACCCAAGCCTGCTGGTGTCGATAACCAATTCATCCAGGCCCGCCACCTCGAGCCGCGCGGCGATCTCATCGCACCGCTCGAGATGCCACTCCAAAGCCAATGTCTGACTCGCGCTGTAACGCCCGCGCAAGCGCTGCCTGGTGATGTGGGCATCGGCGGTGAGACGAACCATCCGGACAGGCTGCTCAACCGCAGCCGCGTAGCGCTCCCGAGCGGCCTCGGTACTGATCACCCCGGACATCACCAACTGCCGCGGACCCACCGCCCGATAGCTCTTCCAGACCGCCGCGATGTTGTGTGCCTCGATCAGAGCATTGTCCTGATCGGCAGGCGGCCAGGAGCGGTGGAACCAGTCGACGTCCATCAGGCTGAACGGCCGGCCGGCGTTCGCGAGCAGGTCGCCGACGTGGTCGAGGGCGGCTGACTTGCCGACGCCGTACCCACCGTTCAGAAAGATCGCGTAATCGGCCTCCGACACGGCGAATCCTCCCTGGGACGACAAAACCCGCAGGTCATGCCGCTGACCTGCGGGGTTTCGGTGGAGCGGGTGACGGGAATCGAACCCGCACTGTCAGCTTGGGAAGCTGATGTTCTGCCATTGAACTACACCCGCGCGGCCGGTCTCCCGGCAGCGGAGAAGAGCATAACCGATCGGCCCACATCCCGGCACCGCGGGTCCGGCGCGCCGGACCGGGAACACCCGGCGAGGACTGGGAACAGGCAATGGCCTGTTCCCGGTCGCCGGCGCGTGTCCCAAGTCCGGCGGAGGACGACAGGGTGGTTGTTGCCGGATCAGGGGGTTGGGTGCTCAGAAGATGCCGAACGCATCGAAAAGGGCGAGGCGGACGGTTTGCGCCGGGGGTTCTTGGGCAGTTTTTCACAAAGGGCACGTTCAGGACTGGGCAGGTTCGTCATCTTCTGGCAGATTAGAACGCGTTGCCGGGGGCAACATTCGACGCAACGTGAGGATGCGGTCCTCGCCGGGACCGGACAAGATGGTTGCGGGGCAACTGGATGAAGGGGTGAACGGTGGCAACAGAGACAACTGACGCGGTGGACAACCTGGAGAAGGAACTCGTCACGTTGGCACGGCGGCTGCGCGGTCTGCAGCGGACGCTGTCCGACGAGGCGCATCCGGACCTGGAGCCGGCGCAGTACGCGTTGCTGAACCACGTCGAGGAGCTGGCGCCGGTGCGGATGGCCGACCTGGTGGCAGCGCTCGAGGTGGACAAGGGACCGGTCAGCCGGGCCTGTGCGCGACTCGAGGAGGAGGGCCTGCTGAAGCGGGCCGCCGACAAGTCGGACGCGCGCGCGACCCTGCTGACGCTGACCGCGGCCGGAAAGCGCAAGCTGACCGCGGCCCGGAAGAAGCGGCACAAGGTGATCGAGGACCTGCTCAAGGACTGGTCGCCCGCGCAGGTGAAGACCTTCGCCACCCAGGTGTCGAAGTTCAACAAGCTGGCCAACTAGAGATAGTTGCCTCAGGCCCACGGTCTGGTGGTGTGCTCCCGCCGGGGAGCTGAGGGCTCCGGACGACTCACCACCAGGCACGGGAACGGGCCTGACCGGCAACTCGAGCTGTGCGGACGAGCGGCACGCTGCTAACGTGCGACCGTGCTGCTCTCCGACCGTGACATCTTGGCCGAGCTCGACGCGAAGCGGGTCCAGCTGGATCCGTTCGATGCTGCGATGGTGCAGCCGTCGAGTGTCGACGTACGGCTGGACCGGTTCTTCCGGGTCTTCGAGAACCACCGGTATCCGCATATCGATCCCGCCGAGGAACAGCCCGACCTGACCCGGCTGGTCGAGCCCGAGGGCGGCGAGCCGTTCATCCTGCATCCCGGTGAGTTCGTCCTGGGATCGACGTACGAGCTCGTCACGCTCCCCGACGACGTCGCCGCCCGCCTCGAGGGCAAGTCGTCACTGGGCCGGCTCGGCCTGCTGACCCACTCGACGGCCGGCTTCATCGACCCGGGCTTCTCCGGCCACGTGACCCTCGAGCTCTCGAACGTCGCGACGCTGCCGATCAAGCTCTGGCCCGGTATGAAGATCGGCCAGCTGTGCTTCTTCCGGCTGTCCTCCCCCGCCGAGCACGCGTACGGCTCGTCGAAGTACGGCTCCCGGTACCAGGGCCAGCGCGGCCCGACCCCGTCCCGCTCGTACCAGAACTTCCACCGCACCGACATCTGACAGACGCAAAGGCCCCGGGATTCCCGGGGCCTTTCCGTTTCAGCTGGGTCAGGCGGTCGGCTTCAGGTAGACGAGGACCGCCTGCAGGTCGTCGGAGCCGTAGCCACTGCCCTTCGGCTGCTGCCGGTAGACGCCACCGTACGGCGAGACCGCGGCCGGCGACGACGGCGTGCCGTTGTACAGGCTCATGTCGCCGCCACCGGAGGAAGAACCATTCGACGGGGTGTCACCGGACGACGGGGACTCGCTGTCCGACGGAGTGTCGCCGGACGACGGGCTGTCGCTCGAACTCGCGCTCGGGGTGCCCGATGCCGACCCGCTCGGCAGGTCCTGACCGGTCTTCGCGTCGAGCAGCACCGCCTGCTTCTCGGTCTGCACGTACACAACGCCGTGGAACGCCGCGGTCACGTTGGGCACCACGCGCCCGCCGGACTCGCTGGTGTAGCCCCACGCCTTCTTGCCGGTCTCGTCGTCGAACCCGAGGATCTCCTGGGGGCCGGTCGGCTGCCGCTCCCGGCAGACGACCGAGCTCGCCTGGTCCCATTGGCAGTCATAGCCGCCGGAGTCCCGAGCCGCCAGCCCGGGCACCGACTTCACCACGGCGCCGGTCGACAGATCCACCGAGTAGAGCGAGCCGACCTCGCTCATGCTGGCCTCCGCATACACCGTGCCGAAGAAGAAGCCGTGCTTGGCGCCACCGGCGAGCGGCGTCAGCGAGCCCTGCTTCAGCGGAACCTGCTTCGTGACCTTGCCGCTCGCACCGTCGACGAGCAGGACCGCGGCGTCGTTCGCGTTCTCCTTGCTCTCGTCCCTCGCGACCGCGACCACACCGCCGTGCACGGCGCCCGGAAGGACGCCCGGCACTACCGTGGCCTTCTTCGTGCTCGGGTCCGCGTACACAGCCGCGGTCCGCACGTCCCCGGTCAGGCGGCCCATGATGGGGGTCACACCGATCGCGACCTGGCCGGTCTCCGGGTCGTACTCCACGTTCTGCAGACTCGGAGTACCGGACGCGACGGCGCCGGTCCCGTCCACCGTGCTCACCGGCGCCGAAACCTCGGCGAGCTTCTGCCCGGTCGCGACGTCGATCCACTGGATCAGCACCAGGCCCTGCGGTTTCTGGGTACCGCCGCCCTTGTCGGCCTCCGCGTAGGCGACCAGCGCGACATCCTTGCCGTCGACCTTGACCGCCACCGGGGCGGACGCGTCACTGACGGTCGTGGTCTCCGCCGCGGTCGACTTGATCTCCCAGGCCTTGCTCGGGTCGGCGACGTCGTGGGCGGTGATACCGCGGTAGTTGGCGAACAGGGCCACCTGGCCGACCATGCCCGGCTTGGCTTCGTCGTACGTGTCCCGGCCCTTGTAGTCGGCCACGGGGTACGCCGCCGCGGCGGCGAAGGCCTTGGGCGGGTCGAAGGACGGGACGGCCGGGGCGGACGGCGTCGGCGAGTTGGTCGAGGTGCCGCCGTTGTTCTGCGAGCCCGATTCGGACTTCTTGTCGTTGCCGCCGCAACCGGCTACCAGGATCAGGGCTGCGGTGACAGCTGTGGTTGCCACCATCGGACGCAACATCGTAGGTTTCTCTCCCAGGTCGCCGAGAATGATCGCCTGAACGCTAGCAGTGTCCACGGGTCCGCCCGGCAGTTATCCACAGGCATTGCACCAACCTGCAGCAGCTAACGACGACAGGCGAGGCCGAGTCGCTCGAGTACGGCGTAGAGCGCGGCGGCCGCGCCGTTCACCGGTACGCCGTTCACCGGACGATCGAGAGCCCGGTCCCGCGGTGGCGCGGCTGCGGCTCGGTCAGCGGCCGGGTGGCCGGCTCGGTCAGGCGGCGGGAGGCGGGCTCCAGACGGTCGGCCAGCTTGCGCAGCGCACCCGCCAGCCCTTCCCGCGGGCTGGTCCGCGTCGTGTCCTGGCGCCGCAGCGCCCGGGCCTCGGCCGCCCGGACCTGCTCGGCGACGCGGTAGCGGGCAACTTCCTCTTGCTGGGTGATCATGATCGTGCTCCCCTCGCGTAATCCCCGTGATCTGGTGTTTCGGCAGTGCTTCGCCCAGGTCCCGCCCTGAGGCGGGACCTCTGGCTCCCCTACATCAACCCGACGAACCCGACCACGCCGATCCGACGCGTGCGGTCGTACTCGGGTCAGACCTTGACGACGGTGATGTCGCCGGAGACGGTGCGGGCCCGCAGCATCAGCGCGCGGTCCCCCTCGGCCGGCTTCTGGCCGGGCTCGAGATCGCACCGGATCCGCCCGGTGACCGTCTTCAGATCCAGGTACGTCGGAAGTCCGTCCGGGACCCCGATCTGTACGTCGCCCCGCGCCGTCTCGGCCTGGACGCTCGGCCCGTCGGCGATCTCGACCGTGACGTCGCCGGAGCCGGAGGTGGCGACCGAGTGGTCGCGGATCCGCTCGATGGTGATGTCACCCGAGCCGACCTTGACGGAGGTGGGACCGGCCGCGTCGCCGACCGTGACGTCGCCGGAGCCGGTACTCAGGCCGAGCGCGTCGCCGGCCTCCTCGATGTCGATCGAGCCCGATCCGGTACCGGCCCGGACCGCGCCGGCGGCCGACTCGACCTTGACGTCACCGCTGCCGGTGTTGACGCCGAGCTCGTGCTCGACCCGGGTCAGCCGGACGTCGCCGGAGCCGGTCGCGAGTCGCGCAGAACCGAGCGGCACCTGCGACACGATGTCGCCCGAACCGGTCTTGACCCGGGCGTCGAGGACCGCCGAGGTGGCGATCCGGACCGTGATCTCCGGGCCGCGGCGGACGTTGCGCGGGCTCTCGACGACCAGCTCGCCGTCGGTGACCTCGAAGATCACGCCCTCGTCGTCGCCCTCGACCTCCATCGAGACCACGGTGCCCTCGCCCTCGGGGTTGGGCCCGAGCTCGACCAGGCCGGAGCCGATCTCGATCCGGATCCGGTCGATCCGCTCGTTCTCGTCGTCGATGAACTGGCTGGCGCTACGCTCGCTCATTCTGCCCATCCCGTCAGTCGCTGGCCCGGGCCGTGTCCGCCACGGCCGCGTTCCTTGTCCTCGCGTCGCCGGTCCTTGTCGTCCCGGCGGCGGTCCCGGTCGTCACGGCGCCGGTCGCGGTCGAACCGGCCGCGGTCCTGGCCGAAGACGCCTTCCTCGCCGAACGGTCCGTTCGGACCGAACACGCCGTTCGGGCCGAAGACCCCGTCGGGGCCGAGCGGTCCGTTCGGACCCAGCGGGCCCTCCGGGCCGAACACCGGGCCACGCGGCGGGCGCGGCGGCCGGGGTGGGCGCGGACCGCCGCGGCGGCGCTCGCTGAGCTCGGTCATCACGGTGCGCATCAGCCACGCGTTCGAGGAGATCCCCTCGGCGTCGGCGGCCTCGTCGACCTTGTTCTTGATCGACATCGGCAGCCGCAGCGTGATCCGCGCGGTCGGCTCGTCGGCGTCGAACACGAACTGCTCGTCGCCGTCGGCGCCGGTCTCGTCGTCGATGTCGTCTTCGATCTCGTCCGGACCGGTCAGCTGGCTGGGCGCCGGCGTGACCACGAACTCCGGGCGGCCGCCAGCCATCCGGAGCTCGACCGAGCCCGGGGACAGCTCACGGCTGATCTCCCCGGCGGCGTCGGACAGGGCTGAGATGAGGACCAGACGGCCCGCGTCATCCAGCGTTGCCCCGAGGCGCTGAGCCACGGAGCGGGTCTGCTCGTCGGCCAGGGCGGTGGCGTTCTCGACGCTCCGCCGGACCGACTCGAGGTAGTGGTCAAGTTCCATGACGCAAGCATGACGTCATGGTGACGTCACTGTCAACCCCAGTTGATGTCAGACTGCCGCCACAGGCACAATGGTGTGCAGTCATCGACAGGAGGAACAGTGTCCAGAGGAGTACTGATCACCGGTGCGTCACGGGGTGTCGGCGCGGCCGCCGCGCGGGCGTTCGCGGCCGCCGGCGACCGGGTCGTGCTGCACTGCCGGGGCGCGATCGATCGCGCCGAGGAGGTCCGCGCCGGACTGCCCGGTGAGGGCCATGCAGTGGTCGCCGCTGACCTCGGCGATGCGACCGCAATCCCTTCCCTGGTTGCGGAATCGGCCACCGCGCTCGGTCGCATCGACGTCCTGGTGAACAACGCCGCGATGTTCGTCGACGAGCCGGTCGCGGGCTCCCGCCGGTTCGGTCACCCGCTGGCGGAGACGTCGTACGACGAATGGGTCGCGACGTGGCGTCGTACCCTCGCCGTCAACCTCGAGGGCGCGGCGCACGTGACCTGGTGCGTGGCGCGGCAGATGCTCGACAAGGACCCTGCGGACGGCGTACGGCGGGGTGCGATCGTCAACGTCGGGTCGCGCGGCGCCTACCGGGGGGAGCCCGACGTCCCGGCGTACGGCGCCTCGAAGGCCGGACTGCACGCGCTCGGGCAGTCGTTGGCGGCATCGCTGGCGCCACATGACATCACCGTGACGTCAATCGCGCCCGGTTTCATCGCCACCGACATGACCGAGACGTTCCTCGCGGGTCCCGGCGGCGACGCGATCCGGGCGCAGAGCCCGTTCGGCCGCGTCGCGACCGCCGACGAGGTCGGGAACGCGATCTACTGGCTCGCCTCAGCCCAGGCGAACTGGGCGAGCGGCGCGGTCCTCGACTTCAACGGCGCGTCGTACCTGCACTGAACTGACCACCACGGCGGCGATCGTCCAGACCACCGCGAGGACGGCCATCGGGAACAGGTCGCCGTCCTCCTCGGTGAACAGCAGGATCAACGAGAGGTTGACGGCGGCGTGCGCTGCGGTGGCGACGACGAGGTTGGTACGTCGTGCGCCCCGCAGCACCGCACCCATCACCACCGAGAGCGCGGTCGCCATCACGACGAACAGGCCCATATACGCGAGCCCGTGCTCGAAACCGCCGATATGCCAGAAGCCCCACAGCACACCGACGACCAGCGAGGAACGCAGTACCGAGAACCGGGTCTGCAGGTAGGGCTGCAGGTACGCGCGCCACCCGAGCTCCTCGCCCGCCGCGCCGACGATCATCGTGATCACGAGCACCCCGAACGGGAACGGCGGACTCTCCGCCCGCCAGGTCCGGCCCGCGACCACGTGCACGAGCACGGACGCGAGCATCGCAGCCACGACGATACCGACCACCAGCGCGCTCCGCCCGGCCGCGACGGCCACCGGCGTGAACCGCGCGTCGATCCGAGTGGTACGGCGGAACAGCAAGAACATCACGCCGACGCCGAGGGCCGGCGCGAACTGGACCAGCTGGATCAGATCAGGACTCGGTCCGGTCGCCGCCTGCAGCGCGTTGAGGATCCCGCTGAAGACCATCGTGATCAGGTAGAAGACCAGTACGCGCAGGAACATCGTCACTCCTGAGATAGGGGGCGATCATCAGGTCGAGCTGCTCGGACAGGAACTCGCTCAGCGAGCCCCAGCCGTTCACCGCCCAGACCTGGAGCGCGCCGTTGAAACAGACAAGGGTGTGCCGGGCCAGCGCCGGTACGTCGGTGTCCGCGCGGAGCTCACCGACGTCCACCGCGGCCCGGTAGAACGTGTCGCAGCTGTCGACGATCGCCGCGGAGTGCGCCAGCGCATGCGCCCGGAACTCCGGATCCGCGACGTCGAGCTGGACGAAGCCGAGGCCGTTGCCGAGTTCCTCGCGACGCTTGATGTGCGCGACGGCCGACAGCGCGAAATCCCGCAGTGTGGCGAGCGGCGAGGCGTTCCGCGCTGCGGCCTCCTCGGCGGCGAGCTTGACCATCAGCGGCGACCGGGCCGCGGACGCGAGCAGCAGACCGCGCTTCGACCCGAACCGCTGCATCAGCGTCGGCGGCGCCAGCCCGACCCGGGAACCGACCGCTGCGAGGGTCAGTTTCACCGGTCCGAGCTCGGCCAGGACCTGGCGGGTGGCATCCAGGATCGCGTCGTCACTCACCAGCCGCGGCCGGGCCATGTCAGCGCCTCCTGGTTTGTGAACAGCCATTCGTTAATACACGAAATCGTAACAGATCCTTGTTGGCTCAGTTATTCAGTGACAACGGGTGAGCATCCGGACACAGCTGTCGCCACCGAGAGGGGTCCGGACCGGTGCACCCGCCGTCCGGTGCACCCGTCCGTGGGCCGGGCTCGTCGGACAACGGGAGCCTCTTCATGCGTTTCGCCCGCATCACCCTGGGTCTGCTGCTCGCACTGTCAGGCCTGCTGACCGCCATTGCCGGAGCAGCCGCTGCCTTCTGGCTGGTCGGCCCGGACAACACGATCTCGACCCCCAACCGCCAGTTCGCCAGCACAGGCCTCGCGGTTGTCAGCGCACCGTCCCTCCTCGACCGGCACGGTCCGACGCTGCACGTGAGCGCGTCGGGCGACAAGCCGCTGTTCATCGGCGTCGGTCAGGACCTGGACGTCCGCGACTACCTCTCGGGGGCCGCGCACACCCGGCTGACGCGGTTCGAGCCGCCGGCCACGTTCGCCACGGAGGAGCTGCGCGGCGACACCAAGAAGCTGACGCCGCCCGGCGACCTCGACTGGTGGGTCGCGCACTCCGCGCCCGGCGCGCAGGCCGTCAACTGGCCGATCCAGGACGGGCTGTACGACGTGGTCGTGATGAACGCGGACGGTACGCCGGCGGTCGGCGCGCAGGTCACGTTCGGCATCGAGGTGCACCGGCTGTTCGGTATCTGCCTGCTGGTGCTCGGGGCGGGCGTTCTGGTGCTCGCACTCGGCCTGGCGCTGGTGCTGCGCCGCCGCCCGGCGGTGAAGGAGATCGCGGACACGACCGAGATCCCGGTCATCACGAACAACCGCATCCCGGCGCTGGCGTCGACCGCCCCGGCCAAGCGTGAAGAGGAGCAGTACGCCCCGGCGTACCGCGTCTCCCCCTTCGCCCCCGACCGCGTCAGCCCGTTCGCGCCACTCACCAAGAAGGACGACCAGCCCGCCGAGCCGGCAGCGGCGGAGCTGACACCCGCCGCGGACACCCCGGCCGCGGCGGCTCCGGCGCAGGTCAGCCCGGCTCCGGTCAAGGCGCCTGTTCGGCAGGTGCCGGTGCGGCCCGCGGCGGTTCGGCCGGCTGCTGCTGTGCCGGCGGCGCCGGTGTTCATGTCGGCTGCTGCGGTCGCGCGGGCCAAGTCGCCCGTGCTGATCGGTGTCGGCGCCTCCCAGCGGCACGACGAGCCCGCGCAGACGACGTACGCCGAGCCTGCTGCAGATCCCGCCGAGAGTGTCGCGGAGGAGACTGTCCCGCTGGCAGCGTCGCCGGAGTTCGTGAAGAGCGACGAGGCGGTGCGGCGTACGGCGGCGCTCCTGGCCAGCGGCGCGATGTTGCTGACGGCAACCAGCTGCGGGCTGATGCCGCCGAAGAACACGATGACCGCGGCGGACTCCCGCCCGGCCGTGACGCTCGCCGACGCGCAGGCCGTCGTCCAGCGGTACAACCAGCTCAACAACCAGGCGAACCGGACCCGGGACGCGAAGCTGTCCGCAACGATCGAGGGCAACCCGACCCTCGCGCAGACCCAGGCGGGCTTCCTGATCGGCCGGAAGCTCGACGCCGCGGGCAAGGACGTGTCGAAGCCGTTCAGCTACACCGACCCGGAGATCGGCGCACCGCAGTTCGCGTCGTACCCGATGCGGTTCGTGGTCAGCTCCGGCGTCTCGGACGCGCCCGGCAGCCGGCAGCTCGGCGTCTGGCAGCGGGAGAACGCCGGCAGCCCATGGCTGCTGACGCACTCGATCTACCCGCCGAAGGCCGTGGAGTTGCCGTCCGTCGACGGTCTGCGGACGCCGACCGCGGACGACCTGAGCAAGCTCCAGGGCCGGCCCGAGGCGGTCGCGAAGGACCTCGCGGCGTACCTCACCGGTGGCAAGAACGCGCCGCAGTCGCGTCTGTTCACGCCGACAACCAGCCTGACCAAGATGCTCGATCTGCGCGCGAAATCGAAGGCGGCCGACACCGCGGAGCCGTACATCGCCGGCGTCACCGACGCGTTCGCACCGTCCGGCGTTCCGCTGACGTTCATCACGGAATCCGGCGACGCGCTGGTGTTCCTGACACTCACCGAGCAGTACCTGCAACGCGTCGAGCCGGGCTCGAACGCGTACTGGACCAGCGGCGAGGCAACCGCGTTCAGCAGCATGGTCAAGTACACCCAGACCCTGCACCAGGACTACCTGCACCAAGTCGCCGTGGTCATCCCGGCCAAGTCCTCGGGTGACGCGGTTCGGGTCCTGTCGATCGACCCCCAGCTCATCGGAGCCGGCGGCGCCTGACAAGTTATTGAGAAGTCAGCGGTAAGCGGTTGCTGAAGGATAGTTCCGGCTGATTGACTCTCGGGGTTAGGTTTTCCCATCCGCCCGGGAGCACCAGTGGATCTCACCCGCCGTCGTCTGCTGTCCTTCGTCCCCGCGACCGCATTGCTGGCCGCGGTCAACCCAACCCCGGCAGCGCACGCCAGGCTGAACGCCGACCCCAGCCAACTGCTGGCCAACGCGATCGCGATCTACGCCGGTACGGCGGAATCGAACGCGCGCGCCGACGTCGCCGCGAAGGTCACCGCGATCGATACGACGGCCCGTACCTGGTTGTCCGCGCTCGACCGCGCCGGCGCTGGCGAGCTGTTCGCCGGCCTCCCGCTCGGGACCAGCGATCCGAACCTGAGCTCGTCGTACCAGCACCTCTACGAGATCGCCCTCGCGTACCGGCGCCCCGGACCGGCCTCCGACCTGCAGAGCAGCGAGCAGGTCCGCGCGCGGATCGCGGACAAGCTCGTCTGGCTGCATGACAACTACTACGGCGACCAGTCGAAGGGGTACTACGGCAACTGGTTCACCTGGGAGATCGGCATCTCGACGTACGTGTCGAAGACGCTCGCCCTGATCAACGCCCCGGCCGACCTGATCACGCGGTACGTCGCCTCGATGGACGCGTACCTGCGCAACGGGAAGGACGGCGACGTCGACCTCGACTCGCGCTTCCACACCGGCGCGAACCTCGTCGACATCACCGCGAACCGGGTCCTCCAGGGCGCCCTGCTGAACGACGACACGCGGATCCGGAAAGCGCTGCAGGACCAGTTCACGGTGTTCGCGACCGTCGACCCGTACAACCTGCAGCACGGCGTCACCGACGGGTACTACGCGGACGGCTCGTTCGTCCAGCACGCATCGGTCGCCTACACGGGCTCGTACGGAAAAGCCCTGCTCAGCAGGGTTGTACAGACGATCAAGGTGCTCGACGGGACGGAGTACGCGCAGAGCGACGACCTGGTCGGCGTGGTGCAGGGCTGGGTCGAGCACGGGTTCGCGCCGCTGATCTTCGAGGGCTGGATGATGGAGATCGTCAAGGGTCGCGCGGTGTCCCGGACTGCGACCGGGTACGACGATGTCGCGGTCGTCGTGGAGGCGATCGTCGACCTCGCGGACTACGCGACCGGCGCGGACTCCCAGCGGTTGAAGGCCTTCGCGAAGTTCACCGCGCGACCGACGATCAACGCGAATTCCTTTGTCTCACCAGTGAGCATCGGACGTTTCGCGGACATCAAGAACGATCCCGCGATTGTGCCGGCCGACCTCAACCCGGCGGCTCTCAGTACTGCGTTCAATGCGATGGACCGGACTGTGCACCGCAGGCCGACGTACGCGTTCGCGCTGGCGCGGAACTCGTCGCGGATCAGCAAGTACGAGTACATGAGCGGCGAGAACCTGATGCCGTGGTTCCAGGGCGACGGCGCGCACTACCTGTACCTCGCCGGTCAGGATCAGACACAGTCCTTCGGCGTCGACTACTTCACCACGGTGTCGCCGTACGCGCTGGGCGGCGTGACCGCGCCGGTCGAGACACGCAAGTCGATCCCGGAGCTGTACGGGACGGCGTACTACGACAATGCCTCGTTGGGTTTCACGGCCTCGTCGGAGTCGCAGAACACCTACGTCTACTTCCCGGTCGGCACCAACGCGTACTCCGGTGGCGCGACACTCGATGCGTTCGGCGCGGTCGGCTGGGTGCAGTCGGACGATTTCGCGTACGCGTCGCGGGAGGCCCTGCCGGACGATTTCGTGGTCTACCAGAACGCGTCGGCGACCAAGTCGTGGTTCCTGCTCGACGACGAGATCGTCGTACTCGCGGGCGGTGTCGGCGACGCGACCCGCGCGGTCACGACGACCCTCGACACCCGCATCGCCGGTGCCGCCGACCCCGTGACGATCACCGGCGTACGACGTGACGGTCAGAACTGGACGGGGACCGGGGACCCGCGTTGGCTTCGCTACGCCAACGGCACCGCGTCCGTCGGCTACTACTTCCTACAGCCGACTCAACTGTCGGCAGATCTCCAGACCGTCACCCGGAGCCGCCGGGTGGTGCGCACCTCCAACCCGGACACCGCAGTCACCAAGCAGGTGTTCGCGGTCACCGTCACCCAACCGGCCGGTGCGAAGCGCGCACTCGCCTACGCATTGGTGCCCAACGCAACGGATTCCGCGTTGAAGTCGTACCAGCACGGCCGCATCGTGACGCTCTCGAACACCGTGAAAATGCAGGCGATCCAGCATCTCGGACTCCGGCTCACTGCCGTCAACACCTTCACATCCGGTCCCCACAACCTTCCGGGACTGAGCGTCGACGGTCCGGCCTCACTGCTCATTCGCCGGCAGTCCTCGAGCGTGCAGGTTGCCGTTTCCGATCCCACAACGCAGCGCGACAGCATCATCCTCAATCTGCGGGCGCAGTACCTCAAGCCCGCGGTGCCCGTCGACGGGGTTCAGGTGACGCGGACGGTGACGGGGACGCGGCTGACGTTCAGCACGCGGCATACGTACGGGCGGAGCCTCGCGATCAAGCTTCTTCCAGCTTGGTGATCAGGGTCTGCAGAGTGCTGAGCGTCGTACGGAGATCCTCGAGGTCGACGGCCTTGGCGAGGTCGGTGGTCCACGGGCCCTGGGCGAGCGAGATCTGCCGGATCGCCCAGTAGCCGGCCTCGGTGCAGGCGAGCAATTTGGCGCGGCGGTGGGCCGGGTTCGGGCGGAACTCCGCCAGACCGCGTTCAACCAGCAGGTCCGCGATCCGCTGCACTCCTTGCCGGCTGACGCCCATGATCCGGCCGACGTCGGCGACCGAACGCGGCTCGTCGAGGACACCGCCGAGCACCTGCCACCAGGCCGCCGTGATCCCGCCGTTCGCCGCCATGCCCTGCGCGGCCTCCATCAGCCGCGCGTTCAGCCGGAAGGTGGCGAGGACGACGTCCGTCAACACCACACCGCCCTCGGACCGCTTGCCGACCTCCGGCCATTCCGAACGGGGCGGAACGTCCACCGCGCGCCCGGTCCGCACCTGATCCTTCGGCGTCATCCCACCAGGGTCGCGTAGGCAGCCGGGTCGGCGCGGTGGAACACGCCCTCGTACGCCTCCCGCTTCCGCTCGTCCGCGAGCTCGAGCCGCTCCATCACGGCCCGCGCGAACTGCACGGGCGAGTCCGGTCCGGCCGTGATCAGATCCCGGTCGACGACCGCGCGCGCATCGACGTACCGCTCCGAACCCTGATAGCCGGTCGCCTGCAGGTACTCCTTCGCCGCGCTCGTGTGCTTCCGCTCGTCGAGCAGCCCGGCGCGAGCCAGCCCCGCCGTCGCACCACAGATCGCCGCCACCGGTACGCCGGCATCGAGGAAGTGCCCCGCCAGCTTCGCGAACGCCTCGCCACCACCCATGTCCCACTGCCCCGACCCGGCAAGCACCAGCAGATCACCCGTCTCCGGTGCCACGTCCGCGATCGTCACATCCGGCACGACCCGCATCCCACCCATGGTCACCACGGAATCCAACGTCTCCCCCACCGTCATCACATCCCACGGCACCCCGGTGAACCGCCCAGTCCGCAACTCCACCACCAAATGCCCAATCTCCCAGTCCGCGAACGTGTCATAGACCGCCACATATGCTGTGCTCATAGACAACATGCTGTCATCACGACACCATGTTGTCAATATGCCACCCCTCGGCTCACTTTGAGCCTGGGTCAACCAAAAAACGGCACCCAAAACGGTCGAACCGTGCCCAAGGTGCCCGGACCCGCCGGACGGCGCCACTTTGTGCACGAGATCTGTGCGGGTCGGGGCTGGAACTGCGGATCTGGTGCACAAAGTGCGCCAGCCGTAGTAGGTCCGGTTCACCCGTCCAGCCGGACGGGCATGACGAGGGTGGTGAACGTGCCCTGGTCGGCCGACCGTACGACGACTGGTCGCGACGGCTCGCAGATCTCGAGTAGTACGTCCGGCCCGACGCTCGCTTCGAGCGCGGCCGCCAGCAGGCTCGCGGTGAACCCGATCCGCACCGACCCGGTCCCGATCGCGTCGAGCTTCACCTCGTCGCCGATCCGCAGACTCTGCTGATCGATGTCAAAGGCAACAACATCTCGTCCGGCGAGCACGTCCAGCAAACCCACGCGATCGACCACCACCCGGCACGCCGGCGGAGTCAGCCCGTCGAGGATCTGCCCGTACGCCGGATACTCAGCATCAACCGCCTGCAGTTCACGTGACTCGTCGCCCCGCACCAGCATCAGGCCGCCGTTCACCTCTACCTGTACGACGTCTCCCGCCGCAGCCCACCGACTCAACGCAGCCAGCTCGTCGGCCCGCACCAGCACCCGCGTCGCCATCCCGCCGAACTCCACCGGCCGCACGGTCCGCACCGCGAGCCGATACCGATCCGTCGCAACGAAGGTGACCTCGTCCGGCCCCAACTCAATCAGTACACAGCTCAACACCAACCCGAGGTCGTCACCCCCCTCGGCACTACCTGAGCCGACTGCACTGACGGGAGTGGACGGGCCACCGGAGCCAACCCCATCAGCCGAGTAGGTCCAGGTGCGGGCAGCGCCCGCCCGCGCAGGAGAGTCCGTGGCGCGGGCAGCGCCCGCCTGCGCAGGAGAGTCCGTGGCGCGGGCAGCGCCCGCCTGCGCAGGAGAGTCCGTGGCGCGCGCGGGTGGGGGTGGGGTTGCGGTGGGGGTTACTTGGCGGATGGCGCTGGCTAGTTCGGGGCCGCCTAGGTGGGCTGTGGTTTTTTGGGAGAGGAGGTTGGTGAGGAGGCGGGTGGCGGCTGTTCGGGTGGCGGTGGACTTGGCTTCCAGGGTGCGGAGGTGGGCGCGGACCAGGTCGGCGACCTCCGAGGCGGGAGCGTCCAGAGCGAGGCGGACGTCCGGGAGTGGGAGGTCGATCTCGCGGAGGTCGCGGAGTAACTGGGCTCGGGGTTGTTGTGACCTGTCGTAGTAGCGGTAGCCGTTCGTCGCGTCGACCTCGGCGGGTGGGAGCAGACCGCAGTCGTCGTAGAACCGCAGCGCACTCGGCGCCAGTCCCACCAGCCGTGCGAACTCACTGATCGTCAGCCTCATGGCCCCGACCTTCATCCCTGCACCGACTCGAAGGTCAACTCCGGAACCGGCCCCACAGGCTGAGCGTCTTGCCGAACCGTTCGCCGCGGATCCAGTCGAGGATGCTCTTCGCGACCCGCTCCGGCGGCACGTCGCCGCGCACCGACCGCGGTACGAGCTTGCGGATCTCGGCCGCGTCCGCGAGCGCCTCGTCGATCTCCGCGTCCGGCCAGCCACGTCGCGCCAGCCGCTTGCGCCGTACGGCGTCCGGACAGTCCAGGTGCAGCCACCGGCCCTCGGGCAGCTCGGCCGGTTGCGCCGGGGACAGCAGCAGGACCGGTATGCCGGAGCGCCGGATCAGCTCGGTGATCCGCAGCCAGACGGCGTTGTACGCCGGCCAGATCGGCGCCGCCATCGGACTCGCGATGTCGATCCCAAGCAGCCGGCCGTTGTCGTCCAGCAGCTCGTCCATGTCCATCACGACCAGGTTCCCAGGATTCAGCCGAACCAGCTCCGGCACGACCGTCGTCTTCCCCGACCCAGGTGCCCCAGTCACCACGAACAGCCTCGTCATAGGGACTAGTGTGCGGTCACGTGACCAGGAGGCGCATCGGTGGGCGTGCTTCGCCGGACGTTGTCGGGAGTCCGCTCAGGCCGGGGGTGACCGAGCCGAGGACACTCGAGTGCCCCGCGCCGGTGCAGCTGGGGACTGTGCCGCTGAGACCGTGGACGGTGAGGAATCCGAGTACGGCGAACGCGTACGCCTCCTTCGCCGCCGACGGCATCCCCAGCTCGTCGGTGGTCCGGACCGGAACCTCCAACTCGTCCGCGAGCAGATGCATCAGTGCCGGGTTCTGGATCCCGCCACCCGATGCGACCACCTCGGTCCCGCCGTACCGCCGTACCGCGTCGGCAACGGTCCGCGCCGTCAGCGTGGTCACCGTCGCGACCAGGTCCTCCGCCGGGATCACCGGCAACCCCTCCATCGCGTGGGCGAGGTACGCGAGGTTGAACAGCTCCTTTCCCGTCGACTTCGGCGCCGGCCTCGCGTAGTACGGCTCGGCCAGCAACCGCCCGAGCAGCTCCTCGTGCACCTGCCCGCGCGCAGCCATCACCCCGTCCGCGTCGAACGGCCGCCCGGTCAGCTCCGTCACGACCGCATCGATCAGCGCATTCGCCGGACCGGTATCGAAGGCAACCGGTTCGTCCTGGACAACCGTGATGTTCGCGATCCCGCCGAGATTCAGCGCCACCGGTACGCCGGGACGCCCGCGCAACCACAGCACGTCGAGGATGCTGACCAGCGGCGCGCCCTGTCCACCCGCCGCCACGTCCCGCGCCCGCAGGTCCGACACCACCGGTACGCCGGTCGCCTCCGCGATCCAGGCGGGCTGCCCGAGCTGTAGCGTCCCGCGCACCGACCCGTTGTCGACCCAGTGGAACACCGTCTGCCCGTGCGACACGATCAGGTCGGCGTACCCACCGCAGAGCTGCTCGACCGCCTGCCGCGCCACCGCCGCGAACGACTGCCCGATCCCGGTGTCGAGCTTGCACACCTGCTCGACCGACGTAGACGCCGGCGGCAACGACGCCGCGACGGCCGCCCGCAGCTCGTCCGGATACGGCTGACTCAACATCCCGAGCGGCGTCAGCACCAACTGGTCGCCGTCCAGCCGCAGGTCCGCGGCAGCGGCGTCGATCGCGTCGTACGACGTCCCGGACATCAGCCCGATCACTCGCATGTCACTCCCGTCGATGGCCGGTCGCAGCGTCCATCTTCGTGCATGACCAGCCGGCTCCGCGAACCCGGGAAGCAACCATCCGCACACTGGCGGGGTTCTTCTCAGTAGAGCGACGATGGACGGGGAGGGTGGATGGGTACGCGAGACGAGGACTTCGACGACTTCGTCCGCGGCAGCGCGACACGGCTGCTGCGGACCGCTGTACTGCTCACCGGCGATCGGGGAGCGGGCGAGGACCTGGTGCAGGAGACGTACGAACGGCTGTACGTCCATTGGCCGCGGATCCGGACCGGGGCACCCGAGGCGTACGCCCGCAAGACCCTGACCAACCTGGTCGCCAACAGATGGCGGACCAGACTCCGCCGGCCCAGCGAAGTCGCGCTGGCCGAGAACCACGACCAGCTGCAGCCGGACAGTTCCGAGGGGTACGTCGTACGCCGCGACCTTCTCGCAGCGCTCCAGGAGCTGGCGCCGCGGCAGCGCGCCGTCATCGTGCTGCGGTACTACGACGACCTGACCGAGGCGCAGACCGCGGAGGCCCTCGGCTGCTCGATCGGCACCGTGAAGAGCCAGGCCTCACGCGCCCTCGATCGGCTCCGGCTGATCACCGAACCCGCAATCCTGGAGGGACTGCGATGACCGAGACCTACCTGAAGGAGCGGCTGGCCGCCGATGTCGACGACGTCGAAGCTCCGCCGGACCTCCTCGACCGTGCCCGCATCGGCGGCGTCCGCCGGCTCCGACGGCGCCGGTTCACAGCACTAGCTGGGAGCTCCCTGGCCGTGGCGGCGATCGCCGCCGTGGCGTTCGGACCTGCCGTTCGCGACCGAGCCGACCAGCCGCCGGCGGCGACGCCGACTCCGGCTACCACCACACAGTGGGTCGACCCGATCACGCCGAACCCGCTCGACCGCTACGCGACCCTGATGACCAAAGAAACCGGGGGCGACCTTGCCGGGGACAGCGCCTATCTGGCCCAGGTTCTCGCGACCTGGCACGACACGCAGCGTAAGGATCGCGGCAAGCTGATCGATCCCGTCGCCGGAGACGTCTGGGCCGCCCTGCGCGCCGAACCACGGATCTATTGGGCTGGAAGCACCCCCGCCGGCCGGATCGCGATCATGGTGCAGCACTACCAAGGCCCGCGCCCGGACCCGTCCGCCATGCCAACGCTCAAGGACGGACGCCCGAACCCCGCTCTCAAGTCCAACGGCATCGGCACCGTTGTCGCCATGGTGCGCGACGACGCCCAGGGCCGTCCGCAGGTCGAGGAATTCGTGACCGCCTATGACGACTTCAGCTTTCCCTATTTCAAGATCCGGGACCCCGGGAAGTCCACCTTCTTCTACGTCGTCGTGAGCATGGGCAAGCGGCTCGGGTGGCGTCCGCCAGATGGCAGGTCCACACCGTTCGTCTTCAAGGACGGCGTCGCCGTGACGGAGATTCCCATTGGTCTGATCGACCGGATGTACATCGATCCGCTCCCCGCACGGTAGCCTGCCAACCCCTTGACACCGGGTGGTCACGGATCGATGATCGGTGTCGCTATACCGGTTTATCTCCTCTCGCCGCCTGGGCATTCGGCCAGGCGGCGACGGGTACTTAACCGATATAGCGATACCGCCCATCGTTTGACGAGGAGTCGATCAGCTCATGAAGCGAAGGACCCTGTTGTCAGCCCTGGCCGCCGGAACCGCCGCGGCCGCCACCGGTGCCGCGCTGCCCGCCGAGGCCGCGGACAAGCGCCGCCCGCGGGCGAAGACCGGCCCGGTCACCGTCGCGTACATCGAGGTCAACGACCACAGCATGCTGAGCGCCGGCAAGTACACGCTGGCGAACGGCGGCGCACAGGTGATCGACGTCGCGGTGATCTTCGCGGCGAACATCAACTACGACGGCACGAACGCGTACCTGCACTTCAACGACCAGGTGACGAGCGTGCTGGACAACGTCGCCACCCAAGTCCGCCCGCTGCAGCAGAAGGGCATCAAGGTCCTGCTCTCGATCCTCGGCAACCACCAGGGCGCCGGCTTCGCGAACTTCCCGGACCAGGCGTCCGCCGACGCGTTCGCGCAGCAGCTCGCGGACGCGGTCGACGAGTACGGCCTGGACGGCATCGACTTCGACGACGAGTACGTCGAGTACGGCAACAACGGCACCGGCCAGCCGAACGACTTCTCGTTCGTCTACCTGGTCCAGGCGCTCCGCGCGAAGCTCCCGAACAAGCTCATCACGCTCTACGACATCGGCCCGTCCGCCGAGCGCCTGACCTACAACGGCCAGAGCATCGTCGACACCTTCGACTACGGCTGGAACCCGTACTACGGCAGCTGGGGCGTCCCGTCCGCACCGAGCGCCAAGTCGCGCACGTCCCCAGCCGCGGTCTCGTACACCGCCACCAGTTCCAGTACGGCGGCCTCCCTCGCGCAACGCACCGTCGACGAGGGGTACGGCGTCTTCCTCACGTACAACCTCACCGAGTCCGACACGTCGTCGTACATGAGCGCCTTCACCCAGAAGCTCTACGGCAGCGCGACGGTCTACAAGCCGTAGACCCAGCCGGGCCGCCAGTCGAACGGCTCCTCGATCAGCTCCGCCAGCGGGGCTCCACTGCCCACGAGATGGTCGAGGGCCCATCGGTTGGCCGAATGCGCAACCACCAGCACGGTGGCCGCGTCATACCAGCGCTTCAGATCGGCAAGGAACGATCGGGTCAGTTCGGCGACATCGGCGTACGACTGACCGCCCGGAAACGGGGTGTGGACGCGCTCGACCCTGGGGGCGAGCGCGTCCCGCGGCGCGCCGTTCAGTTCGCCGTAGTTGCACTCGCGCAGCCGCCAGTCCTGGAAGTGCGGGACGGTCAGCCCGGACAACTCGACCGTCTGCACCGCCCGTCGCAGGTCCGAGCTGAACACCACGTCGACACCGCGTCGCCGATCCCCCAGCTCTCGCGCCTGCTCGCGACCCGCGGCGGACAGCTCACCTGGCAACCAGCCCGTCGCCACGCCCTGCTCGTTGTCGATCGTGGTCGCGTGCGTCTCGTAAATCAGCTTCATACCTCACAGTCAATCTCTCTTTGCCCTCGTTACCGGCCGGTATATACTCAAGTTACTGGCGAGTTAACTAGGAGCCTCTGTGAGCCATTACAAGTCGAATCTGCGGGACATCGAGTTCAACCTGCTCGAGGTGCTGGGCCGAGGTGACGTGCTCGGTCAGGGCCCGTACGCCGAGATGGACGTCGACACCGCCCGCGAGGTGCTCGCGGAGGTCGACCGGCTGGCCAAGCACGAGCTGGCCGAATCCTTCGCGGAGGCCGACCGGAACCCGCCGGTCTTCGACCCGGAGGCCCACGAGGTCCGGATGCCGGAGGCGTTCAAGAAGAGCTACCACGCCTACATGGACGCCGAGTGGTTCAAGCTCGAGCTGCCGGCCGAGCTGGGCGGTCAGCCGACCCCGCCGTCGCTGCGCTGGGCCGCCGCCGAGCTGGTGCTGGGCGCCAACCCGCCGGTGCACATGTACGCCGCCGGCCCGAACTTCGCGCACGTGCTCTGGCGCAACGGGACCGAGCGGGACCAGAAGATCGCGCACCACATCATCGAGCGCGGCTGGGGCGCCACCATGGTGCTGACCGAGCCGGACGCCGGTTCCGACGTCGGCGCCGGGCGGACCAAGGCCACGCTGCAGGACGACGGCTCCTGGCACATCGAGGGCGTCAAGCGGTTCATCACCTCGGGCGAGCACGACATGACCGAGAACATCATCCACCTGGTCCTCGCGCGGCCGCAGGGCATCGAGGGTGTCGGCGGTCCGGGGACGAAGGGCCTGAGCCTCTTCGTGGTTCCGAAGTACGACTTCGACCTCGAGACCGGTGAGCTGACCGGCGAGCGCAACGGCGCCTTCGTGACGAACGTCGAGAAGAAGATGGGCATCAAGGTCTCGACGACCTGCGAGATCACCTTCGGCGACGGCGTTCCCGCGAAGGGCTGGCTGCTCGGCGAGGTGCACGACGGCATCGCGCAGATGTTCCAGGTGATCGAGTACGCGCGGATGATGGTCGGCACCAAGGCGATCGCGACGCTGTCGACGGGCTACCTGAACGCGCTCGAGTACGCCAAGGAGCGGGTCCAGGGCGCCGACATGACGAACCCGGCCAAGGACGCGCCGCGGGTCACGATCACCCACCACCCCGACGTACGGCGTTCGCTCCTGACGCAGAAGGCGTACGCCGAGGCGCTGCGGGCGCTCGTGCTGTTCACGGCGACGTACCAGGACCGGGCCGAGCAGGCGCGGTACGCGGGCGAGCACGACACGCTCGCCGAGGGCGTCAACGACCTGCTGCTGCCGCTGGTGAAGGGCTACGGCTCGGAGAAGTCGTGGACGCTGCTCGGCACCGAGTCGCTGCAGACGTTCGGCGGGTCCGGCTTCCTGCAGGACTACCCGATCGAGCAGTACGTGCGGGACGCGAAGATCGACACGCTCTACGAGGGCACGACCGCCATCCAGGGCCAGGACCTGTTCTTCCGCAAGATCATCAAGGACCAGGGCAAGGCACTCGGCCACCTCGCCGAGCAGGTGCAGGCGTTTGTCGCCTCCGAGGCCGGCAACGGCCGCCTGAAGGAAGAGCGCGGGCTGCTCGCGAAGGGCCTCGAGGACACGCAGAAGATCCTGGGCATCATGGGGCAGGCCCTCATGGCCGCCAACCCGCAGGCGGAGAACGGCGACCCGCGGAACGTCTACAAGGTCGGCCTCAACACCTCCCGGCTGCTGTTCGTCCTCGGCGACGTGGTCTGCTCGTGGCTGATGCTCCGGCAGGCCGAGGTCGCGCTGGAGAAGCTGGGCGGCGAGCTGTCCCCGGCCGACCAGGACTTCTACACCGGCAAGGTCGCGGCGGCCCAGTGGTTCGTCCGCTCGACGATGCCTTCGGTCCGCGCCGAGCGGATCAAGGCCGAGCTCACCGACCTCGACGTGATGGACCTCCCGGAGTCCGCCTTCTGAGGTTGCGGCCGGTGCTCCTCCGGCTCGGCCACTTGCGCGGGTCGAGCCGGAGGTCGGGGCCGTCGGCAAGAAAGTCTCGGGGCATGAAATCGGCTGATCTGCCCCGGGTTGCCCCACGATCTGCCCTGTTGCGGAGCGTGTTGGTGTAGCAACGTTTCTGCCCTGAAACACCGTGACCCTGGCTTGGTCTCCCCTGTCCGGGCCAGGGTCGCGCCCAACTCCGGCGGGGTGGAACCAGGAGATGTGCCGTTGCGTCCGTGTGAACGTGTCCAGGTCCGGTCGTCGTACGCTGTCCGCGATGCCCGTCCGATTCCTCACCGCCCTGCTCGCGGCACTCGCCTTCCTCCCCGCCCTGCCGGCGCGCGCGGAGACACCGGAGCTACCCGACCGGATCGCCGCCGCCTGGAAGACCGATCACCTGTCCGTCGACGGGCGGTTGACGATCCCCGCGACCGAGCTCGCGCGGATCCGCAGCGCGATGCGCACCGCGGGCGTTCCCGTGTACGTCGCGCTCGTGCCGCGGACGCCGTACCTCGGGAAGAACCGGCTCGACCTGCCGACGCTGCTGCACGCGCGGATCGGTGCGCCGGGGCTGTACCTGGTCGCGATCGTGGACGACACCTACTGGTCCACGACCGCGGAGCTGTACCGGCAGGGCGGGCTCCGGGGCCGCGACCTGACCAGCGTGCGGGCCGACGACAAGCAGCGTCTCGACCTCGTCTCGGATCGTCCGGCGCCGCAGATCGTCCGCACGATCCAGCAGGCGTCGACGGCGTACGACGGTCGCGCGCTGCCGGCCGTCCCGGCTGCCGACCTGGAGCCGGAGCGCCCGGATCGCGGCCTGTCTGTGACGGACAAGTCCGACCGGGCGGTGTACGTCGGCCTCGGGATCGGCGGGCTCCTCGGGTTCGTGCTGACGCTGGTGATCGGGCTGCGACGGCGTGGCGCCAAGCGGACTCGTAAGCGTCAGCCGGCCGATGATCCGCCGGTCGAGTCGTGGGATGTGCAACTGAACGCGGACGCCAAGATCAAGCAGGCCGAGCGGGCCGTTGCGCGGCTGGATCGGCGTCGCAACAAAACGACCTTGCTGCTGGATCAGCGCGATGACGCGTACCGCCGGCTCGACGCGGCGCGGACGCTGCGCGCGGACCAGCCGGAGGACCTCCTCGCCTCGGCCGGAGCGCTCGTGCTCGCCCGGCAGGCCGAACGGATCGCGTCCGGTGCAGCCCTCCAGCCGCCGTGCTTCTTCGACCCGACGCACAACCCCGGGACGGCGAAGGTCGACTGGTCGGACGACGTCGAAGTACCTGCATGCCAGCAGTGCGCGAGCGTCGTACGCCACGGCAAGACGCCGCGCGGTCTGCAGGTTTCGGCCAAGTCGGGGCTGCTCGGTCACGACCGCAAGCAGGTGCCGTACTGGACGCTCGACCCGGAGGACAGCCCGATGGTCGCGACCGGTTTCGGCGCGCTCTCCGACGATCTGGCCGACCGGATCACCGGCCGGAAGGACGATGTCCGATGAGACGGTTCGTCCTGTTGCTGATGGCAACTGCTGTGCTGCTGACCGGGACCGCGTGGGCAACCACACCGACCGATCCCCGGATCATCGCCGCCGTCTCGGCCTGGACGCAGGAGAGGCTGTACGTCGACCCGGACTTCGCGTCGGTTGCCGATCGCAACGAGACGCTGCAGGTGATCTCGAACGCGAAGGTGCCGGTGTTCGTGGCCGTCGTACCGTCCGGCGAATGGTTCCCGGAGAAGGGCGACACCACGTTGCTGGCCGGCCGGCTGGCAGCCGCGAACGGCAAGCCGGGCGTGTACGTCGTGATGGACGGCGACCGCTCGTACGGCGTCGCGCACCAGCTCGGTGTGTACGCGCCGACGTGGACGTACGCCGACGGGAAAGAGTCGCTGAGCAAGCAGCTCTCGGACTATCTCGACGGCGTCGAGGAGTCGAAGTACAGCACGCCGAAGCCGGCCCGGACCGAGCCGCTGCCACCCGAGCCGGAGCGGACGTACCCGGAGGAGAAGTTCACCGTCGGCAAGGCACTCGGCAACGGCCTCGGCGGCACCATCCTCGGCCTGATGGGCGGCGGCGTCCTCGGCGGAATCGTATTGATCGTGGCGGCACTCGCCCGCCCACGACGGAAGGGACGCGCGTGAAGGCCCGTTTTCTGCTGGGAAGACTCGCGCTGGCCTGCCTCGCGGCGGCGCTGACGCTGCTGGTCGCGACCCCGGCCCAGGCCGGTACCGCCGCGCGGACCCCGGCGGAGCGGGCGCGGGAGATCGCGACCGCGTTGACGAAGGATCCGGTCTACATCGACCCGGCGTACAAGACGGCACTGCCGGCGACGCTGCTGGACAACCTTCGGACGAAGGCGAAGGCGCTCGGGTACCCGGTCTACACGGTCGTCCTGCCGCTGACCCCGAGCGACGAGTTCCAGGGCGAGGAGAGCACGGCCCTCACCCTGGTGATGGACGCGCTCCGGCTGCCGGGGCTGTACGTCGTGGTGGACGGCGGCAGCCGGTTCCCGTGGTACGAGACGCGGGACCTGCCGCAGGTGAGCGAGGAGAAGCTGCAGGCGGCGCGGACCCGAGCGCTGGACGACGAGGGGTACGACGCGGGGCCGACCGAGGTGCTGGCCCGGATGTACGAGCTGCTAGCCCAACCGGGGATCGCGAAGACCTCGGCCCGACCGAACTCGAGTACGCCGTCCCGGAACGACGACTCGGAGCCGGCCGGTCACGGGCGGATCGTCGCGCTGTCGATCGTCGGTGGACTCGTCGTACTGGTCGGTCTCGGTCTGGTGATCGGGCGAACCCGGGGTTCGGGCGGCGGACGGGAGCAGACGTTCCGGATCCCGCCGCACGTGGCCGCGACAGTGGCGGCCGAGCGGCGCCGGCGGCTGACCCAGGACACGACCGCCGAGCTCACCGCGCTCGGGTCCGAACTCGCCGCGCTCCCGACCACCGAAGGCGCGGGGCTGGTCCATCAGCAGGCCGCGCTCGACGACCACGCCGCCGCGTCGAAGGTCCTCGACTCGTCGCCCGGCCTCGTCGACCTGGTCGGCGCGATGGTCCTGCTGGACAAGGCACGGCGGGAGTACGACGCCGCGGTCGCGTCCGCGGCCGGCCGGCGCGTGGACGCCGTACCGGATCTGTGCGCGTTCAACCCGCTGCACGGTCGCTCGTCCGGTCGCCCGACGAAGGTCGAGTCCGACGGTACGACGCTCACGCTGCCGCTGTGCAACGAGTGCCGGCAGGCCCTCAAGCGTCGCTCGGCGCCGGCGTCCCTGCCCGGCAAGGACGGGCCGTACTGGTACGAGGACACGCTCTGGGCGCGGACCTTCTTCGGCACCACCGGCGACGATCTGGCCGCGGCCGTGTCCCGGGGTGAGCTGCATCGATGAGAGGGCTTCCCTGAGGACGGTTCAGGGGCGCGTCGAGGGATCTGCCGGATCCTGGGGCCTGGTCCCGGAGCCTACTGTCGTTGCGACAACGTGGGTGGGCTCGAGAAGAGGCGGACGATGGCGGAGAACAAGCAGCTCGGCGTGATCCTGCTGGTGGCGGCGGCCGGGCTGGCGTTCTGGCAGTTCGGGGATCGGGACTCCGACGACACGCATAAGATCGACGACAAGATCACCACCGTCCAGCTCGCCGCCGGGCACGCGGACATCAAGATCACCGTGTCCGACGACGACAAGACCAGCGTGCGGGAACAGCGCAAGTTCTGGTTCTGGAAGCACGGCGACGCGTACTCGGTGAACGACGGCGTACTCAAGCTGGACGGCGACTGCGGCTGGCAGTGCACCGCCGACTTCGAGGTGACGGTGCCGCGCGGCACCAAGGTCACCGGTGAGAACGGCAGCGGCGACCTCGAGATCGCCGGCGTCGCAGGGGTCGACGCGAAGTCCAACTCCGGCAAGATCGAGCTCCGCGAGGTCCAGGGCGACGTCAACCTCGACGTCACGTCCGGCGACGTGTCCGTGCAGGACCTGACCGGGAAACTCGACGTCAAGGCCAACTCCGGCGACATCGAGGCCAAGGACCTGAGCGGCGGCGCGGTGGACGTCGAGACCACGTCCGGCGACATCGAACTCGACCTCACCGAGGCGAACGACATCCGCGCCAAGGGCACCAGCGGCGACATCGAGATCAGCGCCCCGACCGGTGCCTACAAGGTCACCACCGACACCAAGCACGGGGAGGTCGACGACAGCCTCGGCAACAACTCCTCCGGGGCCCACACTCTGACCGCCACCACTACCTCAGGTGACATCGCATTGCACAGTCGCTGAGGACTACTCCTTGATGTCGCGGTGGTGTTCCTCGACGACGCGGTACTCCTCTTCGATGGCCGGGTCGATGGCGTCGGTCTCCACTCGCCGGCGGCGGTTGGTGATGTAGAAGGAGAGCAGGATGCCGGCCAGGCCGGCGAGTAGCAGGATGTAGCCGACGACCTGCAGGTTCACGGCGTCCCAGGTGTCGCGGACAGCGAACGCCAGCACGGCGCCCACCACCATCAAGAAGATCCCCACACCGATGCTCATCCGAGCCTCCCAGAGAGTTCTTGGAACTACACCTTCGACGGTACCCCTCCGTCAAACAAGTTACTTGCTGCCGGAGAGGACCAGTTCGACACGATTCGGGCCGTCGGGGGTGATGCTGACGGGGACTCCCCAGTCCTGGCGGTGCATGTGGCAGGCGGGGAACTCCACCTCGGCGGAGTCGTCGCACGAGGCGGCCTGGACAGCCACGTGGAGCACCCCGGAGCCGGCGTGCGGGTCGATGACGAGACGACGTACGAGATTGGTGGAGTCGCCCGCACCCTCGCGCAAGAGGTTGTCCGGGGTGGAGGAGACGAGCAACCGCGTGGACGGGCCGTAGCGGTCGTCGAGCTTCTGCCCCGGCGGCGGGTTGAAGACGACCTCGAGCGTGACCTCTCCAGCGGCGAGATCCATCGGCGGACGCTGCGTCCGGGTGCTGAACTCATCAGCAGTCGCGGAAGCCCCGAGCGGGATCCGGGTCAGGCGGTGCGCAGCGGACTCGACGACGAGCAGCTCGTTGCCCACGACAACGGCCCCGCTCGGCTCGGCCAGTCCGGTGGCCATCGTCTCGACGGTCTCGGTCTGCGGGTCATAACGACGTACGGCGCCGTTGTAGGTGTCGGCGATCGCGACGGACCCGTCCGGGAGGACCGTGACACCGAGCGGATGCTGCAACAACGCCTCGCTCGCCTTGCCGTCGCGCAGCCCGAAGTCGAAGAGCCCGGTGCCGACAGCGGTGTGCACCTCGGTGTCGATCCACCGCAGCGCCGAGATCTCCGAATCGGCCAGCCACAAGCGTTCGCCGTCCGCCGCCAGCCCACTCGTCTGCGCGAACCACGCGGCGCCGAGCGGCCCGTCCTTCAGCCCTTCGTTGGTCGTACCCGCCGCGACCGCGGTCTCCCCGGTGAACGGATCGAACGTCCACAACTGGTGTACGCCGGCCATCGCGATCCACACCTTGTCGCCCCACCAGGCGACATCCCACGGCGAACTCAGTACGTCGATCCCGTCGCCGTCCATCCATTGCTTGCCGGTGCCAACCAACGTCGACACCTGACCGTCCGCGAGCGACACCCCGCGCAGCGCGTGGTTGACCGTGTCCGCGACCACCACGTCGTACCCGACCTTGCCGGCCACGTCCGACGGAAGGACCACGAGACCGTTCGGCTCGGAGAAGCTCGCCTGGTCGGCGGCCCCGTCCGCGAAACCACGATGCCCCGCTCCGATCCGGCGTACGACGGTAGTCGCGTCGGCGGCGAGCTCGACGATGCTGTGGTTACCGGCGTCTGCGACCAGGAACCCGTTGTCGAGCGCAACGACCTTCGCGGGGAAGCGCAGATCGGTCGGCTCGGGTGTCGGCGCGACGTACGGCGACCGGCCTCGGGTCAGCGTGCCGGCCTGTTCGTGCTGCACGATCAGCTCTGCCAGCAGGGCGTCCAGGGCATGCTCGTGGCCTTCACCGGAGTACTGCGCGACGATGTACCCGTTCGGATCCACCAGGACCAGGGTCGGCCAGGCGCGCGCGGTGTAGTTCTGCCAGGTGACCAGCTCCGGGTCGTCCAGCACCGGATGCGCCACCTCGTACCGCTCGACAGCGGCCCGCACCGCGGCTTCCTCACCCTCGTGCGCGAACTTCGGCGAGTGCACCCCCACAATCACCAGCGCGTCGCCGTACTTCTCCTCCAACGGCCGCAGCTCGTCCAGCACATGCAGACAGTTGATGCAGCAAAACGTCCAAAAATCCACCAACAAAAAGCGTCCACGGAAGTCCGCGAGCGACAACTCCCGCCCACCCGTGTTCAACCACCCACGACCCTTGAGTTCTGGCGCACGCACATGCATGTTCACCATTGTCCGCCGCGGCTCAACAGCAGCCGACACAGGCCCGGCGGGTGAGATCAGCGCGGCAGGATCAGGGTGTCGGTGAGGAGTTTGGCGGTTTTTCGCAAGGTTGCCGGGGACGACGAGAGGTCGGTGGCGAGGGTGTAGGGGGTGAGGGTTTCGCCGGGGCCCACCAGGCGGTGGCGGTGGGCGAGGAGCCAGACGATGGCTCGGGGCCAGGTGGAGAGGCGGGCCTTGGCCAGCAGGTCGGGGGCGTCGCGGACCAGGCGTTCGGCGATGTCGAAGGCGTCCGGCGCGTACGCCGTACCGAGGGTTTCGCCGGCCATCAGCCAGGCGTGCGGTGCGAGGACCGAGAGGGTGGCGGCTTGGTGGTTGTCCAGGCCGCGGAGGTCGGGCTGCGGCGGGGATCCGAGGCCGGCCAGGGCTCGGTAAGCGTCTTCCAGATCGTTGGTCGCATCATCGAGGAACACCCGCTCGCCGGGCTTCGAGCCGACCGGGTCGATCATCGCGGCGGCTTCCAGGGCCGGCAGCCAGACATCGACGGCGTCGACCGCCTCGTCGACGGTGTCCAGCGGCAGATGGGTCCGCTCACCGGCGAACTCGAGCCAGGCCTTCACCACCACCGGGACCGCATCGAAATAGGTGCTGTCAGCAAGCACCTTGCGCGGCAACCAGTGCGCCAGGAAGAGCTCCACCAGCACGCCGCTGACGCGCTGCGGACCGCCGACGGTGTGGTCGACCGCGTGATCCACCCACAGCCGGGCGATGTCCGCGGCATCGTCGGGCAGACCAACGGCGTACCGCGACTCGAGGAACTCCTCGACCAGCTGCTCGCGCTGTCGCGGCGTCATCAGCGGGCGGACCGGCGGCCGAACCGGGCGCTCCGGCATCTGCGTCAGCCGGTTCACCAGCAGGCCGGTGAAGAACTCGAAGTCCTCGCTGACCGGCGGGTCGTCGTAGTCGCGGGTCTCGCCCAGCGCCTGCAGGATGATGCCGGCCGCGATCGGCGGGCGCACGGTCCGGATGGTCACCCGGCCACCGCGCTCGTACGCCTCCAGGACGCGGTCCACCGGCGGGCCGACGAACACGTCCTTGATGATCGCGCCGAGATTGTTGTCGATGAACACCACCACGGTGTGCGGGTGCTGCTCGTCGTCGTAGTCGAGCACGACGCTCAGCCCGTCACCGGTGATGTCCTCGGACACGATCGCGCTGGTCAGCCGGAAGCCGGCGATCCGCGTAACCCATTCCGGAACTTCGTCCTGCGTCCGCAACCGGGAGACATGCGCCCGCTGCAGCGGCAGCCGTCCGGCCGGGCCGACCGTCCGCGCCAGGCTGGTCAACAGCACGAAGGACTCGAGGTCACGGCGCTCGCCGAGCACTCGCGCGGCGTCGGCCCAGAAGAACCGCTCCACCTCGCCGATCTCGTCCGGGAGCCCGGCCGGCCACAGCTGGTCGGCGAGCATCGCCGCCGAGCGCGCCACCGACGCCTCGGCGATCACCGGATGCAGGGCGGTCGGCACCGAGGCCATGTCGAGGGCAAGCGTTTCCAGCAGCGTCTCCAGTACGGCGACGCTCGGCGTCGTGTCGACATCCACAGCCGCCGCCGGCACGGGCGGCTCGCTCGGGTCGGAGCCGACGAGCCGCAGATGGCTGCGCCGTCCGTCCCGTCCACTCGGAGACTTGGTCACCTCCGTGAGATTACCGCCCCCACCCCCACCCCCGCAGTCCCGTCAGCGCGCCCTGTGGACAACCTCGCCGTACAACTTTGAGAAGCCACCAACCGTTTCGCGCGGCCCGAAACGGTTG
>NZ_JBSGTS010000038.1:0-49359 GCF_053607525.1 Kribbella sp. NPDC055110
CATGTGTGGGGTCATCGATTGGCCGTGCCGTCCTGCGGAGCGTGGCTCCCGGCGGTGTCTGAGCCGGTGCCGCCCCCGCCCCCTTCACCACCACGCCGGCAGGGCGGGTTACCGGGCGTGGCGTGGAGCGAGACTCGGGTGAGCGGGGAGGAATCCTGCCCGATCAGAACACAGCCCGATCAGGGCAGAAGATCCTCCCCAGTCCCCCAATCCCCCAGTCCCCCCAGTGCCCCGGCTCCCCGGTCCCCCAGTGCCCCGGCTCCCCGGCGCCCCGGCGCCCCGGACAACCCGGGTTCCCGGGTTCCCGGGTTGTCCGGAGCTCTCGGGAGTGTGAGGTGTCGTGGCGGGGAAAGAAATCGCCACAATACGCACATTTGTTTCCCCGCTCCCGGGCACCCCGGATCGAGCATCGATCCCCCGCACTCGGCTCCGCGCCGCGTGAGCGAACCGCCCGGCCGACAACTGTGCCGCGGCGACGGTCCGGAGACAGGAACCGGTAGCCACCGACACGAACTCACGGCTGGAGACACGCAGCAACCTGCTCAAGCCCCCCGCCAGCCCCGACCCCGCCCTCCGCGCACCAGTCACCGCCCACCCACCGAGCAGAAGACCCGAACATCCGCTCCAACCCCGGAGACGGTGCTAGCGGTTCAGGTTGGTGAGGCGGGTGGTGAGGAAGCGGCGTTCGGTTTCGTTGGCGGTCAGGCGGATCGCCTGTTCGTAGGCCTCGGCTGCTTCCTGCTGCCGATCGAGCCGGGCCAGGACGTCAGCCCGGGTCGCGGGCAGGTAGGCATACGTCCCGAGTGCCGGCTCCTTGCTCAAGGCATCCAGTTCGGCCAGGACCGCTTCGAGGTCGGCCCCAGGAACCAGGCTGCGCGCCGCCACCCGGTTGAGCGCGACGATCGGAGTAGGCCAGCTCACCATCATCGCGTCGTACATCCGGACCACCTGCCCCCAATCCGTCCTCTCCCACGACGGCGCGGTGACATGCAGCCCGGCAACAGCCGCCTGCAGCGCGAACCGCCCGTGCCCCCGCTGCAACGCCGCCGTCGCCCGCGACACACCCTCCGCCAACAGCTTCCCGTCCCACCGCGAGCGATCCTGATCGGCCAGCAGCACGAGTTCACCGTCCGCGCTGACCCGCGCATCACCGCGCGCCTCGGTCATCAACAGAAGTCCTAGCAGTGCTAGCGGTTCGGGCTCGTCCGGCATCAACCGCTCCAGCATCCGCGCCAGTTCGATCGCCCGCCCGGTCAGATCGCTCCGCGTCAGCTCCACCCCCGTGGCGACGTACCCGGCCGTATACACCAGGTGTACGACGGTCAGCACCACATCCATCCGCGCCGGCAACTCGTGATCCGCCGGAATGCGGTACGGAATCCCGGCCGCCGCGATCTTCTTCTTCGCCCGGGTGATCCGCGCCGCCGCGGTCGCCTCGCCGATCAGCAGGACCGCGGCGACCTCGCGCGTGGTCAACCCGCAGATCAGCCGCAACGTCAACGCCACTTGCGATTCCCGCGCCAACGCCGGGTGGCAGCACGTGAACACCAGCCGCAACGGATCCGTCGGCTGCTCGTCGTCAGGCTGCTCGGCGTCGTCAGGCTGCTCGACCAGAAGCGGCAGTTTCCGCCGCAGGTTCGTCTCCCGCCGCAGCCGGTCCAGCGCCAGCCGCCGGGCGACCGTCGTCAGCCAGCCGGCCGGATTGTCCGGAATCCCGTCCGGCCAGGTACGCAGCGCCTGGACGAACGCGTCCTGCGTGCAGTCCTCCGCGAGATCCAGGTCCCGAGTCAGCCGGACCACCGACGACAGCACGGTCGACCAACTCTCCCGGTGCACCCGGTCCACCACCCGAGCCACCTCGACCGCCTCGCTCACCATCTCCCCTGTCTCCCTGCCCGTGGGTACGCCGACGGGACCGAGCGTCGGCGTACCCCCAGTCTCCCCGCCCCTCGATACGCCGACGGAACCGTGTGTCGGCGTACCCAGGTCCTCCCCTGTCTCCCCGTCCGCCGGTACGCCGACCGAACCGAACGTCCGCGCACCCGGGCCCTCTCCCGTCCACCCGCCCGCCGGTACGCCGACCGAACCGAACGTCCGCGCACCCGGGCCCTCCCCTGTCTCCCCGCCCGTGGGTACGCCGACGGGACCGAGCGTCGGCGTACCCGGGTCGGACGGCATGATCAGGACGATCGTCCGTGCGGGATCGCGTTCACTGGTCAGGCCGGCGGCGCCGCGTCCTCGGACGTCGGCATCACGGGCCGGACCTCGATGTTGCCGGACGGGCAGAGCTTGGCCAGCTCCAGCGCCTGGTCGAGGTCCCGCGCCTCGATCACGTAGAACCCGCCGAGCGCTTCCCGCGTCTCGATGAACGGCCCGTCGGTGACCAGCGGCTCGGCACCCTCGCGGTTCTTGACCGTGCTCGCCGTACTGGACCGCTCGAGCGCCTCCCCGCCGAGGATCCGCGCGCCGGCCTTCTCCACCGCCGCCGCGAACTCCCCGTGCAGCTTCATCGCCTGCTGCCACTCGTCGCGCGTCAGGTTGTCGTACCACTCCTCGCTGTCGAACAGCAGGAACATGTACTGCGCCATCTCAGGCTCCCTCGTTAGGGCTTGTACTTGACATCTTGCTGACGATCATCGCGACACGGAATCGACAACACGCGGAAAGAATTTTTATTACCGTGGGGTACATGGAGCACCTCGACGTCCTGATCGTCGGCGCGGGCCTGTCCGGGATCGGTGCGGCGTACCGGATCCAGACCCGGTCCCCGGACCGAACGTACGCCGTACTGGAGGGCCGCGACGCGCTCGGCGGCACCTGGGACCTGTTCCGGTACCCGGGGGTGCGCTCGGACTCCGACATGTTCACGCTCGGGTTCCCGTTCCACCCGTGGAAGGCGGCGAAGGCGATCGCGGACGGGCCGTCGATCCTCGACTACCTGCACGAGACCGCGTCGACGTACGGGATCGACAAGCATATCCGCTTCGGTCAGCACGTCGTCCGCGCCTCGTGGTCGTCGGCGGACGCGCTGTGGACGGTGGAGACGACGGACACGTCGTACACCTGCTCGTTCCTCTACGTGTGCAGCGGGTACTACGACTACGACTCGGGGTACGTCGTCGACTTCGACGGAAAGAAGGATTTCCAGGGGCAGATCGTGCACCCGCAGCACTGGCCGGACCAGTTGGATTACACCGGTCAACGCGTCGTCGTGATCGGCAGCGGCGCGACCGCGGTGACTCTGGTGCCGGCGATGGCGGGTACGGCGGAACACGTGACGATGCTGCAGCGGTCGCCGAGCTATGTCGCCTCCCGCCCGGCCCACGACGCAATGTCCGACCGCATCCGCGCCGTACTGCCAGAGAAGCTCGCGCACCGGTTGATCCGCGGGAAGAACGTTGTCGCGAGCACCGCGGTCTACAGCGCGTTCCGGAGGTGGCCGGCGCATGCTGCCTGGCTGTTGAACAGCACGGTGGCGAAGCAGTTGCCGGAGTCGATACCGGTCGATCCGCACTTCACGCCGCGGTACAAGCCCTGGGACCAGCGGCTCTGCCTGGTCCCGGACGCGGACCTGTTCAAGGCCCTGCGCAACGGGTCGGCCTCGGTGGTGACCGACGAGATCGACCGGTTCACCCCGACCGGGCTGCGGCTGCGATCCGGGCGCGAACTGGAGGCCGATCTCGTGGTCACCGCGACCGGTCTCCGCATGGTTGCGCTCGGCAACATCCAGGTGACCGTCGACGGACGGTCCGTCGCGCCGCACGACACGTTCGTCTACAAGGGCATGATGCTGAGCGGCGTACCCAACCTCGCCTGGTGCATCGGGTATACCAACAACTCGTGGACGTTGCGCTCCGACCTCACCTCGCAGTACGTGTGCCGGCTGCTCAACCACCTCACCGCAACCGACACCCGCGTCTGCCTCCCCGAGGTCGACCCGTCCGAGTACGACGCCCCACCCCGCCCCGTTGTCGACCTGTCGTCCGGCTACATCCGCCGCGCCGCCCAGATCCTCCCCCGGCAAGGCACCCAGGGCCCCTGGCGCCTTCGCCAGAACTACCCCCGAGACCTCATCGCCCTCCGCTACAACTCAGTAGACGACGGCGTCATGCAGTTCACCTAGGGTCAGTTGGGCACGGGGGTCGGAGGTGGCGGGCCGACGTACGTCGCGGCCGGGCGGATGATCTTCGGATCGGTGGACTGTTCGAGGATGTTGGCGGACCAGCCGATGATGCGGCTGACCGCGAACGTCGGCGTGAACATGGCGCGCGGGATGCCGCACAGCTCCATCACGACCCCGGCGTAGAACTCGACGTTGGCGTACAGGTTGCGGCCCGGCTTCAGCTCGGCGAGGACGTCGACGATGCGCTGCTCGACGGTCGTCGCGAAGTCGACGAGCTCGCCGCCGATCCCGCGGGCGATGTCTCGCAGCATCAGCGACCGCGGGTCCTCGGTTCGGTATACCGCGTGCCCGAACCCCATGATCCGGTCGCCGGCGGACACCTTCGCGCGGACCCAGTCGTCGATGCGATCCGGCGTACCGATCTCGTCGAGGCTCGCGAGAGCGCGATCCGGCGCGCCACCGTGCAGCGGACCGGAGAACGCGCCGATCGCACCCGCGACGGCCGCAACCACGTCCGCGCCAGTGGACGCGATGACGCGAGCGGTGAAGGTGGACGCGTTGAAGCCGTGGTCGACGGTCGAGACCAGGTAGTGCTCGATCGCGGTCGCGTGGACGGCGGTGGGTTCGGTGCCGGTCACCAGGTAGAGCCAGTTCTCGGCCGCCGACAGGTCGGCGCGCGGCTCGAGCGGCTGCTGTCCTTCGCGGAGCCGGTACAGGGCGGCGAGGATCGTTGGCGTCACTGCGCACACCAGCATCGCGTCGGCCTTGCGGCGGGCCGGGTCGGCGTCCCAGAGCGGTGGGAGACCGCGGACAGCCGCCAGGAGCGACAGAGCGGTGCGGAGACCGGCGAGCGGGTTGAACGTCGTACCGGCGGTCGCGATCGCCGGGAGGACCGCGCCGACTTCGTCGGGGAGGACGCGGAGCGGGGCAATCTCGGCGATGAACCGGTCGCGCTCGGCGGCGGTCGGGAGGTGGCCCTCGAACATCAAGTACCAGACGTCTTCGAGCGTCTTGGACTTGGCGAGATCGATCGCCGAGTACTCGCGGTAGTGGTAGAAACCCTCGTCACCACGGACGTCGCCGAGGGTCGTCTCGGTGACGACGACGTTGCGCAAGCCGGGCGGAACATTGATCGTTGTTGACATATCTTCAGAGTTGACAGGCGATCAATGATTGTCAATATTGATCCAGTCAACATGAGTGATCCGAGGAGCGGGAATGCCGTCCGAAGGTGACGAGAATTACCTGACCACCGCCGAGGTGGCGCGCCGTCTGCAGGTCAAGCCGGCGACGGTCTACGCCTACGTCAGCCGAGGCCTCCTCACCAGCGTCCGAGCCCGCGGCCGCCGCGGCAGCCTGTTCCCCACCGCCGACGTAGAACGCCTCGCCGCCCGCTCAGTAGAACACTCCGGCGTAATAGAACGCATCGAGTCCGAACTCACCCTCCTCCAAGACGACAACCTCTACTACCGAGGCCACTCAGCCCAATCCCTGGCCACCACCGCCACCCTCCCCCAAGTAGCCGCCCTCCTCTGGACAGGCCAACCTCCAACAGATCCCCCAACCCACCCACCAGCCACAGGCGCCCCGAACACGGCAACTGCCCGCGCGGCCACGGGGGGCGCGGGCGCTGGGGGCGTCGGCGCTGGGGGCGCGGGAGCTGGCGGCGTCGGTGCCGGCGGCGCGCGAGCTGGGGGCGTCGGTGCTGGCGGCGCGGGAGCTGGCGGCGTCGGTGCCGGCGGCGCGGGAGCTGGCGGCGCGGGTGCCGCCGGAGCGGGTGCTGGAGGCGTGGGTGCTGGGGCGGGTGGGGAGATATTGGCGGGTGGGGTGGAGGCAGGGTTATTTGGGGTTGAGCGGGAGGGGGTGCAGCTGGCTCGGGCTGCTATGGAGGTGGTGCCGGCGGGGGCTCGGTTGACGGATCGGTTGCGGGTGGCGGTGGCGGTGTTGGGTGCCGCGGATCCGTTGCGGTTCGATCTGTCCCCGGCGTCGGTGACTGCCGCGGCTGGGCGGTTGATCGGGACGTTGGTCGCAGCACTCCCGGGACGGATCGTGACGCGTACGACGCTGGGCGGGAAACTCTGGCCGAAACTCTCCGACGAAGAGCCCCGACCGGAGGTACTCGACGCCGCGCTCATCCTCCTGGCCGACCACGGCCTCGCAGTCTCCACCGTCGCGGCCAGAGTCGCAGCCAGCGCACGCGCGAACCTGTACGCCGTCATCTCGGCAGGACTCGGCGCACTCGACGGCCAGTACCACGGCGCCGCGCCGACCCTCGCCTACGAGTTCCTGGACCGAGCGAAACGCGACCCGTTGAAGGCGTTGTCGGACCAGTTGCGTTCCGGCGAACCGATCCCCGGCTTCGGCCACCGCATCTACCAGCACCGCGACCCGCGCGCCGACGTACTGCTCGAACTCCTGGGCGATCACCCGATCGTCGGCACGGTCCACGCGATCGCCGAGCGTACGCCGACATTCCCCAACAGCGACCTCGCGCTCGCCGCCGTCATGCACGCCTACAACTTCCGCCCCGACGCCGGCGACGCCGTCTTCGCCCTCGCCCGCATGATCGGCTGGACCGCCCACGCCCTGGAGGAATACGCAGCCCCACCCCTCCGCTTCCGAACCCTAGGCATCTACACCGGCCAACCCACCTAACCCCCACCACCCACCCCGGAAGCACCTCCCCAGGGCCCCACCAATCCGCTGCCGGGGCAGGTTGTTTGCGCTGCCGGCTGGCTGCGGTGCCGTTGACAGCTGTGGGGCCGCTGACGGTTGTTGGGCTGCTGGCGGGGTTGTTGGGCCGCGGCCGGGGCGGGCTGCTTGCGCTGCCGGCGGGCTGCTGCGCCGCTGACGGGCTGTTGGATCGTCGGCGGGTTGTTGGGCCGGCGGTCTCGCACGGGCGCGTCGACCCCACGCGAGCCACCGCTCGTCCGGTCTCACGCCGAGTCGTGGCGTTTGGTTGGTCCCAGAATCCGCGAGTCGTGGATCGAGGCGGTGTTCGGCGACCGATATCCACGACTCGACGGACGCGGCACCGGTCGTACGTCGGTCGCCGGACCGGCGACGCTCCAGGGCAGGGCAGCCCTAGCGCGGGCTACTTGGTGGTTAGTTTGAGGAGGGTTGCGGCGCCGGGGTTCAGTGAGATCGGGACCGGGCCAACGCGTTGTGAGGTGTACTTCTGGCGTGCCGGCTGAAAGATCCCGATCGACCCGACTGTCTGCTCGTTGACCGACACGACCGCTCGGGCCCGCGCGCTGTGCGAACGGTTGGCAACGAGCAACCACCGGTCGCCCGACGCCGCGCGGGAGCGGAACGTTCCGACCACGACCGAGTCGCCGGTGATCCCCGACACCAGGTTCGTCGGTGTGAAGCCGACAGCGCTGTTCGGCAGTGGCGTTTCGTTGGCGTGCTCAACGGTCTCGGAGACGAGCGGTTTGAGTTCGCGGCCGACCTGATGCAGCCAGGTTGTGTTGATCTGTTTCGCAGCGTAGTACCGCGATGTCCGTTGCCCGTCGACAGTGATCAGCGCCGGCCCGAACCCTTCGCCGCGGGCGGCTTCCGGCGTCCAGTAGGTGAAGTACTGGATGCCTTTCGCGCCGTACGCGAGGCTGAGGTTCACCTGCCAGAGCAGCTCGGCCGCGGTCGGTTCGCGATGGTTGTTGTAGGCAAGTGTCTGGATGAACACCCACGATGGGATGTCGCCGTGCAGCGCGGCGTCCCGGACGATCGCCCAGTTGTGGAAGTAGTTCGCGTCCTCGCGACCCTCGGAGAGCAGCGGGTACCGGTCGAACGAGATCAGCGACGGCTTCACCACGTCGACGAAGTTGCGGTAGTACGACGCGTCGTCGGACGGGAACAGGTTGATGTACGGCAGCAGCTGCGGCGCCAGCTCACGGGAGATCGACAGCGCCTTCGCCAGCGTCGCGAACCAGCCCGGGCCGGGTTCGTCGTAGAAGTTGAAGCCGGCCAGCGAGGAGTACGGTCCGTACGCGTCGCGGGCCCGGATGTACAGCGCAGCCGCCTCGGCCGGGGTGACGCTGAGGAAATCTGACGTGGTGTCAGAGATCGAGAACCAGCGGGACATGTTGCGGATCTGGATGTCGTCGGAGATCAGCATCTTCAGGCCCGCGTCGCGGGCGAGGCCGAGCTGGTACTGGAAGATGTTGCCGTCGCCGGCGTAGTTGCCGGAGATGACGAAGTCGAACCCGGCGTTCTTGATCTCGGCGAACCGTTCCGCCGTACTCGCGAACGGGTGCGGCGGCCAGAACAACCCGATCGGGAAGTCGGCCCCGCCCGTCAACGGCAACGTGTCAGGTGACGGTACGGCGACCGCGGCCGAGCCGACCGCACCGGACGCGGCACTTGATGTCCCTATACCGGACGCGGCACCTACAGAGGCGGATCCAGCAGACGCAGATCCTGCAGACGCGGAGGCCGAGGCGGATGCGGTCGAGGCGGATGCTGTTGTGGCGGATGCCGTGGCTGCGGATCCTGCGGCGAGGGCGGTGGCGCCGGCGCCTAGCAGCAGGCTGCGGCGGCTGGGGCCGAAGGTCTGGTGCGGACTCTGCATGTCTCTCCTTCGAAAGGCGGGTCGAACGGAGTGGCGAGTGTTGTCAGGGGCGTTGCCGATGCGTGGACACTGCGTCGGCAGTCGCGTCGAAAGCCTGTTCTGCCAGGGGATAGTCGCGTTGGGCGACGCCGAGATAGATGGCGTCCATGACGATCATCTGAGCGTGCCGGCCGGCCAGTCCTCCGGTGCGGAACGTGACGTCGCGGGCCGCGGTGACCAGGACGATGTCCGCCAGCCGGGCCAGCGGCGACCGGGGATAGTTGGTGATGGCAACAGTCGTCGCGCCCTGCCGGCCGGACCGGGTCATCGGCTCCAGCACCTCGATCGTCTCGCCGCTGTGCGAGATCCCGATCGCGACGTCCCCGTTGCCGAGCAGGGCGGAACTGGCCAGCGCGGTGTGTACGTCGCTCCAGGTGCTCGCGCCACGCCCGATCCGGTGCAGCCGCAACCGCAGGTCCTCGGCGACGGACGCCGACCCCGCCACGGCGTACAGATCGATCCGCCGCGCATCCGAGATCGCCTGTACAGCCCGCCCGAGCGCGTCGACGTCGAGTGCCGCGACAGTGTCCTCGAGCGCGCGCATGTCGGCGCGCAGCAGAGTCCGGAGTACGTCGTCCAGCGAGTCGTCCGGACCCACCTCGGAGCCGGTCCCCCGCTCCCAGCTCGGACTGGTCCGACCACTCTCGGCCGCCAGCGTCAGGCGCAACTCGGCGTACCCGGACAAGCCGAGCGCGAGGCAGAACCGGGTGACGCTCGGCAGCGACGTACCGCAGCGGGCCGCCAACTGGCCGATCGTCGAGGATGCGACCGCCGCCGGGTCCCGGAGTACCTCCGCGGCGATCCGCGCCTGCGCCGGACTGAGCGCCGGCAGCAGGCCGTGGATCCGCGCCTCAAGCCTCGGCGTCGGCGGCGGTGACGCGACAGCGCTCATGTAAACAATTCTCAGAGCACCTCAACCACAATTACAAGAATTCACACTGTCCACTTCCGGCCAGTCACCGACTCATCCCGTCGCAGGTGAACTGGTCGGACCAGTCAGCGGCTCGTTCGCCGGATGGTGACTGGTCGGACCAGTCAGCGGGTCGTTCGTCGGATGGTGAACTGGTCTGACGAGCCGCCGGCGATCAGTACCTCGATCCGGCCGCTCAGGACGTAGGTGCCGTACGGCGTGACCGCGGCTGTCGTCGGACCGGCGATCGGCCACGGCTCGACCGATCGGACCTGTGCGGTGCGGTAGTTGTCGCGACTGCTCAGCACGGTCGCCTGCTCGACGCCTGGTGCACCGAGCTTGTTGGTGATCGCGATCAGGCGACCGTCGGGCGTGAGTGCCAGGCCATCTCCGCCGACCAGTGCACTGGTCAGACCAGTCGTACTGAGTTCACCGCGCGGTGAGATGCGGAACAAGGTGCCGGTGTCGTAGCGGACCGTCAGGAGGTAGCCGGCCGGGTGCCAGACAATGCCGTTGGCGCCGATCGTGTCGCTGCGGAGGCGCTCGTCGCGGATCAGGACGGTTGCGGTGCCCGTCGGGGTGACTTTGTAGATCGCGTCGGATGCCGGGTCGGTGACGTAAGCGTTGCCTGCGGCATCGATCGCCAGGTCGTTGACGGCGTGGTGGCCGCCGGCTGGGTTCAGGCGTGGTGTGTTCAGGTCGACGCGTTGCTCGAGTTGGCCGGTACGCAGGTTGTAGACGGCGATGCCGGACTGCTTGTAGGTGGTGGCTTCCGATGAGCGTTCGCCGTTGCCGATGTCGGCGTACGTGACGAGTACTCGGTTGCGCACGGCATCGACGTGGAGGCCGAAGGTGGAGACGCCGGGTGCGACGCCGAACGGATGCGGTACGCCGTCGCGGCCGACGACGGAGATCCGGCCGGTCGCCAGCGACCCGACCAGGAACGCCCGCCGGGTCGGATCCCAGGCGATCCCCTCCGGATATCGATCCCCCGTCCGCCCGTCAATCTGCACCACCCGACGCAAACCTGCGGGAACCGACGCGGCTGAAGCGCTGGCGGACGTGGCCGCGGTGCCGGAGGCCGCGGTGGCCGCGGCGGCGGCCGGGCTGGTAGTGGCGGCTGGTGGGACGGTGCTGGCGGTCGTGGCGGGTAGGGCGGTGGTTACGGGTAGTAGGGCTGTTGCCAGGGCGCGGGCGATCATGGGGAACCCTTTCTCGGTGGATACGAACACAGAGACTAATCAGAGGTCTGATGATCGTCAATGCATATATCACCAACGCAGTTCGTACGATGGTCTCCATGCGGATGTCCTTCGACGAACGGCTCGGTAGTCACCTCAAGCGGGTTGAGCAGGAGCTGCAGGCGGCGAAGGCGGCCGCGGTGAAGCCGGCTGGGCTCACCGTGCCGCAGTACGCGGCCCTGTTCGTCCTGGACGAGCAGCCGGGGATCTCGGCGGCCGAGCTCGCTCGCCGGTGCCTGGTCACGCCACAGACGATGACGACGATCCTGCGCAACCTTGAGTCAGCAGGCCTGATCGAGCGCACACCCCATCCGCTGCACAGACACGTCATCGAGACGCGCCCGACCGCCGCGGGCCGGAAGGCTCTCGAGCAGGCGGACAAGCGCGCCACCGGCGTCGAGCGCAGATTGGCCGACGCCTTCAGCGAGGAGGAGGCGGAGACTCTCCGCACCCTCCTCGCCCGAGTCTCACAGGCCCTGACAACAGACCCGATCCTGAAGAGTTAGAACAGCGCGGCCATCAATCGGCGGCGGGCCTTGACGACGCGCTCGTCGTCGGCGCCGACGACCTCGAAGAGTTCGAGCAGGTGCAGGCGTACGGCGTTCCGCTCGTCGCCCGCCGTGGCCTGGACCGTGGAGATCAGCCGCGCGAACGCGTCGTCCACGTGCCCGCCCATCAGGTCGACGTCGGCCACCAGCAGCTGCGCCTCGACATCCGTCGGGTTGTCGGCGGCCCGCGTGCGGACGTCGGCCGGCACGTCCTGCGTACGCTTCACCAGCTGTACCCGGGCCAGCCCCGACTTCGCCTCGGCGTCGCTCGGCGTCTCCTTCAGCAGTTCCTCGTACGCCGCGATCGCGCCATCCAGATCGCCCGCGCCGACAGCGTTCTCCGCCTTCTCGTACCGCGGGTTCGGCGCGTCCTCCTCCGGAGCAGCCGAGGAAGCCACCGAACCGACCGGCTCGGCGCGCCCGGTGATCCCGTTCGCGACCGCGACCGTCAGCAGCTGGTCGAGGTACTGCCGGACCTCCGGCTCGCCGAGGACGCCCTGGAACAGCGGCACCGGCTGACCCCGCAGGATGGCGATCACGACCGGCACTGCCTGTACGCCGAACGCCTGGGCGACCTGTGGGTTCGCGTCGACGTCGATCCGGGCGAGCAGGAACTTCCCGGCGTACTCGGTCGACAGCTGGACCAGCACCGCACCGAGGGCATTCGAGCCCTGCGAGCGCGGCGAGTACAGCTCGACCACGACCGGGGCCTGGACCGAGCGCTCGATCACGTCGGCCTGGAAGTTGGCCTCGCCGACCTCCAGCACATAGGCACCCGCAGCGCCACCCCCAGCAGCGCCACCCCCGGCACCACCCGCTGGAGCACCGGCCGGCTTACGAAGGGACGACAGATCGACCGCCCCGGGACGGGAGAAGTTGGACTGGCTCACCACTGTCCTCGCATTCCGTGCACACTCCGTACGACGTTCACAGGTCTATCCTCTACGACGCGGCCGACTTGCGCTGCGCCCGGGTCACCATCAGCAGCCGCGCGAGGCCTGCTCGGGTCCCCGCGACAGCCAAGCGGGTCCCCACCTTGACCGGCCGCTCGGACGCCGGACTCCACTCCCAGGGTCCCTGCCGATCCTGCCGTGCGAGCACCCGCAGCCCCTCGGCCTCGTTCAGCTCTCCGAGCCGCCGGCCATCGGCAACCGACCCGGGCTCGACCATCACCTCGGTCAGCAGCAGCACGCGGCGACCGGCCGGGATCGTCACCTGCTTGCGCCGGTTCGCAACCGCGGCCGCGACCGCCGGCGCCACCAGCATCGACACCGACTTGCTGTGGCCGAGGCCCAGCCGACGCTCGACGCGCTGCGCGAGGTCGTGGTCGAACATCCGCATCGTGATCCGGGCGTCCGGGTTCAGGTCGCGGGCCACCATCGCGGATTCCAGGTTGGTGATGTCGCCGTCGGTGATCGCGAGCACCGACTGACACCGCTGGACGCCGGCCGACCGCAATGTCTCCTCGTTGCTGCTGTCCCCGATCACCACCGGAATCTTCAGCCGGTGCGCGACCTGGATGCCGGGCGCGTCCTCGTCCTGATCGACGCCGACGACCGCGACGCCCCGCTCGGTGAGGATCTCGAGTACCCGCGCGCCAACCGTACCGAGGCCGCACACCACCACATGGTTCCGCGGCCGCCCCCGGACGCCGCCGATGATCCGCGACAGCCGCGCACCGATCAGCGAGTCGACCACGACCGCGGTCAGCAAGGCCATCAACACGATGCCGGTCAGCTGGACCAATACGGCGCTCACCTTCACCCACGGCTGCGCGTCGTTGAACTTGTCGTCGTCGATCCCCGCCGATGTCACCACCCCGGCCGCGAGATACAGCGCGCGCCACCACTCGATCCCGCCGAAGAAGTGAATGACGGCGGTCCCGGCAGCGATCAGAAACGCCATCACCGCGGCGATCTTCCGGACCCGGCTGTCGAGGATGTCGCGGAGCGCCATGAACCAGCCGGCCGGCCGTACGTCGCGACTCGGCCAGATCGTCTGTACGCCGGTGCCGAGCACGATGTCGCCGTCCGGGTCGGCGCTGGTCATCGGCAACAGTTGCGGCGTCGCGGACGAGGTCGTGTCCGCGAGCACCGTCAGATGCGGTTCGCGGATCAGATCAGCCTGTCCGACGACGACCCGCCGACCGCCGAGATCCATCCAGGTCAGCTCGTCGTCCTCCAGCGTGTCCGAGACGAACGCGGGCGCGGCGAGCGACGGCCCGTTGATCACCACGCAGTCGCCGAGCAGGCTGTTCAGCTGCTTGCTCAGCCGCGGATTCACCATCTGTACGACGATCCGCAGCTCCGGATCCATGTCCCGCGCAGTCAGCGCGGTGTGGACGTTGTGTACGTCGTCGGTGTCCAGCAGGACCAGTGCGCGCGCGGTCGACGGCGTACCGTCGTCGGAGGCGTCGACCCCGGCCCGCCGCAGCAACGACTCGCTGATCACCCGGGCACCCATCACAGTCGCGCCCAGCTCACCGATCCGGTCGTAGTGCCGGGAGGCGGGGTTGACGATCGCGGTCACCCGTTCGCCCGAACTCACCAGCTCGGTGACGACCCGCAGCATCGTGCGGTCCGAACCGCAGACCACCACTCGCCGTCCGTCCGAGGAAGCAGCCGTGCCGGGGGTCTCCCGCCCGGACGGTGGCGGCTCCTCAGAATCGGGCGGGCTCTCGGTACTCTCCCCACTGTTCCCGAAGAACGTGACAGATTTCCCCCATCGTGGCCTCCGCACGCACTGCCTCCAGCATGGGCTCGATCAGGTTGCCAGTGCCCCTGGCCGCCTCCACCAGAGCCGACAGCGTACGCCGTACCCGGTCCTCGTCGCGGTGCGCCTTGCGTTCCGCGAGAACCCGGCACTGCTCGACCTCGACCTCGTGCGAGACCCGGAGGATCTCGAGCTCGCCGGACACGGTGTCGGTGAGCGTGTTGACGCCGACGATCTTCTTCTCGCTCTTCTCGAGTTTCTGCTGGTACTCGAACGCGGCGTCGGCGATCTCGGCCATGAACCAGCCGTCCTCGATCCCGCGCAGGATGCCGCCGGTCATCGTCTCGTCCGGGCTCATCTCCTTGATCCGCGCGAAGATCGCCTCGGCCTCGGCCTCGATCGCGTCGGTCAGCGCCTCGACGTACCAGGAACCGCCGAGCGGGTCGGCGACGTTGGTGACGCCGATCTCCTCCATCAGCACCGACTGGGTGCGCAGCGCGATCTCGGCCGACTCCTCACTCGGCAACGCCAGCGTCTCGTCGAGCGCGTTGGTGTGCAGCGAGTTCGTCCCGCCGAGTACGGCGGCCAGCGCCTCGACAGCTGTCCGTACGACGTTGTTGTACGGCTGCTGCGCCGTCAACGAGACCCCGGCCGTCTGCGTGTGGAAGCGGAGCCACTGCGCCTTGTCGGTCTTGGCGCCGTACACGTCCCGCAGCCAGCGCGCCCAGATCCGGCGGGCGGCCCGGAACTTCGCGATCTCCTCGAAGAAGTCCAGGTGGCTGTCGAAGAAGAACGACAGGCCGGGCGCGAACACGTCGACGTCGAGCCCGCGGGACAGGCCGAGCTCGACGTACCCGAAGCCGTCGGCGAGCGTGTAGGCGAGCTCCTGCGCGGCGGTCGAGCCGGCCTCGCGGATGTGGTACCCGGAGACGCTGAGCGGCTTGTAGTCCGGGATCGTGGTGGCGCAGTACTCCATCAGGTCGCCGATCAGGCGTAGGTGCGGCTCCGGCGGGAACAGCCACTCCTTCTGCGCGATGTACTCCTTGAAGATGTCGGTCTGCAGCGTCCCGTTCAGCTTGGAGATGTCCGCGCCCTGGCGCTCGGCGGCGACCAGGTACATACAGAACGCCGGCACGGCGGGACCGGAGATCGTCATCGAGGTCGTGACGTCCTGGAGCGGGATGTCCTTGAACAGCCGGTCCATGTCGACGGCCGAGTCGATCGCGACGCCGCAATGGCCGACCTCGCCGAGCGACTTCGGCTCATCGGAGTCGCGCCCCATCAGCGTCGGCATGTCGAACGCGACCGACAGGCCGCCGCCACCGCCGTTGAGGATCATCCGGTAGCGCTCGTTGGTCTGCTCCGCGTTCCCGAAGCCGGCGAACTGGCGGATCGTCCAGGTGCGGCCGCGGTACCCGGTCGGGTACAGACCGCGGGTGAACGGGAACTCGCCCGGCCAGCCGATCCGCTCCATCCGCGGGTCGGCGACGCCCTCGGGGGGCCCGTACACCGGCTCGACCTCGGTGCCGGACAGCGTGGTGAAATCCGCCTCCCGCTTGCGCGCGGCGTCGTACCGCTGCTGCCACCGGCTCCGGCCGGCCGCGATCTGCTCGGCATCCATCAGTCAGACCTCCTCGGGAACTGGTCCCAAAATACTAGGACGTCCAACTATTTCCAACCGCGGACCTCCAACACTCATCAACCAGCTCCGCGCGCGGTCCGCGGCCGCGCGCCGAGCGTGCCGGGCGGCCGGCGGCCCGGGTTGGTGAGTGCCGGACGTCCACCCCATCACAATTGCCGTCTCGCCGCCCCCTCCCGCGGGACGGGGCGCGAATCGGTCGATTGTGATGGCCTGGGGATCCGACTAGCCGGCCAACCTGAGCCCACGACGGCGGGACTGCTCGCGCGGGTCGGGGACGGGGGCCGCGTCGAGGAGGCGGACGGTGTACGGGTCCTGGGGTGCGCGGAGGACGGACTCGCGGTCGCCCTGTTCAACCAGGCGGCCCTGGCTCATCACGGCGACGCGGTCGCAGACCTGGTCGACCACAGCGAGGTCGTGGCTGATGAACAGGCAGGCGAAGTGCAACCGGTCCTGAAGCGAGCGGAGCAGCTCCAGCACGGTGGCCTGTACCGAGACGTCGAGTGCGGAGGTCGGCTCGTCCGCGATCAGCAGCCCGGGATCGAGCGAGATCGCCCGCGCGATCGACACCCGCTGACGCTGGCCGCCGGACAACTCGTGCGGGTACCGCCCGGCCCACGCCCCCGGCAGCTCAACGCTCTCGAGCAGCTCCTCAACCCGGCGACGGAGCTCGGCGCCACGGAAGCCGCGATGGACGGCAAGCGGCTCGCCGACGGACTGCCCGATCGTGCCACGCGGGTTCAGCGAGCCGGCCGGGTTCTGGAACACGACACCGATCCGGGCACGCGTCTTCCGGAGGTCGGACGCCGACGCGGAAGTGAGCGCCTGCCCGGCAACGTGGACCTCGCCGGACGTGATCGGTGCGAGACCGAGCACCGCCTTGCCGATCGTGGACTTCCCGGATCCGGACTCGCCGACCAGCCCCACGATCTCGCCGGGATTCAGCAGCAGATCCACGTGATCGACCGCCTGCACCGTCCGCCCGCGGCGACCGCGGTACTCGACCACGAGCTCGTCGATCCGCAGCGCCGGCACCCCCTCGTCCGCAACCGGGTCGGACACCCGCGCTCCGCCCCGCGGCACAGCATCCAGCAGCGCTCGGGTGTACTCCTGCGTGGGGTGATCGAACAGCTCGTGCACCTCGGCCGTCTCCACCACCGAGCCCGACCGCATCACGACGACCCGGTCGGCCACGTCTGCGACCACGCCCATGTCGTGGGTGATGATCATGATCGCGCCGGAGATCTTCGACCGCATCGCGAGCAGTACGTCGAGCACTTCCTGCTGCACGGTCACGTCGAGCGCCGTGGTCGGCTCGTCCGCGATCAGCAGCTCCGGGTCGCAGGCCAGCGCGATCGCGATCATCACCCGCTGGCACTGGCCTCCGGACAACTGGTGCGGGTAGTACTTCAGCCGGTTCTCGGGGATCTCGACCATCCGCAGCAACTCGATCGCCCGCTCGCGCGCCGCGCCCCGCGACAGCGTCGGCTGGTGCGCCCGGATCATCTCGACCAGTTGCGCCCCGATCGTGAACACCGGATCGAGCGCGCCGGACGGGTCCTGGAAGATCATCGCGATCCGCCGGCCGCGGAGCGCGGTGAGCTCGGCCTGGGACATCGCCAGTACGTCGGCGCCGCCGAAGCTGATCCGCCCGCCGGCGCGAGCGTTCGAAGGCAGCAAACCTAGCGCTGCTAGCGCTGTGACGCTCTTCCCGGAACCGGACTCACCCACGACCGCGAGCACCTCGCCCGGCCGAACCTCGAAGCTGATCCCGTCGACCGCACGCTGCGTCGTACCGCCGACCGTGAAGTCGACAGTCAACTCCTCGAACCGCAGCACGTCGTCACTCACTCGCCGCCCTCCTCGAGCTTGTCGCGGTGTTCCTGCCAGTCCGCGAGCATCTTGCGGTGGTACGACGCCAGCCACTCGAAGTAATTGCGCGCGTTCCGCAGTCGCTTGGCCGGACCGGGCATGCCCTCGGGGAGCTCGGCGAGCATGTCGTCGAACAGCTGCTGCTGTTTGCCGAGCGACCGCCGCTCCCCCGCCAGGAAGCTCCCCCAGACGTCGTCCTCGACCTTGAAGTAATGGTTGCGATCGCCCGGTACGGCGTGCCGCACGATGAACCCGAGATCGATCAGCCGCCGGGTTGCGCTCGAGATCGAGCCGGCGCTCGCCGACAGCGCCCGGGTCAGCTCGGCCGATGCGACGTACGGCTTGTTGCTCACCATCAGGTAGCCGAGGACGCGGCCCTCCATCCGCGGCGAGCCCGCCAGCTCTCGGAGCAGGGCGAACTGCTCGACGAAGTCCGCGCGGCGTGAGTCCTCCTCCCAGACGTCGTCCGGCATCGGCTCGTCACCCATCCTGACCTCCCACAACGACTCCCCCCACGGCTCCCGCGATCTGCGCCGTACGGCGGGCCCGGAACGCCTCGACCGGCCACCGCGAGCTTCCGCCGTACCGGACCAGCGACGGGCTGCCGTTGGCGTCAAAGGTGAACTCCACCTTCTCGCCGATCGATCCGAATCCCGCCGAAGGTACGACGGCCAGCGTGTTCTCGTCGACGACCTGGAGCTCCTCGTAGCTGTCGACCGGATCCGGCGCGGCCGGGAAGAACGCGACCAGGCGCCCGCCGAGCAGCGCGATGCTGATGACGCCCATCAGGTTCGCGAAGTTCCCGCAGAACCGTCGGGCGTCGATGTCGCTCGGCACCTGGGTACCGGCCGGGGGCTCGGCCGCGAGGTTCAGCAGCTTCACCACCCCCGAGGCCAGGACGCCCGCCGGCCCGCCGATGCAGTTGGTGAGCACCGACACGACGATCTGGTCGGCGGGGTCGATGAAGGTCCGGGTGATGTGCCCTGGGTACCCACCGCTGTGCCCGACCAGCCTGCGTCCGCCGATCGTGACGATGTCCATCCCGAGCCCGTAGCGCCCGATCTCACGTCCGTTGGCGTTCACCAGGCTCTCGTCCCGCTGCAGCAGCCGCTTGCTCGCATCACCGATCAGCTGATCCGCCCCGAAGAAGTGCGCGGCACCGTAGACGGCCAGGTCCTCGGCGGTCGAGTAGAACCCGGTGGCCGCCGCCATCGCGCGGGTGTCCACGTGCGGGATGACTTCGCGTACGTCGTTCCCGTCGAGCAGCCCGGTGTGCCCGCCGGCGTACTGATCGGCCCGCGCCCGCTCCCACTCGGCGCCGGTGTTGGTCAGGCCCAGCCGCTCCACGATGTTCGCCGCGACATAATCGCCGTACGACGACCCGCTCGCGGACTCGATCACCAGGCCGAGCAGCGAGTAGCCGATGTTCGTGTACTTGAAGTACTCGTTGCGCTCGAACACCTGACCGGCGGACCGGCACAGCTCGATCAGCGCGTCCCGGTCCGGGAACGGATCCATCAGCTGCCAGTAGTCCTTGTCCACGCCGTCCCGGATCACGCCTGCTTGGTGACCGAGCAACTCGCGCACGGTGACCGGCGCCAAAGCGCTCCCGTCCAGCTCGGGGACATAGGTGTCGATCGGATCGTCCAACCGGACCTTGCCCTGTTCGACCAGCTGCAGGATCGAGGTCGCCGTGAAGGTCTTGCTGTGCGACGCGATCCGGAACAGGTGGTCGGTGCGCAGCGGCGTACCGGCGACCTCGTCGCTGTGGCCGAGGGCGGTCGAGAGGACGAGCTCGTCGCCGACCCGGATCGCCGCTTGGACCCCGGGTGTCCGCAGGTAGCGACGTTGGTAGTCGAGCCAGCTCTCGATGGCCGGTGCGGCTTCCCGGGCGATGTGGATGTCGTAGGACAAGGCGGCGTCCGTTCTGTGATTGGTGGTCATTCAGGAGCGTCCCTTCGGGTTCACCGCGTCGCGGACCACGTCGCCGAGGGTGATCAGGCTCAGTACCGTGGCGGCGAGGAAGATCGACGGGTAGATCAGTGTGTGCGGCGCCTGCTGGAAGCGCGACTGCGCGGTCGCGAGCTGCAGGCCCCACGAGATCGACGGCGCGCGCAGACCGAGGCCGAGGAACGTCAGCGTCGACTCGGCCACGATCACGCCGCCGACAGTGAGCGTAGCGACCGCGAGCACCGGGCCGATCGAGTTCGGCAGCACGTAGTGGGTGAGGATCCGGGTGGTTGGGAACCCCATCGCCTTCGCGGCCTGGACGTACTCCGCGTCCCGGGTCGCGCGGACCGTTGTACGCACCATCCGGGCCAGGGTCGGCCACGAGAACACCGCGAGGACGAGCGACACCGACAGCACCGACCGCTTGCCGAGGCTGTTCAGTACGACGATCGCGCCGAGCAGGAACGGGAAGCCGAGGAAGACGTCGGTCAGCCGAGCGAGGATCGAGTCCGCCCAGCCGCCGACGTACCCGGCGATCGTGCCGACGCCGACGGCGATGACCAGGGCGGTCAACGTGCACACCAGGCCGACGGACAGCGATGCGCGGGCGCCGTGGACGACGTTCGCGTAGACGTCGCAGCCCTGGAGGTCCTGGCCGAACGGATGACCGGGTGAGGACGGGCGCGCGCTCGAAGAGATGTCGCAGGCGCGTGGGTCGGCGCTAGTGAACAGCTGCGGGACGAGCGCCATCAGAAACAGAACCGCTAGCACTGCTAGCGGAAGCCAGAAGAGCACGCGGCGGCGGACGGTCGCCCAGACACCACGTCGGGCGATGACATCCTCGTCCACGATCGGAAGGAGCACTGCGTCAGTCATGGCGGATCCTCGGGTCGAGGAGGGAGTTGAGCACGTCGACGACGACGCTGGTCAGCAGGAAGATCAGGATCAAGGCGGTCGCGATACCGACCACCGTCGGTCCTTCGTGCACCCGGATCGACTCGAACAGCAACTGCCCGACGCCCGGCAGGTTGAAGATGCCTTCCGTCACGACCGCCCCGCCGAGCAACGCGCCCAGATCGATCGCGAGATACGTCAGCACCGGGATCGCCGAGTTCCGCAGGACGTGCACGCCGATGACCCGGCGCCTGCTGAGGCCCTTCGCCCACAGTGCGCGGACGAAGTCGGAACTCATCGTGTCGACCACGCTCCCGCGTGTCAGCCGCGCCACCGCGGCCAGCCCGTAGATCGCGAGAACCGTTGCCGGCAGCAAGTACGACGTCGGCCAGCCGTCAGTCACGCCCGCGATCGGCAACAGCGACAGCTTCACGCCGAACACCAGTTGGGCCGTCACCGCCATCACGAAGATCGGCACCGACGCGATCAGGATCGTCAGGATCAGCACGCCGCGATCGATCCAGGTGTTCTTCCGCAGTCCGGCGATCAGACCGAGGCCGACACCGATCACGACCTGGATCACCCACGCCGTCAGCGCGAGCCGGATCGTCACCGGCCAGCGGCTCGCCAGCCGCTCCGCCACCGACCGGCCGCGGAAGTCGACGCCCAGGTCGCCGGTGAGCAGATGCCCGAGATAGCGCAGGTACTGCGACCAGAGCGGATCGTTGAGGTGATACAGATTCCGGATCCGTTCGACCACCGCCGGCGACAACGGCTGATCGCCGCCGAGACTGGAGATCGGGTCACCGGGCAATGCGAAGACGGCCGCATAGATCGCGAACGTGACGCCGAAGAACACCAGCACCAGCTCGATCAGCCGCCGGATCGTGAACCGCGCCATCAGTCGGCCCGCCTCCGCACCGCATCGAGCAGCGCTAGCGCGGCGGCGTACTGCACGCCGACCAGGTCCTTGATCGGAATGGTCCGCAGTTGCGTGTCGAGCGTCGCGGCCTCGTCCTGCCAATCGCGGTAGAGCTCGCGCAGACGTTTGGCCGGAGCATGAAGCGCGGCCGCAGCGCCACCGCGAGCGATTTCTCCTTCGACGGCGCGGACCAGCATCCCGCCGTACCGGAGCCGGAACATCCGGTTCGTGTCGAACAGGCCGAATGCCTCCGCGACGGTCGCACGCCTGCCCGGGTCGATCTCGGCCGCTCGCCGCCTGTCCCGCTCGGGCCGCCGGAACAGGTACGGCAGGAACGCGCTGATCCCGCGGACCAGCTGCGAGTCGTCCGACAGGTACGCCCGTACCTGCTGGAAGATCTCGTCCATCTCCCGCAGGTTCCGCTCGAGCTCGTCCGCCGCGTCCGCGAGCAGCTGACGGTACGACGCATCCGTCGACGACTCGTCGTCCACCGAGGGATGCGTCCAGTACGGCAACTCGGCGACCAGCGTGACCGTCCCGTGCCGTTCGGCGTACGCCGCCGACGAACCGCCCGATCCACTCGGTGTCGGCAGGCCCAGACGCTCGGCATAGTCGTACGTCGCCTTGGCCGAGATCATCTCGAACACCGCCGGACCGAGCGGACGCGCCACCGGCGTCTCCGGCTCACCGAGGTCGAGCGGCAACCCGAAGGACGCCGCCACCGCGTGCAGTTCGTCGACGAAACCCTCGAGCTCCTGCGTGACGTAGTAGTAGACGCCGCCGAGCTCGGTGTTGTGCAAGGAGACGGCGATGATCGGTTTCAGCTCGTCGATCACCCGCATCAGGGCGAGCGTCTCCGGCAGCACCTGGTCGAAGTACGCGTTCTTGTACTGGAACGGGAACGACCACTCGACCTGCTCGGCCGGCGCGGGCCGGTGGAAGTTCGCGCCGTAGTGGACCCGGGTGAACGGGCCGTCGAACCAGCCTTCGTTCAGGCGGGTGCCGTCCGGGTCGATACAGCCGATGATGTTCCAGCGACACGTCGCGCGGAGCTCCGCGTCCGCGCACAGATCCTCGGCCAGGCGGATCGCGGTCCAGAACCCGATCGGTTCGTTCGGGTGTACGCCGGCGTACACGAGGGCCTGGTCCGGGCCGTCGCCGATCGAGTACATCGTGATCGGGTCGCCGAGTCTCGACGTACCGATCCGTTTCCGGGTGACGAGGTCGGGATGCTCGTCGGTCAGGGCGTCGAGGTGGGCGGTGATCTCGTCGACGCCCGGGAAGTGGGTCAGGTCGGGGACGCAGTGCGCCCGCTCCAGGATCGCCTGGAGCGGGCCGTCGTTGGTTGCCGCCATCAACTGTCCGCCAGGGTGGTGTTCTCGAGTTCGAGGCTGCCCGCACCCTCGGCCAGCTTGGCGACCCGGTCCGAGGTCGCGTACGTGTACTTCTCGAAGAACATCGGCGGCGCCGGGAAGTCCTTCAGGATCGCCTTCTGTACGTCGACGTACCCCTCGATCGCCTTGTGCGGGTCGACCTGTGCGTCCGCCTTCGCGAGCAGCTGCTCGACCTGCGGGGTGTAGTACGGGATGCAGTTCACGCAGCCGCCGGCCTTTGTGTAGAAGGAGCGCAGGGTGTTCTGCTGACTGGCGTAGAGGGCGCCCCAGCGGGAGAAGTACGGGCCGCTCAGCTTCTTGTCGTTGCGCAGCTTCTGGAACTCGGGGAAGTCGGTGGTCGGGGTCGCGGTGACGTCGTTGATCCCGAGGTTCTGCCGGAGCTGGTTGGCGTAGGCGTTGTAGAGGTCGTCCAGGCCCGAGCCACCCGGGTAGCGGATCTCCATCGTGCCGGTCCAGCCGCCGGCCTCGGCCAGGAGCTGCTTGGCCTTGGCCGGGTTGAACGTGCACGGCTCGCCGCACAGGCCCTTCGGCGTACCCGGCTCACCCGGCGGAGTCAGCGCCGTCGCGGGCTCCCAGATGCCGCCGTAGATCACGTTGCTCACGGCCTGCCGGTCGATCGCCATCGAGATCGCCTGCCGCACCCGGATGTCCTGGTAGCGCTTGTCCCACAGCGGCAGACCGAGGTAGTTCATGCCCAGGCCCTGGAACACGTACGCGCGGTCGCCGAAGTCCTTCTTCACCTGCGCCATCCGGGCCGCCGGCACGAACAGGATGTCGGTGTTGCCGGCCTGTACGTCGGTGTAGGCCGTCGTCATGTCGGTGTACGGCTTGAACACGATCTCGTCGACGCTCGGCTTCGGGCCCTGGTAGCCGTCGTACCGCTTGACCGTCATCGGCTCGTTCTCGGTGTAACTGCCGACCATCTGGAACGGCCCGTTGCCGATCGGCTGCTTGGCGAACGCGTCGAAGTCCTTGTACGCCGCTTCGGGCAGCGGGAAGAACCCGGACTGCGCTTGCGACAGCTGCACCGGGAACTGACCGTCCGCGCTCTTCAAGGTGACCGTGAAGGTGAGGTCGTCGACCACCTTGAGGCCCGACAACTGGGTGGTCGTCGGCTTGCCCTTGGCCGGGTTGAGGGCGTCGTACCCGGCGATGTTGACGAGCTGGCCGCTGTTCTCCCAGGCGTTCGGGCCGTAGGCAACGGTGTTCCACGCCTTCACGTAGCTCTCGGCGGTGACCTTCTCGCCGTTGTGGAAGGTCCAGCCCGGGCGCAGCTTGACGGCCCAGTGCACGGCGTCGGACGACTTGACCGACTCGGCGTTCAGATAGGTCATCGATCCGTCGCTCTTGACGAAGGTCAGGCTCGAGAACAGCTCCTTGACCTGGGAGAACGCGATCGTCTGGCGACCGGGGTTGAGGGTGACCGGGTCGGAGACGGCGAACGAGACCGACTTCGTCGCGCCATCGGCCGACCCGGATCCGCCGCCGCCGGAGCAGCCGGCCAGGGCCACGGTGGCGGCGAGGAGAACAGCGGCAGCACGCTTCATGAGGTCCTCCAGGGACGTGTGCCGGCCTGCAGGGTGGCCGACTCGTCTCCGATCCTGGACGCTCGTCCCACTAACTGGCAATAGGGAAACTTGGGAAGTTTCAGTAGGAAATGAACTTTTAGCGCAGGCGTAACACAAGGAGCTGTTGGTCAAAGCCTCTAGTTGAAGTCGCCGGCGTTGTGGCGGAGGGGCTCGAGAACGGACCAGAGCATCTTGAGCTGGTCGTCGGTGAGTCCAGAGAGCGCGAAGTCGGCGGCGACCAGGTCGGCGGTGGCGCGTTCGACCAGGTCGCGGCCCTCGGGAGTGATCTCGCAGAGCACAGCGCGACCGTCGTCCGGGTGCGGCGTCCGGGTCACCAGCCCGGCCGCCTCCAACCGGCGGACGATCGAGGTCACCGACGTCGGATGCACCTGCAGCCGCTCCCCCATCTTCCCCAGCGGCAGCGACCCGCGCCGCGAGAAGGTCAGCAGCACCAGGGCCTCGAATCGGGCGAACGTCAGCCCGTGCTTGCGGAGGATTTCGTCCAGCTCGTTGATCACGATCTGCTGCGCCCGCATCAGCGACGTCACGGCGCGCATCTGCTCGACCGCACCCCACCGCCGCCCCCACTGCCGCGACGCCTCGTCGATCGGATCGAACGGCAACGCCCTCTTCCTGGCCATGAGCCGAACCTTAGCCCGACACTTGTCCCACCATGTCTAGGCTCAGAGATTCGGACTTTCCTGCTCTCGGGACCGATGCGCCCGCCGAGCAGCTGATCAGCATCCGCTTCCGGTGGTACGCCGCGCAGGCCCGGCGTGCCCGCATCTGGTACCGGGCGCTCGGCACCGTGCAGCTCATCGCCGCCCTGGTGATCGCCGTCTCGGTGGCCATCAACGCCCCCATCTGGCTCGCCCCGTCGCTGGGCGGTGTGATCGCGCTGGCCGAGGGAATCCGGACGTTGTTCGGGTTCAAGGACTCGTATCCGACGTACACGCGGACCGCGCAGGAGCTTCGGAACGAGGCCTGGCTCTACTCGCAGAAGGCCGGCCGGTACGCCAAGGCCGAGGAGCCGGTGAAGTTGCTCGCCGAGCGCGTGGTCGAGATCAGCTATTCCGAGACCCAGGACTGGGAGGCGGCTTTGAAGGCGCGGAGCGTCTGAAAATGTCCGCGGGCTCTGAGAAGGTGCGGGCATGAGATTTCTGGAGCACGTGCGGGCCGACAGCGCCCGGCTCGGCGAGGTGGCGCGAACCGGGCTCGACGCGCCCGTGCCCAGCTGCCCGGGATGGACGGTCGACGACGTGGTGCGGCACGTCGCGATGGTGTACGTCCACAAGGTCGAGGTTCTGAAACTCGGCGCCCGCCCGAAGCCGTGGCCGCCGGACTTCTCCGGCCTCACTTCCTTGGAGTGGTACGACGACGCGCGCAAGGCGATCGTCGACGCCCTGGAAGCCGCCGGGACCGAGACGCCGACGTGGACGTTCAACCCGCGCGACTCCACGTCCGGGTTCTGGTACCGGCGGATGGCGCACGAGACCGTCATCCATCGCATCGACGTCGAGCAGGCGCACGATGTCGTCACGCCGATCGACACCGAGCTGGCCCTCGACGGGATCGACGAGGTCCTCTACCCGACGCTCGGTGGACCGTGGTGGGAGGAGGGCGACACCGCCTACCCCATCGACGCGACCGTCCGGCTGACCGCGGCGGGCCGGTCCTGGACCGTGTACGCCGACGCGACGAGTGTCGACGTACGGCAAGGGGCTGAGGGGGACGCGGCGGCTGAGGTCTCCGGGGACCCGGCGCAGGTCTACCTGTGGTTGTGGGGGCGGGCCGGTGAGGATGCGATCGAGATGGTCGGCGATCCGAACGTCGTGCGGGCGTTCCGCGGGAGAATCTCGGAGGCGTCGCAATGACGATGTCCTCTTGCCGACGGGCTGTTCGTTCCTTTCACGAGAGACCACAGTGGTCTCAGCGAGAAGGAGGACTCCGATGGCGCAGTACCTTGCACTGACCTACACCGCTGACGTCGACTGGTGGGCGCCCGAGCAGGCCGACGAGCTGGCCGAGTACCGGAGGTTCGGCGTCGAGTTCGCCGAGCAGGTGAAGGCGAGCGCCGTCCTGCATCCGACCTCGACGGCAACGGTCGTCCGGGTCGAGGGTGCCCGCGGCGGGCCGGTGGTCACCACCGACGGACCGTACGCCGAGACCAAGGAAGCGCTGACCGGCTACTACCTGATCGAGGCCGAGGACCTCGAGGAGGCGGTGCGAGTCGCGGCCGAGATCCCGGCAGCCTGGGGCGGCGCAGTCGAGGTCCGGCCGGTGATCGCGGCCAAGTAGAACCGTGGACCAGATCCCGTGAACGCCGCACGCCGCACCCGCGAAGCCGATCCGCATCGTCCCGCGAACAAGCGGTCCGACGACCCTCCCGCGAACGAGCCGCACGACGATCGACCTGTGAGCGAGCGGTACGACGATCGACCTGCGAGCGAGCGGTACGACGATCGACCTGCGAGCGAGCGGTACGACGATCCTCCTGTGAGCGGGCGGTACGACGCGGTGGCCGAGACGATCCGGATCGAGGGGACGCGGATTCTCGCGAGCCTGATCCGGACCGTCGGCAACGTCCAGCTCGCCGAGGACGCGGTCCAGGAGGCGGCCCTGGCGGCACTCGGTGCGTGGCCGGTGACCGGCGCACCGCCCGAGCCGCGCGCCTGGCTGACCGTCACCGCCCGCCGAAAGGCGATCGACATCATCCGCCGCGAACGCGCCCGCACCGGCAAGGAACGAGCCGGCTCCGAACTCCTGGACCTCACCCGCCGCAACCCGGGCGGGCACCCATCCGACGCGGACCGCGCGCTCGACCCGGACGGTGCGCTCGATCCCGAAGACGTCGTTCAGGACGACCTACTGCGGCTGATCTTCACCTGCTGCCACCCCTCGCTGTCCCCACCGACCCGCGTGGCCCTCGCGCTCCGCACCCTCTGCGGCCTATCCCCCGCCCAGATCGCCGGCGTACTGCTGACGACCGAGGTCGCCACGACGAAGCGGCTGGTCCGCGCGCGCCAGAAGATCGCCGCCGCGCGCATCCCGTACCGCGTGCCGGCCGAGACCGACCTACCCGAACGGCTGCCCGCGGTCTGTGCCGTCGTACACAGCCTCTACACCGCGGGCCACGCGCCGACCGAGGGCGAGGCGGCGTACGACGTCGACCTGTGCGCGGAGGCGATCCGGCTTGCCGAGCTCCTGCACTCACTCCTCCCCGATCAGCCGACACCGACCGCGGTGCTGTCGCTCCTCCTCCTGACCGAGGCACGTCGACCGGCTCGCGTCGACGCCTCCGGAGAGGTGGTGACGCTCGATCTGCAGGACCGCTCGTTGTGGGATCAAGACCTCATCCGCCGTGGCGCCACGCTCCTCAACGACTCGCTGGAGCGGTCCGCGCGGCAGGCCGATGCGTACCAGTTGCAGGCCGCGATCGCGGCCGAACATGCGCGCGTACCCAGCTACACCGCGACCGACTGGCGCGAGATCGTCCGCCTGTACGACCTGCTGGTCGAGGTCTCCCCCAGCCCCGCCGCCGAACTCGCCCGCGTCGTCGCGATCGCCGAAACCGGCGACGTCGACACCGCCCTCGAACTGCTCGACGAGATCCCGCCCAGCTCACGCCGGCACGCCGTCCGCGGCGAACTCCTGGCCCGCCGCTCCCGCTACGCCGAAGCCGCCGACGAACTGCAGCAGGCCCTCGACACCGCCCCACCCAACCATCCCGAACGCCCCCACCGAGAACGCCGCCGCAACCACTTCCACCAGCTCGCCAACCACCACCGGCACGACACCTGAACAACCAACCGGCTCTAGCAACGCATGTGCAGGCACCAGGGTTGAGTCGGGACTCCCCGAGTAGCCGGGCCGAGCGCCCGGGCGCACGTCACGGCGCTGAGGCACGGAGCTGGATATCCCTCGTACACCAGCAGAGAACCCCAACACGAGGGGATATCCGACGGCGTTGTGCCTTCTCCGTTGGTACTAGAGGGGAGAACCCCCAACGCGAGGGGATATCCGGCTCTGGTGTCGGATGTGTGGGTGAGTTGCGGGCCGTGAGACAGGTTCTGGTGGGCCGGGACCTGGTATTTCCTGTGCACAGCACCCAGAGACGGTGTGTTCCCCCGGCAACCGGCCGACCACGGTCCCGTAGAGACGCGGTGCGACGCAATCTGCAGCTCGACAGTACGTATACGTCTACGACCCGGCACCGCGCACCGGGCGGCGGGCCGGACCGCGCGCCAGTGGACGTATACGTACTGTCGACCTGCACAAGACCCGCAGCACACACACGCCCGAGCCCAGGCGAGTGGGCCGACCAGGCCGATCAGTCCAGCCGGGATGACGGGAGCGACTGGGGACGTTGGCTGGTCGCTTCAGGTGGGTGGCAGTCCCCAGCTCGCACACCCACACCTGGCAGCCACACCGCCCCACACATCCGTCACAAGAGCCGGATATCCGGTCTTCTGCCGGATGGGTGGGTTTGGTGCCGGCTGGGTGATCGGGTTGGTGGTGGCGCGGCTGCTCGCGGCGGGGTGATGTGCACGCTCGACAGGTAGTGCACCGGCGAGACGGTGTACGCGCGGGGGCGTTCACGCTCAGGTGCACTACCCAGACACCCGACACATCCTGTCGAGCGTGCACATCACGCCAGGCCCGGCACCCGCTCCAGAACCCCGTCGACCCACCCACACGTCAGTCGCAAGAGCCGGATAACCGTTCTCTTGGGCTTCATGCGGGGCCTGCGCCCTCGGTTGCCTGCGGAGACTGGAGTGGGAACAGGAGTTGGTGGGTGGGGACAGGAAATGTCAGGTGTCAGCACTCCATGGCCTGTTCCGAGTCCCGGATGCGGACTCACCCGTACGACCGGAGATGCCGGCGGACTACTCGTTGTCGGTCCAGTTGCCGCGTTCGCTGTTGAAGATGGATTTCGAGGAGGGTGGCGAGGCGGGACGGGACGGGTGCGCGGCGGCCGGAGCTGGTGTGCTCGCGGTGACCTCCTGGGCCGAGTCCATTCCGATCGGGCCGGTGCCGTCGTCGTCGGAGTCCTCGTCGCCCTGCAGTACGTCGACGCTCGCGGAGGCACGCAGGCCGGTGCGCTGGATGACGCGCTGAATGGTCAGGTCGCGGTCGTCGGGCCGGCTGACCCACTTGATCTCGCGGAAGCCCTGGTCCTGCGCGGCCGACTCGAACACGAAGTGGCCGTAGCCGAGCATCCGCCCGATGATCGGCTTCTGCAGCGTGATGTCGAGGACCCGGGCGATCGGGGTGGTCGCGACCGTCTGCGAGAAGACGCCGCGGATCCGCATGACCCGCATGTTGGTGACCACGAACCGGTCCCGATGCTGGGTGAGGAACTGCCAGAAGGCATGACTGAGCAGCACCAGAACGATCGCCAGCAGCACCGGCTGCCCGCCGATCGCGGTGGTGGCCATCGTCAGCAGCAGCGCCGCCGCGAGGACGACCTCGAGCATCGGCACCGTGAACACCACCCAGTGGTGCCGCACCTCGTCGATGACGACTTCGCCCTCGTCCGAGATCAGATGGCGCCGGACCTTCGGGTCGAAGATCCGGAACAGGCCAATTCCGGCCATCCGTTCACTCCCCTGTCACGCTGTTGTGTGACCCCGTACGACTCAAGTGTCCCGCACTACTACAGCCAACGGGACACAGAGGCGGCAGATCAGCTGAACAGCGCCGTCAGGAAGGTGATGACACTTCCGAACGCGGTACCAACGGCCGAGAACGCGCCACCTACCGCGCCCGCCGCGTTGGCCGGCTGAGTGAAGAGATAGAAGCCGGCAAAGGCGATGAGCGACCAGATCAACAACTTCTTCGGCATGTCGCCACTCCTTGTTCCTAACCACTCGGTCGACTGTGTCTGAGTTTGTATCACGGACCGTGACCAATTGTCACTGACTGAACACAGCCCACCGCACAATGCTCACCAGCCACAAGGTCCATTCTGTAACGGATCCGGGGGCAAGGCAGCCATCGGCGCGCCGCCCTGAGACGCGGATCGCCGTACCCGGTGGAAATCCTGCGGCCTTTGCCCGAATTCGGCACAACTTCTGATGAACGAAATGCAAAGACACCATGTGACACTACGTGGTCGATTGTTCCATGGCGAGACAAGTGTCACAAAGCGGCGATCAACTCGTCGGCCGCCGAATACGGGTCGGTGCCGCCGTCCGCGACCTTCGCTGCGAGTACGTCGAGTCGCGCGTCCCCGTGCAGGTGCGCGAACCGGGCCCGCAGCGCGGTCGTGGCGATCGCCTCGATCTCGTCCCGCGCGCGACTCCGCCGGCGCTCGGTGAGTACGCCGTTCCCGCGCATCCACTCCAGCCGGTCCTCGATCGCCTGCACCACCTCGGCGACGCCCTCGTTGCGGGACGCGACCGTCTTGAGGATCGGCGGCAACCAGGCGCCCTCGGACCGCTCGGCGAGCGCCAGCATCGACCGCAGGTCCCGGGTCACCGACTGGACGCCGTCCCGGTCCGCCTTGTTCACGACATAGATGTCGCCGACCTCGAGGATCCCGGCCTTGGCCGCCTGGATGCCGTCACCCATGCCCGGCGCCAGCAGCACCAGCGTCGTGTCGGCCATCCCGGCGATCTCCACCTCGGACTGCCCGACCCCGACCGTCTCCACCAGCACCACGTCGAACCCGGCCGCGTCCAGCACCCGCAGCGCCTGCGGCGTCGACCACGACAGCCCGCCGAGATGCCCGCGGGACGCCATCGACCGGATGAACACCCCGCGGTCGGTCGCGTGGTCCTGCATCCGCACCCGGTCCCCGAGCAGCGCGCCGCCGGAGAACGGCGACGACGGGTCCACCGCGAGTACGCCGACGCGCTTCCCGGTCTCGCGGTACGCCGACACGAGGGCCGACGTCGACGTCGACTTGCCGACCCCGGGCGAGCCCGTGATGCCGACGATGTGCGCATGACCGGCGTACGGCGCCAGCTCGGCCATCACCTCGCGCAGCAGCGGCGACTCGTCCTCGACCAGTGAGATCAGCCGCGCGACGGCCCGGGACTCACCCTCCCGGGCCCGCCCAACCAACTCACCGACCGGCGCGGTCCTGCGCGGCATCAGCTCTTCGGGACGCGGACGATCAGCGCGTCGCCCTGGCCGCCGCCGCCGCACAGTGCGGCCGCGCCGACGCCACCGCCGCGACGGCCGAGCTCCAGCGCCAGGTGCAGCACGAGGCGCGCGCCGGACATCCCGATCGGGTGGCCGAGCGCGATTGCGCCGCCGTTCACGTTCACCTTGTCGTCGCCGACCTGGAGCTCGCGCGCGGACGCGATCCCGACCGCCGCGAACGCCTCGTTGATCTCGATCAGGTCGAGGTCCGCGGGCTGGATGCCTTCCTTCGCGCACGCCTTCGCGATCGCGTTGGCCGGCTGGCTCTGCAGCGACGAGTCCGGCCCGGCGACCGAACCGTGCGCGCCGATCTCGGCGATCCAGCTGAGCCCGAGTTCCTCGGCCTTCGCCTTGCTCATCACGACGACCGCACAACCGCCGTCGGAGATCTGCGACGCCGATCCGGCCGTGATCGTGCCGTCCTTGCCGAACGCGGGCCGCAGCTTGCCCAGCACCTCGACCGACGTGTCACCGCGGACACCTTCGTCGCTGTCCACCACGATCGGGTCGCCCTTGCGCTGCGGGACCTCGACCGGGACGACCTCGTCGGCGAACAGTCCGTTCTTCCAGGCCTCGGCGGCGCGCTGGTGCGAACGGGCGCTGAACTCGTCCTGCTCCGCGCGGCTCAGCTTCTGGCGCTCGTTGTTCGCCTGGTCCGTGAGCGCGCCCATGGCCTGGTCGGTGAACGCGTCCCACAACCCGTCGTACGCCATCGAGTCGACCAGCGTGGTGTCGCCGTACTTGAAGCCCTCGCGGGACTTCGGCAGCAGGTGCGGCGCGTTCGTCATCGACTCCATGCCGCCGGCGACGACGATCTCGTACTCGCCGGCGCGGATCAGCTGGTCGGCGAGCGCGATCGCGTTCAGCCCGGACAGGCAGACCTTGTTGATCGTGATGGCCGGCACATCCATCGGGATGCCGCCCTTGACCGCGGCCTGGCGGGCGGTGATCTGACCGCCGCCGGCCTGCAGGACCTGGCCCATGATCACGTACTCGACCTGGTCCGGCGCGACGCCGGCCTTCTCGAGTGCGCCCTTGATCGCGAACCCGCCGAGCTCTGCTCCGGTGAAGCCCTTGAGGCCACCCAGCAACCGCCCGATCGGGGTCCGTGCACCGGCGACGATGACGCTGTGGTTCCGCGTGTCAGACATGCCGTCACGATACCTGCGACCGCACTGGTACGCCGCTGCTCGATGACGTCAGACGGGTCACACGGATGGTGTCGGCTGGGCCACTTTCGATGGTCTCGCGGGTACGTCGTGCGCCACGCTGGCGGGATGGATCAGCTGTTCGACGCGATCGACCACGTCGGCATCGCGGTGCCCGACTTCGACGAGGCCGTCCGGTATTACGCCGACGTGTTCGGCATGACCGTGGCGCACGAGGAGATCAACGAGGAGCAGGGCGTCCGGGAGGCGATGCTCTCGGTCGGCGACTCGGGTTCCTCGATCCAGTTGCTGGCGCCGCTGTCGGACGCCTCGCCGATCGCGAAGTTCCTCGATCAGCGCGGTCCGGGCATCCAGCAGCTCGCCTACCGGGTCCACGACCTCGACGCGGTCTCGAAGGTCCTGCGCGAGCGCGGCGCCCGCCTGCTGTACGACGAGCCGAAGCGCGGCACCGCCGGCTCCCGCGTCAACTTCGTCCACCCGAAGTCAGCCGGCGGGGTCCTGGTCGAACTCGTGGAGCCGGCCACCCCGCACTAGGGTCCAGGCGCAGGGTGACCAGGCGGGACCTGGGCGTGACGGCGCGCTATTCGAGTCTCGTCGGCCTCGTTGGCGGACTACGCTGATCGGGTGCTGAAGGACAGCGCCACCGACTCCTTGCACGGTGCGCCGGCCGGATTCCTGCACGACGCCTTTGTCCACGTGTCGGACGAGGAGTTCGTGCAGCGCTCCGCTGCGTTCGTGCAGGAGGGTCTGGCGGCGGGTGAAACCACCGTGGCCGTGTTACCGCCGGAGCGGATCGCCGTACTGCGCGACGCTCTCGGACCGCTGCAGCATGAGGTCCGGTTCGTCGACATGACCGTTGCCGGGGGCAACCCTGCGCGGCTGATCCCGTACTGGCGGGGCGTCATCGAGCAGCATCCCGGACCGGTGCGCGGACTCTGCGAGCCGGCATACCCGGGACGCAGCGCGGCGGCGTACGACGAGGTGCTGCTGCACGAGGCGCTGTCCGACATCGCGTTCGCGCAGGACCGGGAGTTCCGGCTGTACTGCGGGTACGACGCGTCCGTCGGCATCGACCCGACCGTCACGCATTCCGGTGCCACTCGGTCGACCGCGGATGGCCTTGCGGAGAAGGAGTTTCGGATCGCGCTGGACGACGTACCGGATCGGGCCGAGCGGTGGGAGTTCGGGGCGGACGAGCTCGGGCAGATCCGGCAATGGCTGAGTGGGCAGGCGGCGTCGCACGGTGTGTCACGGGACCGGCTCGAGGACCTGTCGCTGGCGTTGCACGAGATCTGCACGAACAGCATCCGGTTCGGCGGCGGGCGCGGGCGGCTGGCGGTCTGGATCGCCGATGGCACGCTGATCTGCGACGTACAGGACTGCGGGCGGATCGACGACCTGCTCGTCGGACGGGTGCTGCCGCCGCTCGACGGGCTCGGCGGGCGGGGCGTCTGGCTCGCCAATCAGCTGTGCGACCTGGCGCAGTTGCGGTCCGGGGACGACTTCACCCAAGTACGACTGCACACCAGATTGCGTTGATAAGACCACTGACAACGGTGGACTGCAAAAGTGACGGTCGTCTCAACCGTCCTCCAGTGTGTTACACGGCACAGCCACGCGCGCATACTCGACGGTAAGTTCCGCTCACCCAGACCGCCGCTTCAGGAGGTACGACGTGAAGCAGATCCTCGACGCGATCCTTGCCGGTGACAGCGCCGCCGTCGGCGAGCTCGACGTACCGGACCATTACCGCGGGATCACCGTGCACGCCGACGAGGCGACGATGTTCGAGGGGCTGGACAGCAAGGAGAAGGATCCGCGCAAGAGTCTGCACCTCGACGACGTACCGACGCCCGAGCTCGGGCCGGGTGAGGCGCTGGTCGCGGTGATGGCCAGCGCGATCAACTACAACACCGTCTGGACGTCGATCTTCGAGCCGGTGTCGACCTTCTCGTTCCTGAAGCGGTACGGGAAACTGTCGCCGCTGACGGCCCGGCACGACCTGCCGTACCACGTGGTCGGCTCCGACCTGGCGGGCGTCGTACTGCGGACCGGACCGGGCGTGAACGCGTGGAAGGCGGGCGACGAGGTGGTCGCGCACTGCCTGTCGGTCGAGCTGGAGTCGCCGGACGGGCACAACGACACGATGCTCGACTCCGAGCAGCGGATCTGGGGTTTCGAGACGAACTTCGGCGGTCTCGCCGAGATCGCGCTCGTGAAGTCGAACCAGCTGATGCCGAAGCCGGCTCACCTGACGTGGGAGGAAGCGGCGTCGCCGGGGTTGGTGAACAGTACGGCGTACCGGCAGCTGGTGTCCGCGAACGGTGCCAACATGAAGCAGGGCGACGTAGTGCTGGTCTGGGGCGCGTCCGGCGGTCTCGGTTCCTACGCGACGCAGTTCGCGCTGAACGGCGGCGCGATCCCGGTGTGCGTGGTGTCGTCGCCGGAGAAGGCCGAGATCTGCCGCGCGATGGGCGCCTCGCTGATCATCGACCGGTCCGCCGAGGGGTACAAGTTCTGGAAGGACGAGCACACCCAGGACCAGAAGGAATGGAAGCGGTTCGGAGCGCGGATCCGGGAGCTGACCGGCGGCGACGACCCCGATATCGTGTTCGAGCACCCGGGGCGGGAGACGTTCGGGGCCTCGGTGTACGTCGCGCGGCGCGGCGGGACGATCGTGACGTGCGCGTCCACGTCCGGCTTCATGCACGAGTACGACAACCGGTACCTGTGGATGAACTTGAAGCGAATCATCGGCTCGCACTTCGCCAACTACCGCGAGGCCTGGGAGGCCAACCGGCTGATCGCCAAGGGGATGGTGCACCCGACGGTCAGCAAGGTCTACCCACTCGAGGACACCGCGCAGGCGGCGTACGACGTCCACCGCAACCTCCACCAGGGCAAGGTCGGCGTCCTCACCCTGGCCCCCACCGAAGGCCTCGGCGTCCGCGACCCAGCCCTCCGCGAGCAGCATCTGACCGCAATTAATCGCTTCCGCAACAGGTAGTTGCCGCCGACTCCCGATTGGCTGGTTTCGGGTGGGTTCTGACAGGCTTATGGTGGGGGATTCACGCTGAGCCGCCAGAAGGGAACCTCGGGAGAATGCCTGACGAGTCGAGCCTGCCGTTCTTCGACCGCACGGCGACAGCGGCCGGGGGCTTCCCGGTCAGTCGCCGCGGGTACGACAAGCAGGCCGTGGACGACTATGTCCGCGCGCTGGAGATGCAACTCGGCGAGGCACGCAACCGCGCCGACGAGCTGCAGCAGAGTGTCGCGCCGATGCAGCACCAGCTGGCGGAGACGCGTCGCCAGCTCGAGGCCAGCGCGAACCCGTCGTACGCCGGTCTCGGCGACCGGGCCGCGCAGATCCTGCGGCTCGCCCAGGACCAGGCGTCCGAGGCGCTGGAGGAGGCCAAGCGCGAGGCCGAGGAACTCCGCGCGAACGCGGCCAAGGAAGCGGCCGCGGCGCGGGCGACCGGTGACCGCGAGGCCGAGGACATCCGGACCGTCGCGCTCAACGAGGCGGACAGCATGCGCCGTACCGCCGAGGGTGACGCGGCCGAACTGCGGCGTACGGCGGAGACCGAGGCGGCCGAGGTGCTGCAGGCAGCCCGGCGGAAGTCGGAGCAGCTGCAGCTGACCGCCGAGTCGCAGGCGAGCACGCTCAAGAACGGCGCGCTGCACGAGGCCGAGAAGATCCGGACCGCGATCCAGCGCGAGTCGGCGGCGCTGCGGGCGCGGCTGGCGGACGAGCGCGAGCAGCAGGCCAAGGAACTGGCCGACAAGCACCAGCAGATCGCGGCCGACACCGACAGCCTGACCACCCAGATGAAGGAGGCCGCCGAGGCGTCCGAGCGCCGGGTGGCCGAGGCGACCGAGCAGGCCCGCAAGATCCGCGCCGAGGCCGAAGAGTCCGCCGAGCGGACGCTGTCCCGCGCGCGCCGGGAGGCCGAGCAGCTGCTGACCACCGCGCGCACCCGCGCCGAGGCCGAGCTGGCGAACGCCGCCGACGAGGCGGAGCGGTCCCGTACCGTCGTCGCCCGCGAGACCGAGCGCCTCGCCAAGCGCCGCGACGGCATCCTCACCCAGATCGCCGGCCTGAACGAGATCGCCAGCAACATCGCCCGTCAGGCTGCCGAGCTGGACTCGGAGACCGCCGCGGCCCCGTACGTGAACCCGTTCGCCCGCCCCGCCGAGTCCCCCCGTCCCCCGGCAGGTGCGACCGGCACAGGCATCGGCAGCCCCTTCGCGGCCGAGCCCTCCACCACGTTCCCCTCCGACCCGCCCACCTCGGGCACCACCTTCGAGTCCTCCGCACTCGGCTCAGCTCCGGCTGGCTCGGGTTCGCTTGGCTCGCCTCCGGCTGGGTCGGGTGCATCGGAGGTTGGGGATGACGAGAGCCCTTTCCCGGCGGCGACGGCGGCTGACAACCCGTTCCCGGGGGCGACGCCGGCCGCGGGCCTGTCGACGGGATCCTCGCGCGAGTCGTCGTACGACACCGAAGGACCGTTCACGGGTTCCAGCCCGTTCGTCGGCATCGGCGCCGGGGACGCCCGCGTCGACGAGACCCGGATCGACACCGGCCTGCGCATCGACCCGAAGGACGCCCCCGACCTCGCCGGCACGAGCAGCAGGACCGCCGGCGGCCCGGCCGACCCTGATGCCGACGCCGCCGACCTCGCCGAGCTTGCCGCCCTCGCCGACGATGCCGACCTTGCCGAGACCGCTGACTCCAAGGATTCGGACGGCGACGAGGAGCCGAAGGACTCGACCATGGTGGACGAGTTCCGGCTGAATGACCTCGCGAGCGACGACACTCGGGTCCAGACGCCGCGCTCCAGCTCGGCGAAGTCCTCCGACGACGAGTCGTCCGCGGACGACGAGAAGACCGATGCGGCCACCTCGAGCGCACGATCCCCGAAGGACAAGATGTGACGCCAGCCGGCGACGACACCTCCACAGCGACCCCCGACCAGGACCTCGCCGACGCCACGCGCGAAGCGAAGTCCGCCGCCGCGGAAGCCCAGGCCGCCGCCGGCAAGAGCGAACAAGCCGCAACGAACGCCGCCACCTCAGCAGACAAGGCCGACGAGTCCGCCGAGAAGGCCGACGCCTCTGCTGACAAGGCGAACGAGTCCGCCGACGAGGCCGACGCCGCCGCTGACAAGGCTGCTGCCGAGGATGGAGAGGACGGCGACACCAACCTCGCGGACGAGCTGCTGATCGAAGAGCGGCACCCGTCGGTAGGGATGGGTACGCCGGGTCCGCCGCTGCGCCGGGGGAACCCGTTCACGTTCGGGTTCTTCGCCGCGCTCGGCGTACTCGTCGCGTTGGGTCTGTGGAACGCTGCCGGCCAGGCCCGCTCGGTCCTGATCCTGCTCCTGGTCTCGATGTTCATCGCGGTCGGTCTGAACCCGCTGGTCGAGTGGTTCATGCGCCGCGGCCTGAAGCGCGGCCTGTCCGTCGGCGTGGTGTTCCTGCTGATGATCCTCGCGGTCGCCGGCGTCGGGGTCGCGATCGTCCCGGTCGTCAGCGACCAGATCAACAGCCTGATCAAGAACGCCCCCGAGTGGCTCGACCTGCTGACCAAGTCGAGGACCCTCAACGAACTCAACAACAAGTACCACTTCATCCAGAAGGCCCAGGAGTACATCCAGGATCCGGCGCTGGCGCAACGCGCGTTCGGCGGCATCCTCGGCGTCGGCAAGGCGGTCGCGGGCGCGCTGTTCAACACGTTCACGATCCTGGTCCTGACGCTGTACTTCCTCGCCTCACTCCCGTCGGTGAAGCGCGCGGCGTACAGCCTCGTCCCGCGCACCCGCCGTACCCGCGTCTCGATCCTCGGCGACGAGGTTCTCGGACGGGTCGGCGGCTACGTCAGCGGCCAGTTCCTGGTGGCGCTGACCGCCGGCGTCATGATGTTCATCTTCCTGGAGATCGTCGGGCTGCGTGAGTACGCCGTGGCGCTGGCGATCGTGGTGATGTTCTGCGACTTCATCCCGATGGTCGGCGGCCTGATCGGCGTCGTCGTGGTCGCCCTGATCGGCTTCACCGGCGGCGTCGGGATCGGTATCGCCTGCCTGATCTACGGCATCATCTACCAGCAGGTCGAGAACTACGTCGTGGCACCGCGCATCATGCGCCGAGCCGTCGACATCCCCGGTGCCGTCACCGTCATCGCCGCCCTCCTCGGCGGCGCCCTCCTTGGCGTCGTCGGCGCCCTCCTCGCCATCCCCTCGGCCGCCGCCATCCTCCTCATCATCCGAGAAGTCTGGGTCCGCAAAGCCGACGCCTCCTAACCCACGAACCGAACAACTTGGGGAGGGTTACCTACCCGATTCGGGTAGGTAACCCTCCCCAACCGGCTTGTCTACGGGCCGATCCGCGGATCGGCCCGTACACCAGCTAGACGGTTTTCAGGTGGTGACGTCGAGGATGAAGTGTTGGGCGGGGGTTAGGCGGGTGTAGGTGTTCAGGCGGATGTAGGCCTGCTGGTCGAGTTGCTGGGGTAGGTGGCGGCGGGTGAAGTAGGAGTGGAGGGCTCGGCGGGGGTTGTTGGTGTGGTTCTGGGTGCCGCCGTGCCAGAGGTGGCTGTTGAAGATGACTACCGTGCCTGCCTGGCCGAGTAGTTGGATCTGGTCGGGGTGGGCGGCGGCGGGGTCGGGCATTTCGTCGCCGGGCATGGTGCCGCGTCGGTGGGAGCCGGGGACTACTCGGGTGGCACCGTTCGACGGGGTGAAGTCGTCGAGGAGCCAGATCGAGTTGCACACCTCGTACTGGCCGGGTTCGACCGGGTGATCGAAGTCGGCATGCAGCGCCTGGTGGCCCTTGCCGGGGAGTGCCGCGCGACTGTTCAGCGACGACAGCCGGAAGTCGCCCAGCACGTGCCGCATCGCCGCCAGTACGCGCGGGTGGCTGAAGCACACCTCGAACCTCGGGTCCTTGTTCACCAGGTCCGACAGCCGGTCCGCGCCCCGCTCTTGATGCACCTCGCGGCCGGCCCGATCCCCCTCGGCTGCGGTCAGTTCGGCCAGCCGTTCGTTGATCGCCGCCACCTCCTCCGCAGCGAGAATCCCCTGCAGCGGAAGGAATCCGTCGCGGTCGAGCTGGTCCTTCTCGTCCTGCGTGAGTACGTCGTCCGTCACGCCGAGCTCGCGTAGTGCAGTCGCCATATCCATAGCGCAGTGCTCCTTCACAAGATGCACGAATCGATGCCAGCATCGTTGCGTCGTACCAGGGAATCAATGCAGGAGGCGACAGGGCTTATGCACAAATCGCCACGACTGCTCGGCGCCGGCGTACACACGGCTGCGCCTGGCAAGGACTACCCGTCGCACGCGCACACGTCCTGGGAGCTTGTGTACTACGTTCGCGGCCGGATCACCTGCCCCGTCGGCGACGTGACGTACGACGCCACGCCCGGCACCGTCCTCCTCACCCCACCGCGCACGTGGCATGCCGAGCAGAGCCGCACCGGATACGCGAACCGCTTCCTCCAGGTGGACGCCGCCGCCACCCACCCGTGGCCGCGCCTCTGCTACGACGACGCCGACCACACTCTGGGCCGGGTCTTCGACGCCCTGGTGCGCGAGAACATCGAGGAACTCCGGGCACTCCTTCTCGCCGAACTTGACCTCCGCCTCCGCCGCGCCGCCAGCCCACCGCCGACGCCCGCTGAACAGCTGGTCGCTCAAGCGGAGCAGCTGTTCGAGGAGCAGTTCGCCGCCGGACTGCGGATCGCCGACGTCGCCGCCGGTCTGGGGATTTCCCCCTCGGGCCTGCGTGCCGTGTTCACCCGGTTGCGCAACACCAGCCCCCAGTCAGCGCTGCAGGCCGTCCGCCTCCGCCACGCGCTCTCCCACATCCGCAACTCGACCCTCCCACTGCAGGCGATCGCCGAGCTGACCGGCTACAACTCCGTCAGCCACCTCTCCCGCCACGTCAAGGCCGCGACCGGCAAACCACCCGGCGCCCTGCGCTCCACAGAAGCCCGCTCGCCGAGTCGTGGCAAATGGTTGAGACGCCGTACGACGAGTCGTGAATATCGGCTCGACCCGGCAGCCGATATTCACGACTCGGCGGAGGATGTCAGTCGGCGAAGGCCTCGCGGACCGTCGTGAGTTGGATGGATCGGTCGGCGATGGCCTGGCGGATTTCGGGGTCGGTGACGATTGCCTGGTCGGACAGGCGGTATTCCTCGGCCCAGCGATACGTGTATGAGCCGGGGCGGTGAAGGGCGGCGAGTTCAGGCTCCGCCGCCGCGCAATGCGTGACGAGCAGGTGCACGCCGGGCGTCAGCTTGTCCAGATACTCGAGCACCCAAGGCTTCTTGTCCACGGCGTCCCGGTCGCTCAACGTCTCGATCGATCCGAACCGCTTCGCTTCCTCAGGCCCGTAGATGAACGGCTTCCCGAGCGCCGCCGATACCTCGTCGTACGCCGCCGGCGCCGCCTGCCCCATGTGTACGTCGAGATACTCGAGCGCCAGCCCTTCCGCCGCGAACTTCGCCGCCTGCGCCGACAACTCCCGCACCGCGTCCGCATGGCTCACCGCGGCGCGCGATTCCTCGACCGTACGCCGGAACGTGCCGTCCTCCCCCACCAACGTCGCCCCGTCCGTCAGCGGGCGCCACCGCAGGAAGTCCCACTCACACGTCAGCGTCTGATGCACTCCTACCGGGATGGCGAACTCACGCGCGAGCGCCGCCGCCTCGGTGAACCACGGACAGGCCGCCATGGTCGACGCCTGCGTCAAGATCCCTTCGCGAAACGCCTGCACCGTCCCCACGTTGACCGCATGACACATCCCGAAGTCGTCACCCTGAACAACCAGCCGGACTTCACTCACGCCTACTCCCACCATCCGCTGACAGAGCCAACCACGACCCTACGGCCGACCGCCGACAGATCTCCTATGGTCCGGCAAGTTTGGTGACCTCTGGGGACTGGTTCGTTTGGAACGCGCACGCCCTCGGGTACGAGGCCAGGCAGCCGCGCGTGGTCATCAGTGCGGTGTAGTAGTCGATGTACCGGAACCCGTACGTCTCGCCGCGCGCGAACGCCTGGTGCCGGATCGCGGACACCCAGCGGTAGAAGGCTTCCTCCGGGATCGGGACGTACAGCGAAGGCGTGAAGCCCTCCATGTCCTCCCAGTTCTCGGCGTGCAGGAACGAGCGCACACCGTGCCGCGGCAGCGCGGACAGCTTCTCGGCCAAGGCGGCGTACGGCGTGATGGCGGCGAAATCGTCGGCGGGGTCGATGGGCAGACCGGCCAGGAAGCGAGCGCGTTCGGCGAGTACGGCGGTGTGTTCGTGATCGCGGTGGATGGAGTGCTTCCAGTGCGTGATGATCGTGTCGGGTTGCTTCTCGCGGATGATCTGGGCGAGCTGCAGGGCCACGTCGTCGGTGTCGGGGAGGAAACCGTCGCTGTTGTCGAGGACCAGGAAGTCCGCGCCGATCGCCTCCGCGAACGCCGTACCCTCGGCGATCTTCTGCTTCTTGTACTCGGCCGGCGTCAGCCGCGGGTGCCCGCGCTCCCCCGGCGTCAGCGCGACGATCGTCGCCGACGCGCCCTCCAGGACGAGCTTGGCCAGCGTCGGCCCGGCGGTCAGGTCCATGTCGCCGATATGCGCACCGACGGCGAGCACTGATCTGGTCACGAAGGTCTCCTCACTTGAGGCCACTGAGTACGACGCCACGCACGTAGTACTTCTGGAACACCAGGAACACGAACAGCACCGGCAACGTGCTGATCACCAGCCCGGCCATCACGATCGGCATGGTGCGGTCCGGATCGAGGAAGCTCTGCAGCAACTGGATCCCGACCGGTAGCGTCTGCAACGAGGGGTCGGACGACGAGATCAGCAGCGTCCAGATGTACTCGTTCCACGTGCCGATGAACGTGATCAGCCCGAGCGTGATCGCCACCGGCTTGGTCTGCGGCAGCACGATCAGCCGCCAGATCTGCCACTGGTTCGCACCGTCGATCTTGGCCGCCTCGAGCATCTCGTCCGGCAGCGAGATCATGAACTGCCGCATCAGGAAGATCCCGAAACCGGAGACCGTGAACGGCAGGATCAGCGCGAGCAGGCTGGTCGTCAGCCCGCCGTCACCGCCGCGGCCGAGGAAGTCGTTGCCGCCGGCCAGCGGCCAGTTGAGCATGATCAGGAACGTCGGGATCAGCAGCAGGAACGGCGGCAGCATCATCGTCGCGAGGATGAACCGGAAGATCACCGCTCGCCCGCGGAACCGCAGCTTGGCCAGCGCGTACCCGGCCAGCGCGGACGTGATCAGCACCGACACCGTCACGCTGACCGTGACGATCACGCTGTTGCGGAACAACCGCGGCAGCTCCAGCTGCGAGAACGCCTCGCGGTAGTTGTCCAGATTGAACGACTCCGGCAGCAGCTTGTACGGGATCACGCCGTACTCGCCCGCACCCTTGAACGAGCTCATCACCATGTCCAGGAACGGCATCACCATCGCCACCCCGCCGAGGATCACGACCAGGTACGCGAACCACGGGAACTTGCCGTGCCGCCTCACGAGGTCTCCTCTCCGCGCCGCCGGGCGACCCACAACTGCAGCAACGTGATCGCCAGGATGATCACGAACAGCACCATCGCCATCGCGCTCGCCGTACCCCAGGCGCCGTACTTGAACGCCCGCTGGTACATCTCGAACGCCGCGACGTTGGTCGCGTTCACCGGACCGCCGTCACCCGTCATCACGATGATCAGCGCGAACGACTGCAACCCGCCGATGAACTGCGTGATCAGCACGAACAGCAGGGCCGGCCGCAGCAACGGCACCGTGATCGACCAGAACATGTGCCACGAGCTCGCCCCGTCCACCTCGGCCGCCTCGTAGTACATCTCCGGGATCGCCTTCAGTCCGGCGGTCAGGATCAGGACGGCGCCGCCGATCGAGGCCCAGGCCTGTACGACGGTCACCGACGGCAGCGCGTACGACGCATCGGACAGGAACCCGATGCTGTTCACGCCGAGCTTGTTCAGGGCGCCGTTGATCAGCCCGGCCGGCTGGTACATCATCTTCCACACGTTGCCGATGGCCACGACCGTCGCGACCACGGGCAGGAAGTACAGCACCCGCCAGAACCCCTGGAACGCCAGCCGATCGATGCAGTAGGCAACCAGTACCGACCCGAACGTGGCCAGGAACACCGACCCGAACGCGAACAGCAGCGTGTTCACCAGGATCGGCTTGACGAACGTCCCGTCGAAGCTCAGGACGTCGGTGAAGTTCGCCGTGCCGGCCCACTTCAGGGTCCCGAGGTCGAACCCGCCCCAGTCGGAGAACGCGAGCACGATCGCGAAGACGAACGGCAGGATCAGGAACACGCAGAAGAACAGCAACGCCGGCGCGAGGAACAGGTACGCCGCCCGTCCCTCGCGCTGCAGCTTGCCGAGCCGCCGGGCCGGCACCACAACGGCACCGGCCTGGCCGACCGCGGCCGTCATTGCGGCTTGACCGCCTTGGCGGCCTGCGCCAGCGCGTCGTCCGGGTTCTTGCCGTCGGCAAGCACACCCATGATCGCGTTGTGCAGCGCGGTCTTCGCCTCGTACGCGCCCGGCTGGTTGGGTTCGGCCATCGCGTACGTCGCCGCGTCGTAGATCGGCGCCAGGTTCGGGTCGGACAGCGTTTTCTTGTACTCCGCCTGGTCAGCGGACCGCGGCGGGATCAGACCCTGATCCGCGAGCCACTTGCCCGTCTCCGTCACCTGGCCGTCCGTGCCATTGCTCTCGGAAGCCTTGTGCTCGTTCATCCACGTCAGGAACTTCCACGCCTCGTCGCCGTGCTTGCTGCGCTGGTTCACGCCCATGAAGAACCCGTACGCCAGCGAGCCCTTGCTGCCCGCGGTCGGCCCCGGGATCGCGGTCACGCCGACGTCGGAGGAGTACTTGTCCTTCATCTGGGTCTTCAGGCTGCCGATCCACCAGCCGGCCTGGATCGCCATCGCGACACCGCCGCTGCGGAACTGCTTGGTCGGCATGATCGACGGGTTGGTCGCCTTCGCGGCCGCGAGGTCGGCCTCGAACTTCAGCGCCGCCTTGCCCTCGGCGTTGTCGAACTGCGCCGTACCGTCCGGAGCGAGGAACTTCCCGCCGGCCGCGTCGAGGAGCGACAAGAACGGGTGCACGGACTTGTTGTCGCCGTCCTGGATCAGGCTGAGGCCCTCGACCTGGATGTTGCCCTTGGCATCCCGTTTCACCGTCTTCTTGGCGGCATCCGCGAGCTCGGCCCAGGTGGTCGGTGGCTTTGGTATGCCGGCCGCGGCGAGGATCTTCTTGTTGTAGAAGAGCACGTAGGTGTTCAGCTCGGTCGGGTAGCCGAGCAACGTGTCGCCGGTGGTGACCGCGCCGAGCGCGGCCGGGCTGTACTCCGCCTTGATCTTGGTCGCGATGTCGTCGGGGACCTTCGCCACGACGTTCGCCTTCATCAACTGGCCGCCCCACAGGCCGTACGCGCTGACGATGTCGGCGCCGCGGCCTCCGGTCTGCCGGACCGTCATCGTGGTGAGCAGGTCGTCGAACTTGACCACCTGCGCCTTCACCTGGACCTTCGGGTTCTCCTTGTTCCACTGCTGGATCATCTTGTCCAGCCCTTCCTTGGACGGGCCGTCGCTGTAGTGGCTCAGCAGCGTCAGCTCGACCTTGTCACCGCCTCCACCCGCTTCACTGCCGCCGCAGGCCGCGGCCGTGGCGAGCAGTCCGAGCGCAACGGCAAGCCGCAGACCTCTGGAAATCCTCATGTCATTCCTTCCCGCCATCCGGGAGCAGGGGCGCCCGGAGGATGGTGAACGTGCGGGTGATGTCGAAACCTGTCTTCAGGTACAGCTGCCCGGCGGCGGACTTCTCGCCGGTCCACAGGAACCAGGCACTATGCGCGCCGGCGGCGACCATCCGCTCGAGCGTCAGGTGCAGCAGCACCTTCCCGAGCCCGGTGCCGCGGGAGGCCGGCAGGACGCCGAACGGCCCGAAGCGGTCGATCACCGCCTCGTACGTCCCGTGCATCGCCCAGCCGAGGATCGCCCGGCTCGGATCGCGTGCGACCACAATGCGGTGCAATGGCAGACCGGATACGACGCCTTCGCGGATCGCGCGCGCCCAGTCCGGGTTGAACTCCGCGCCGGCGATCGCGATCAGCGCGGTCAGCTCGTCGTCGGATGGTGTACCAAAGCTGTAGCCCTCGGCCGTCAGCGCGTCGATCCGCTTACGGACCTCGACCGGCTTGGCATACCCGGCGAGGCTGCGGTCCATCGCGACCGCGTCGTACCCGCGCTCGAAACCCAGCGCGGCGAGCAGTCGAGCGGCTGACGGGTAGCGGGCTGCATCGAGACCGGGGAGGAAGTAGTTCGGCGTGTACGACGAGAAGTACACCTCGGACCGTCCGTGGGAGCGGATCCAGTCCATTGCCGCGGACAACAACTCACGCCCGAGGCCACGACCGCGGTACTCCGGATGCACGAAGAAGAAGGGGATCCAGCCGGACGCCGGCTCCAGGTCGTCGGCGTCGACGGCGATCAGCCGGCGGACGGCGTACGCGGCGCCGACGATCTGATCATTGATCACGGCCACCTGCAGACCGGCCGCGTCGAAATTGCGGTCGAGCAGGAACAGGTCGCGGAACCGCTGGTAGCTGATCGGATCGGCCGGTGCGGCAGCGGTCCACGCGGCGGCGATCGCCGGCCCGTCACCAACTTGGAACGAGCGGATCATCGGTCTGTCCCTTCGTAGAGCAGTACGCCGTCGCGTACCCATCCGGCCGGTGTGGTTGCCGCGGGCAAGAGTTCGACCGGGTCGTCACCGGCCTCCAGCGTTTTCCGCAGCGAGTCCGAACCCCACAACTTGTCGAGCGACGGCAGCAGATCGAAGTCGTCGGGATACAGCTCGTTCAGCACCCGCAGCATCACCAACGCGGTCCGCACCGGCTCGAACGCCTCCGGGTCCACGACATGCAGCTGTACGCCGGACAACGCCTGGCCCGCGTACTTGTGGAACACCGGCTCGAACCACGTCCGCCGGAAGATCACCCCAGGCAGCTCACACGCGCGCAGCGCCGGCACGAGCCGGTCGTCGACGTACGGCGCCCCGATCGTCTCGAACGGTCGCGTCGTACCGCGGCCCTCGCTGAGGTTCGTGCCCTCGAACAATCCGGTGCCGGGGTATACCAAAGCCGTGTCCGGGGTCGGCATGTTCGGCGAAGGGGGCACCCATGGCATACCGGTCCCGGTGGTCGAACGGGTCCAACCCTCGACGGAGACGACCGTTGCCGTGCCCAACTGCAGGGCGAGTTCGCCGACCGTCAGCCCGTGCCGGAGCGGGATCGGCGCCCGCCCGACGAAGCTCTCGAACCCGGGCTGCAGCAGCGGTCCCTCGACCCGGACGCCGCCCAGCGGGTTCGGCCGGTCCAGCACCACAAATGGCATACCAAGCCGGGCGGCCGCCTGCTGGCAGTCGTACATCGTCCAGACGTAGGTGTAGAACCGCGTCCCGATGTCCTGGATGTCGAACAGCAGCACGTCGACACCGGAGAACAGGTCGTCGAGTTCGGCCAACGTACGTCGGTAGGTGTCGAACACCGGTAGCCCGGTGTCGGGGTCGACGCCTTCCCCTTCGCTCGCACCCGCTTGCGCCGTACCGCGGAGGCCGTGCTCGGGACCGAACAACGCCGCCAGCGGCAACCCGGCCGCACCCAACGCGACCGACGTCGGCGTCAGGTCCGGCAGCACGCCGGTGAAGTTCGTGATCAGTCCCAGGCGCCCGTCCGGCACCAACCCCGGGTCCTCGGCCAGACGCTGCGCGCCGGTCCGGACCACCATCGCCACCACCAACCCAGATCATGGATCCTGCAGGAACTGGGTTGAAAACTTACCGATACTTCCAGTCAGAGGTCAATGGATTACGGACAACCGTTTACCACCCACCTGTCAGTACCACCGTGGTCACCTGAAGAGTCCGTGGACCGTCCGGTGTGCGTGACTGACGAAGGCGGGATTGCAGCTTGGGACGATCTCGCTGTCCGGGGACACAGTCGGCTCGAGCACCCGGTCGAGCACGGCCTGGACAGAGATATCGGGTGACGGCGGCTTGAGCAGCCAGAGCCGGTTGGCCGGCCGGGGTGGAACCTCTGCCTCGGCCAGCAAACCGTTGGAGTCCGCCTCGACCTCCGCGTACAAGTCGGCGGACCATGGCACGCGTTCGACAACGATGCCGTCACGCGAATGCTCGACCCAGCGTGTCGAACGGTCCACCACCCACGTTCGATGAGTTCTGGGCCATACCGCAGGCAAGAAGACCCAGAGGGGTTCCTCCGGTGCCATACTCCAGCCCTGATCTACCAGCTCAACCACCTCAGGTAGGTCGGCGGGTGGAAGCGCCACGCGCCCGTCGCCGGGTGCCGCGGGCGGCTCATCAAGTCCCCAGTCGAAACTCACCATCAGCGCTCTCCCAGCTGGTCTCACGGCACTCTAGACGAGTGCGCGGAGGGGCGAAGGCTGGCTGCTCTACGGCAGGAACGGGGTGAGTGCTGCCAAGAAGTCGTCGAGGCGTTCGGCGTGGACCCAGTGGCCGGCCTCGGGGACTTCGGCGTACTGCACCTGCGGGAAGTACGTCGCGATCGTCGCGCGGTGGTCCTGTTGGACGTAGTCGGACTTGCCGCCGTAGATGAACAGCGTCGGCCCGTCGTACACCAGGCCGGCAGCATCGGCGGGCCAGCCGGAGATCGCCGGCAGCGAAGCCTCGATGACCGGAAGGTTCGGTCGCCACCGGGCGCCGTCGGCGTCGAGGATCAGGTTCTGCAGCAGGAAGGCGCGCGTCCCAGGCGTCGGTACGGCGTCGACGAGCTGGGCGTCGACCTCAGCGCGACGGGTGATCGAGGACAGGTCGGCGTTCCGCATCGCTCGGGCGTACTCGACGAACGCCGGCGGGTATGCAACCGGCGCCGCATCGACAACCACGAGCCGCTCGACCACCGCGGGATGCTGCAGCGCGGTAAGCATCGCGGTCTTGCCGCCCATCGAGTGCCCGACGAGCGCGACCGGCCCGACCCCGAGCGACTCGATCGTCTCGCGGACGTCGTCGGCCATCTCCGGGTAGCTCATCGTCTCGACGTGCGGCGAGGTGCCGTGGTTGCGCAGGTCGAACGCGAACACCCGGTGCCGGTCCGCGAGCCGGCGCGCGGCGGTCATCCAGTTCCGTCCCGAGCCGAACAACCCGTGCATCACCACGACCGGCGTACCGGTTTCGCCGTACGCCGTGACCGGAAGCTTCATGCCCAACAACCCTTCACCGAGCTCACCGAGAACCCTTTCATCGGCTGCGCTGCCAGCAAGCAGTGTGCCAATGGCGCCGCTCGTCGAGCGACTGCGCACCGCCCAGAGCACCGAGCAGGCTGGGGTTCTCCGGCCACACGACGACATGCGGGGTGGCCGGCAGGATCTGCTGGTCGCAGCCCGGGCAGCGGTACGACTTCGCGGACGCGGACCCGGACACCCGCCGGACGTTCCACGAGCCGTCGGCCTTCGCCTCCCGGCTCTGGGTACCACCGAGCAGCGGGGGGGGGGGGGGCCCCCCCCGGGGGCCTGGGCGCCGGGTGCGGCTCTGGCTCGGGCCACGGTTCTGGGTGTGGTTGGGGTTGC